>CAZKJH010000217.1:0-1653 GCA_964553035.1 uncultured Lentisphaerales bacterium | reverse complement strand
CGACCTGACATGTAGGCGATTCGGAACTGGAGCAGTGCCTTGAGTCCTTTCTTTGACCAAATCATGCCGGATTGCTTGAAGCGCTTTCCCAGCACTGTCTTGCAAGCACTTTCGACCACGCCAGATCCGATGAACCACCCGTTGGCCAAATACTCATTGTATTTCATCCGGCTTTTGTTCTTCTTGAAATATCCGATGGCCTTCTTCCCTTTTTTGGTCTTTCCTACGAGTTCGTCCGCCACGCGGATGAGTTCTTCGACCTTGCCGAGTTTCAGCCATTTTCGCCACTTCTTGAACAAACGCTTTTTCTCCTTCCCCTTGTATCCGGCAAGGTCGAGTATCGGCTCGAGATGTTCGGTCGCATGGAAGAAGTCCAGTATTTCCAAGGCAAATGGGAAATGAGTCCGGCGGATGCTCCAAAGCCAAGGCGCACCATCACCGATGAACAGCGTGAGTTTCGGTGGCGCAATGAAGCGCCGATCGAACTCCCTTCGTAGCTGGTTTGCAAACGAGTCCTTTCGGTCTATTGTGGCCATATACGTGGTCGAATCAGAATCTCGCATCCGCTCATCAGGTGCATCGGGGTTGGGATGCGTCGTAAAGATTGCACCGACTTTCGCCTCCCGTGTCTTGGCCTTCCCATCGACTCCCTTGCCCTTGACCCCTCGGAGGTCGCTCCGACGTAGCGGCAGTCCCGTTCCGTCGGCTAGGACGCAGGCGCACTCGGGAGTCTGTTTGTCGGGTGAGAGTGCCTCGCCCATGAACCGTTTGGCCAAGTCCACTAGCGCACGGGGATAGGTCATCAGGATGTCCGCACTCATGTGGCGAACCATACTACTCTCGAAGTCTGAAGCAGCTTCCGAATAAGGGTCTTTTATGGCGCACTTCAGCGCTCGAGCCACGAGTGCCGGGGTGCTCCCGTTGATCAGCCCTAGGGCATTGTCAAAAGGATAACGCCCTGTTTTCTTCTTCGAATCGTAATAGTAGTCTCGCCCCTCGCAGCGTATGTCGCCGAAGAGTGTCTTGATCGTTTTAGGCCTTTTGCCAGCATAGTACTCTCCCTTAGACGCCTTGTTATCGGGAATTTCAGCGCCTTTAATCGAGAGGATGAACTCCATGAGACTTCGGCACAAAGCCGCTGCATCATCATGAAGCGCGTTCTCCAGCTCGAAAGTCCCACCGATTCCCTCTCGCGAAACCGACTCGGCGGCGGCGTTGGCGGTGGCCGCAATTCTCTCTGAGTAGTAGCCAATTATTTCAGCCGTTTTTTTTTGAGATCCGCACCTTCAACGATGGCTTTAGTGTCCACCCTCGAGAGCTCCTCAACGAGGTCGTTTAGCTTTGCATGTCCGGTAACCGCCTCCGTAAATGCTGTTAAACGCTCCTTAGGAATGTGCGTCGTGACGTTCCTGCCCTCCACCCACTGTTGAAGCTGGTGGTAGGCGACAGTCTCGCCGTTCTTCAGCGTCCTGCGCTTCTCGGTAATCTTTCCCGAGACGACGCTTTTGATGCCGTTCATCTCAGAGACAATCTCCGCTCTGTTTCGGAGTGAGGTCAGAGGTGTTTGTTTTTTCATAGTCCCTAGCTTACTAGGGACTACAACGAAAAGCAACAGGAAAATTGAGTTTTCCACAACAAAATGACTTTGCACCC
>CAZKJH010000216.1:0-1726 GCA_964553035.1 uncultured Lentisphaerales bacterium | reverse complement strand
TTCAACAGTTTGCAGCCAGAGTCGTAACGGGACTCAGCACGTCGAGCGATGAGCTAGCCAAGGCGATTTCCGAGAATAGCGCGACACCCTTGTCGCCTCGAACCGTAAGGTGGCATATCGGAAAGCTCGGCTTGGGCACGATCAAGGAATCGCTTCCGGAATTGGTAAACGCGCTAAAAAAAACTTCGTAACGCTTCTCCTTGCGGCTAACATTGAGCTGCCGAGGTTTAGAGGGGCGTATAAACTCACAACGCAGCCGCAGTCCTGCGAGAATAGAGATGAATACGCTACGGTGGTTTCTCGGGAATCATTGACCTTAGCGATGCGTAAAAAAAATGACTCCCGCAAAGGAATGCTGGCACTAGCGGAGGCGGGTGTGAACGATAAGGCCATAGGCCTTTTTATAGGTTGTTCTGGATACACGGTTCGACGGTGGATTCGCCGTGGCATCCAGACAGACGACCTCAGCGACCTCCCACGCTCCGGGTGCCCGGTTGTTTATTCCGAAGAGTTCGCGTTGAAACTGATAGCCTTCTATTGCCAGATTCGTCCATTGCCCGGGTGCGGAAGGTGGACACTAGCATGGGCAGCCGCTCATTTGAGAGCACACCCCGAACAAATTGGAAAGAGTCCAAGCAAATCTACAATTCATCGGCTATTAAAGAGCCAGAAACTCAAACCTCACCTCTCAGTCTATTTCCTTCAAATAACCGATCCTGATTTCTTCCCGAAAATGGAACACCTGCTTGTGCTATACCGGGATCCTCCAGCCAATCTCTACTTCTTTGATGAGTGCCCCGGTATCCAAATTCTCAAACGGCTTGCACCCGATCTGCAAACGAATGAAATGAAGATTCGTCTCGAGGAATTCGAGTACATCCGAAATGGAACTATGGATGTCTTCGCGTTCTTAAACCACGCCGACGGCAAGGTCTACGCCGAGTGTCACTCAAACCATGAAACGTCCACTTTCCTTGGTGTGTTTAGAGGGCAAGTAGCCCATGCTCCAGCCACCGGACATTTGCATTATGTCATGGACAATCTTTCCTGTCATCGAGGCTATCCCTTCTGTGAACTCGTGGCTGAACTCAGCAATGTACCTTGCCCACCGAAGAAACAACTCGACTCGCCCGAGAAGCGTGTTGCATGGCTGAAGTCGCAAAACAAACGCATCATTATTCATTACACACCATTCCACGGATCCTGGCTCAATATGGTTGAAATCTGGTTCGGTATCATGGGGCGCAAGGTTCTCGGTGAATCATTCGGCAGTGCCGATGCGCTCAAGAGAGCATTCGAAGCATTCGTAGAACAGCAATGGAACGGCTTGCTTGCAAAACCCTTCAAATGGGACTACGATGGAAAAGGCTTGCACGAAAAAGCTGTCAAACGATTCACGAAAATGCTCGCAACCTCTGCCGAAATATTTGATATGTGGACACTTGTCAAGATGCTCGGACTCATGACAAACTTACTCAACAATTATTCTCACCAAGTCCCGGCGGCAACTTGGGAACAATTTCTCGACACTGCCACGCAGAAAGACGCAGTCATTGCCCACCTCGTAGAACACGACGAACACCCCAGACGACAAAGAAAGGCCAGGAAGATCTTAGCCGCCTTCAGACGTTGCGTTCAGCTACGAACGGCACAGGAGCGAAAAACCGTAGCGTCATGAACATGAACTGCCGGAAAAGCTAGCAGGACTTCCGGCACGGACTACTAG
>CAZKJH010000215.1:0-1733 GCA_964553035.1 uncultured Lentisphaerales bacterium | reverse complement strand
AGGGTAGTCGACAGCGAGGACAGAAAAACCTGCATCATGCAATCCTCGAAAAATGTGCATGCCATTGGCGATATCTTCCGCGTTCCCATGCAAATAGAGAAGTGCTTTGGTTGCTTCTGGATTAGGGAGCCATACCGCCGCCAGAGCTTTAGCAAAATCACCTTCTAAACGTATTACGTCTTGACTCTGCCACGAGTAACCCGATTTCGGTGGATGGAACATCAGTTTGCTAGAAACACATCCCGTAAAGAGGGCAATGCAAACGAGAAGATAAATGGCAACAATATCGATGATCATTCTGCGGAGTTTTTTCATAGGCACCCTGAGAAAAACGTGGGAAATCGCCACGCTTTGCAAACCCGTTTTCGGCTAACGATGCCAACGGGCATACGTTCCACTTGGCAACGGGAGGACACCGGCATCGCCGGTCAGCAGCATCTCTCCCGTATCAACAGCTCCGGGAATGCCGGACATCGCCTGATGGAGCAGATTGCCAACAACCTGAGGCGAGCATCCTGGCGTATGAGCGCTGAGAAGCATGAAGAGCGGATTATCACTCATCAAATCACGGCACATCTTAAGCGTCTCGGGCAAGTCGCGCTCAATCTTGTACATCTCGCCACCTTCGCCGCGTCCGAATGTGGGTGGATCCAGAATGATCCCATCATACTTGTTCCCCCGCCGAGTTTCGCGACTCAAAAATTTATGGGCATCATCGACAATCCATCGGACATTTTCGATGCCATTTAACGTGGCGTTCTCACTCGCCCACTGAACCATTCCGCGCGAGGCATCCAGATGACAGACGCTACCTCCGGCGATTGCGGCTGCCAACGTCGAGCCGCCCGAGTAGGCAAAGAGATTTAGAATAGAGCATGTTCCGACGCGACGCTTCATTTCTGCGGACACGGTTTCGCGAATCCACTGCCACTGAGCGCGCTGTTCAGGAAAGATGCCTAGATGACCAAAGTCCGTTACCGACAAGTGGAACTTGATTCCACCATCGTCGATGATCCAGTGATCTGGAAGTCTGGAGCGTCCTTCCCAATGGTTACCTTCTTCGCGATCAAACACGGCATCCGCTCGGCTCCACTCGTTTTGCGATAGACTTGCTTTCTAAATCGCCTGCGCACACGGTCGCGACAGCACCACATCGCCGAAACGCTCCAGCTTTCGCCCATACCCGCTATCGAGCAACTCATATCCCACTGTATTTGATCGTGTAATCATTCCACATTTCCAAAGATACTATTAACGGGCACTTCCCTGAACACCTACCGACTGCTCTTTTTAGGGGAAAAGTCAAAAACGACCTCATTTTTACGCACGAGCCCTTCGCGTCGGCCGACAAGTTCGATGTATTCTGGGTCATTGATGAAGTCAGTCTGCTGTCGCCGCTTTTCAGCAATTTCTTTGCTGATTCGATCATTCTCATGAGAAAGATTTTTTCGTTCTCGTGCCAACTCCGTCCGTTCCGCCACAAGTGGAAAGAAAAAACGAAATAACCCTGCCGCCGCAGCGGCAATCAGAATGACCAATAGAGCATACTTGAACGGTTTTAAAATTGAAGGAACCATGTAAAGTTTTTTGCCACACCAATGGCGGTACTGAAATTGTAAAACGAAGGTCGACGGGAAGGGATAAAGGCAATCGAAACGATGCATTATAATCGTCCATTGAAACTGACATGATTATACACATCCCGTTCCCGAACGGCAAGACCCGTCTGATGT
>CAZKJH010000214.1:0-1752 GCA_964553035.1 uncultured Lentisphaerales bacterium | reverse complement strand
AGAGTCGTCGCATCTTCAAATGCATCCCAAGACTGACAAACAAAGCCGACGGCCTCAAATCCAATTTCACCAAAAACACATTTTAAAGGGCCCCCCCCCCTCGCACCTAACGTATTCGGCATGAAGTAGCCGCTACAAGGCCACCGATTTTGGCAATTGACCTACAGTCTGAATCCCAAAAAATTTGCTAAAAGATCGCTGTTGACAAATACTATCATTCCATGAGAGTATTTGTGCATGGACATGGAAAAATACAAGGCAGTCGTGCGGTGGAGCAAAGAACTGAACTGTGTCTTCACCCTTCCCGACCTGAAGGCTGCACTGGATGAAAACGCAGAACCAACACTCTATCGAACCATAGCCGAAATGGTGGGTAACGGAACACTGATCAAGGTGAAACGCGGCATCTATGCTACACCGGAAGCAACGCTCACAGCCATCAGCTGCCGAATAGAACCGAATGCCTATATTTCTACTGGCACCGTGCTCGCCAGTAAAACCCTCATAGGATCCATCCCTGCCCGCCGAGTTCAGGCGGTTAAGGTGGGGCGCCCACGCACGTATCGCTGCCAGCTTGGAACAATCGAACACCTCAGCATCAGTCCCCATCTCTACTTCGGATTTTCCGTCGTCGCAGGGGAACGGATTGCAACGCCGGAAAAGGCATTTCTTGATGTCTGCTATTTCACCTACCGCGGTCGACGTTTTTCCTTCGATCCTGACACCGACATCAACCTGACGGGGCTGGACTTCGATGTGATTGAACGTTACCTAAAAGCATACGACACACGATTTGTGTCATTCTTCAACCGCCACTGGAGATGCCCATGATCGAGAAGGAACAACAATTACTCGCTCAGGTACTGGATTTGTTTGCACAAAAGTTTAACAAGAAAGCGGTGCTGCGTGGAGGCATGGTTTTGCGCGTGCTGGGATCACCACGTCTCACAAACGATCTCGACTATGTATTCGTGCCATATAAATCCAAGAAAGACATCGTTGACGAGATCCTCACCTGCCTGCGCTCCATTGACGGGGCTGAACTTGACTATTCGCTCAACTCTAAGTGCCTGCGCGTGGTACTGACCGTGGAAAAGATAAGCATACAGATCGAATCCAAAGTCGCAATGGATGTCGAAACCACGACTTTGTCCACTCGCCTCTTTTCCTCTCAATTCAATCTACCCCCTCGGATCATTCATGTCGTTAACACAAACGTCGCGCTGGCGAACAAGATGGCCGCATGGAACGAGCGACGTCTGATTCGCGACATCTATGATATCTGGTTCCTTCTTCAGATGAAGGCAAAACCCGACGAAGCCACACTAAAATCTAGACTCTTAAAACCCGCCTACTCGTCGTTAGTAAAGAAAAGGGACTACTTTCTCGGTCGGACATGCAGCGAATTCTACGACTTTATCCAGACATACGTCAGCACGCTTTCTAACGAGCAAATCAGCAATGAACTTTCGGACTACCTACCGCCTTCGGAAACAGCAGGACTCGCCCTCCTATTCAAAGCCGCACTAGCAAGACTGTAACCTTCGTGACCCCATCAGGAAATCACACCAAACCCGATCAAGAACACAGCGTTTTTAGACCCTTGTTTTTCTCCCGAACGGGGTCTGGGGTGTCCCCAGCCTGAACTAAGCTCTCAGCCCTTAGCTCTTAGCTCTCTCCCCAACATCGTGCCGCCAAGCACACTTCATGTGCAGCAACGCTGCAAGCTTCATTCCGACTCAGGCCCTAGGC
>CAZKJH010000213.1:0-1787 GCA_964553035.1 uncultured Lentisphaerales bacterium | reverse complement strand
AAATCTCGCATGAGAATCAAGGGAAAGTTATTAACAATTCAGCACACTAGCAACTAGCGACTAGCAACTGTAATCGGTCAGGCACAGCCCCCTGTGCCTGACCGATTACAGCACTATAAATAGCACTTGAAACAGCCCCTTCTGTTTGGCAGAGCAAGTGCGCCTCCCGGCGCACTTAGTCGATCTAAAAAGCGTGGGTAGCCCCAGTTTTTGGTGCTTGCGGTTTTTGAGAGGATAAGCTAA
Source organism: uncultured Lentisphaerales bacterium (assembly GCA_964553035.1). Lineage (GTDB taxonomy): Bacteria > Verrucomicrobiota > Kiritimatiellia > RFP12 > UBA3636 > JBBQIY01. Next base: position 1,544 of record CAZKJH010000213.1, on the reverse strand, counting down.
CTTGTACGAAGCCGTTTCTCTTAAGAATTCGTCTACAGCGGGTGGATTCCTCAGTTACTCATTACCCGTTGTGACTGATTCCAACGATTCAAACTTCGGATCAACATCAAGGAGTTCCCATGTGCGCTACTGTATCTTCTGCCTCTTGGTTTCGTGAGGCTCGTTATGGGTTATTCATTCAGTACGGCCTCTATTCCCTGCTAGAACGCGGCGAGTGGGTCCTGAATCGGGAGCACCTGCCTCTTGCGGAATATCAGGGGCTGGCTACGCGCTTCAGTGCGGAGAAACTCGATCTGGATCGGCTGTTGTGGCGTGCTAAAAACGAATGGGGGATGACGTATGCAATTTTCACCTGCAAACACCACGACGGCTTCTGTCTTTACGATTCGGCTCTGACTGATTTTACTTCGATGCGCACCGCCTGTCAGCGCGATTTGACGGCAGAGTTCGTGGCAGCTTGTCGGCGACACGGTCTGCGGATTGGCCTGTACCACAGTCTCAACGATTGGATGTGTAAACCCAATGCCGTGGATGCTCTTGAACGTCCGCAGGAATGCCATGCGTCCTTTTTGGAGTACGTGCATGGGCAGTTCCGTGAGATTTTGACTCAATACGGAAAAATCGATGTGCTCTGGTACGATGGATGGTGGCCCTTTGATGCTGCAGGCTGGGGGGCAGAGCGGCTCAACGCGATGGCACGCGAGCTGCAACCTGGGATACTGCTCAACGGGCGCTGCGGAATTCCCGGAGACTTCGATACCCCCGAGGGGCATGTCTCGGCCAGCCCCGAGGGTCGGCTCTGGGAGGCCTACTTGAACCTCAACGACAGCGGTGGGTATCATCGCGGCGATCACGATTGGAAAAGCCCGGCTCAAGTGGCAGAAGCGTTGCGACGTTGCGCGGTGGGACAGGGCAACCTGATGCTCAACCTGGCACCCCGGGGCGACGGTTCGTTGCCGGAGCCTTGGGAGCGCTGTGTCTGCACGGTCGGCGACTGGCTTCACCGCAACCGGGAAGCAATCTTTACGAACAAGCGGTTCGTCTTTAGTCTCCACCACCGCGAGGGGGCCCTGGCCGACTTCTCGCCGCACGGTCGGTTTTCGGCTTCAGAGGAAGCGTTTTATTGGCATGTACGCCATTGGCCCGGCAATCCGTTGAGATTTTACGGTGTGGATTGCGAGATTGTGGAAGTCTCTCGACTCGACGATGGACGCGTTCTGTCTTTCCGTCAGGAGGGTCTACTGGTGGTCGTTGAAGGGTTGCCGGAGTCGCTCGACACAACACTGCCTGTGGTTCTGCGCTTCCGTGTCCGAGGCGAACCGCGTCTCTACAATTGCGGCGGCTACGGGATTCCCAGCGTGCCGCATTGCCGCTACGATCCGCTGCCATCGGAGTTGATTGAGATTCCCTGAAAGAGTTTTTCGTCATCTTGTCCTGTGCCCGGCTTTACATCGGCCGCAGTCCATACACCGATAAGAATTGTCGCCGACCCAGCAATTCTAATTATGGCAAATCTTCTCTGAAGCGGCGTGCTCGGAGAGCCC
>CAZKJH010000212.1:0-1963 GCA_964553035.1 uncultured Lentisphaerales bacterium | reverse complement strand
GTCATGAACATGAACTGCCGGAAAAGCTAGCAGGACTTCCGGCACGGACTACTAGTACTCTGTACAGCGTGTATTGGTAAGACAAGATTACAAGATTAAGTTCTTGGTTTCAATATTGTTAATCATGTACTCTACCCGAAAATTACCGTCATTTCTGCCTGTACAGTGTACTAGCCTCTCGCAACTCTCACACTCCATCGACAAAGTTAGCGACTTATGTTGCGAGCGGCGTTATGTTGCATCCTCTTGTTTTAGTGCCCTTTTCTTCCAGTTTTACAACAGGTCATCCGGAAGTACGCAACATAATGTGGGGTGTGAAGGCTATTTCTCAGCCTCGTAATGTAATCTTGAAATAATCTTCCAGATTACAATCTGGACGTACTCCAGCTTGCCAGTGTCTCCTGCAAGATGGGGATAGCTGGATTTCGGAAGCGGGAAAAAACTGGGGTCTGTCCCTTAAAAAAAGCTTGCGGTGGGGCATTTGGATGTGGTAGGGTGGTGCAAATGAAGGGAGAGGTTTTATGAGAATGCGAAGAATGCTTGCACAGGGAGTGGGGTATTACCACGTGATCAGTCGGATCGCGGGGCAGCAGTTCTTGGTGGATGATGAGGAGAAGGATGTGCTGATGCGGCTGATGTTCAACGCGGCGGTGTTCTCCGGAGTCGAAATCATGACTTTCGCGTTGATGGACAACCACTTCCATCTTCTTGTTAAAGTTCCGAGAGCGCACGAAGTGGATGATGTGGAGTTGGTGGAGAAGATGCGTGTACTTTATGGCGATGTGAAAACGGATCGCATACTGAGCGAGTGGGAGGCATGGGATCGGCGAGGGCTTTCGTTCAAGGTGATTGATGCGAAGACCGCGCTGCGTCGGCGTATGTTCGACCTTTCGCAGTTCTGCAAGACGCTGAAAGAGACGTATTCTATGTCGTACAATTTCCGCCATGCCCATGTCGGAACGATCTGGGGCTCTCGCTTCAAGAGCATTCTGCTTTCACCCGACTACAAGACGCTGATGACGGTTGGCTCGTACATTGATTTGAATCCCGTCCGGGCTGAGATCGTTGAGAATCCCGGCGCGTACCGTTGGTCCGGCTACGGCACGGCTATTCGTGGTAACGTGCTATCCCGTAACGGAATATGCTCCATGGTAGCCGCGGCCTACATCAGACGCGAAGTTCCATTCGAAACCGCCTTGCAGGTTTACGAATCGGCAATCGAGGGCTTCATTGAGCAGCCGTCGAAAGAGGAATTTGAATCCAAAGAAAAGATCACTCAGGAAAAGCATAAAGCATCTCGAGAACACCCTGAATTTGTGCTGGAAAAGGTGGCGGCTGAGATTGCCGAAGGCGCGAAGCTCTCGCTCTTCGAAATGCTACGTTGCAAGGTTCGCTACTTCAGCCATGGCTTGGCAATTGGGCCCGCCTCGTTCGTCCGAGAGTTCCTCGGAACTCGAACGCCATCCAAGGACACCTCTAGGCGATGTGATTGTTGCGACGAAGTGGAACTCTACACGGCCCGATGGCTCCGTGGTGAAGATAAAGTGAGTGTCCCGAAGGGTAGGGTGGCGTAGGTCGCTTTTCGGACGGAGGGACAGTGGTGGAGTTTGGAGGGCGGCAATCCTTTGCCGCCGAATGCGGGCGCAAGGGATAGCGCCCCTCTAATAGATTTTTCCTGTCCCCTGATTTTTCCCCGGATGGATCTTAACGTGGATTAAGAGTATTCTGCGCCACTACCGTGGCTGAGAGAGGGGGGGGCGAGTCGGTAGACTCGGAATAATTCTCTTAATCTACGTTCCTCTTTTTATCCCCAGAATCCCAGCTCGCGCCTCTGCAGGGCATTTCAGACGCCTGTTTCGAATAGCACTAACCTAAGTAATTTAGCGGTATTCCTAATCGTACGCGTAGCGACAGTGCTGACGCATGAGTTGTGAAAGCTCGTATTAGTCGTGATTTTCGAGAG
>CAZKJH010000211.1:0-2383 GCA_964553035.1 uncultured Lentisphaerales bacterium | reverse complement strand
TCAGACTTCCTGACCTCGGCGGAAAATGCGATGGCACTTTTAGTCTGCTAAACGATCTCGTACACCATACGCATGGCGGTTTGAGGATGGGCGAATTCTAGAGCGTTGAGTTTGGTAAAGAGTCCAGCGACAGCTGTGTCGTGAGCGGAACAGCTCATCCGATGGACACGGATTGTGAGAGTCTTTGCCTCGCTATTCGGCTCGATGTCGGCAGAGGATACCAGCAGTTGGCGAATCAACGCTCTCGCGTCGGCCTCCTTGCCCAGTAGTGGCAAGATCTGTGCGACGAGGGCGGTCTCCGCGCGGTAAGCGATCATTTTGACGATGTCTACGAGCATCTTGGCAGGAGCCTTGAGTGCCGTTGGCTTTTGCTCTTCTGGAAGATCTTGAATCTTGATTTTTTTCGGTGTCTCTCGACGTTGCTTAAGCAGGTCTTTGTAGTCGGCTTCGATGTGCTGGAGTCTTTCAAGCATTTCAGCTCTTTCCATCACTGTGATAGCATCGTTTTCCGTTGGAGCGATGCCAAGTCGCGCTTGTTGTCGGCGGCGGGCTCGACGCTTCGCGTCGACGGCTTTCCCAAGGGCCTTGTATGCGGGGTTTAGTACCTCAAAAGTGCCAGGAATCTCTTCGATTCCGTATTGTATAAGCCCATCTAGATCAAAGTGTTGCATCATGTATTTGAAATAGTTTTCCTGGCACCATCGGGTGAACATGCGGGCAGCGATTTCCTTTGCCTCGAGGGTTAGCAGCGTGCTGATCACAGGCGTCTGGTGGCCATCGGGGCTGAGACAGCGGACTTCCAATACAGGCACGGAGATGGTTTTTGAATCAAAGGTCGTCATACGGGAAGCCAGTAACATTTTCGTGAGTTTTCCACCAGGAGACTCGACTTCGGTTTCGACGAACTCCGTCTCCGGCCAGAGTTCTTTTACGGCTTTACGATAGGTGATGGCCGCGATCCGTTGCTCCCAGAGTTTTTTAAAGAGCGCAGGTGAAGCCCCCTCGCGGTCAAAGACGATGACAAAGCGATGGAGCAAGGGATTGGCTGCAAGCTCTGCCTCTGAGGGCTGTCTGGGGACCTCTCGCAACAACGCAGGCACGATGTCATTTTGCAGTACCGCTGCAAGACCGTCTGTAACGGTTTTTGATACGAAGAAGAACGGACGCCCCCGTGCATCGTTGACCCAGTAGTCGGTGGTGCCACGCAAGCAGAGACGCTGACGCGAAACGAACCGGCGAGGAGGTGCCGCCAGTGAACCGGTATAAACTCTTACGTGGCCGTCCACATAGAGGTAGCCAGCCTCATCGGGCTCTGCCTCCATCCAGTCGCGAGAGCATTCGTGCATCCATCCGGGAATGTCGCTGAGCTTAGCCATGTTCGCAACCTTTCTGCGAAAGGTCTTCACTTCGGGTACCCGGTCAAGACCCAGCACCTTTCCAATCTCCCCGGGTGCCACCACCCGAAGCCCCTCGGCCCGGCGAATGCGCCCCAGTGCCATGAATCCCATCAGGGCGAGCAGGTGCATGATACCGTAGAAACCCTCACGCATGTGGATGAACCGATTGAGTCCCGCAAAAAGTCCGTTGGCGCAGAGCGCGGGCAAACCCACAAGCAGACCGCCCATCAGCACATCGCGGTTACGTTCAAACCGAGTAGCGGCATGCCCGAAGAGCCCCATCGCTGCGGCCACCCGCTCGTCGGGGCGCGTACAGGCCATACCCATTCCGAAGGCCGCTTGTGCGTCAGCACAACTTCTCGCGGACTTGTCCGCCACAGGCTCCGCATCGCAAGGTTGGTTCGCTTCGGGACGCGGCACACGACCACTCTTGATCGCCTTTCGAAGCGTTGACTCGCCGATCCCAACCTGACGGGCTACTTCGGCAATACTCAACCCTTGAACGAACATCTGTGCGCAGCGGGCTGCGACCTCGGGCGTTATCACAACACCGCCCCGTCGCACCGGATTGCGGTAGAAAGCTCGACCTCCATCACCCTCGTATTTTCTCTGCCAGTTCATCAGGGTGCGATGCGGTATTCCAAGTGCTGAGCGTTCGATGTCCACAGGCCGTGCATAGCCGTGTGACATCAGGATGGCTAAGGCATGAACTTCACCAGCCCGATCATCATCGCGATGGGAAAAGAGACTATCCTCGTCTACGAAATAGGTCTTATACCTGTCACGGGTCAGCACACTGACCTGAGCGTTGATTTCGATTGTACCTTTTTGGAAACCCTGCAATAATTGTTGATGTGACATGGCGGCTCTCTTCGACTGGCCCGGCTAAGGCCTCGTCTCTTGTTTGTTTTGGAGACCGAGAGTGTCCGCCATGTCGCCTTTTTTGTCACGCTGAAAATCTGCCGGAAAGTGCCAAGCCCATTTCC
>CAZKJH010000210.1:0-2510 GCA_964553035.1 uncultured Lentisphaerales bacterium | reverse complement strand
GTCGGCGGTCATTGGCCTTGGCCTCTCATCCCGTGGCGTTCTCTCTACTCTACTGTCTTGCGTGGACAAATCCATGGCGGTTCGGCGGCAAGGGATTGCCGCCCTCCAGCGGCGGAGCGGACAGCGTGGCAGAGTCCCTCCGGTAGATCAGTAAACGGTGTCGTGCGAACCCACGTCGATCGGTACGATGGTGGTGTCCGAGATCAGGAACTCAAGGGTAATACGATACGAACGGTTGATCGAAACGGAATGAACGTCTTGCAGGTGACCGGAAAGCTTGTGCAGGCGCAATGACGGATGAAACGGGTTGATCTCCAGTAATTGCAAAGTCTTTTCGTACTGCCGCTGAATTTCCGGATGCTTGCGGAGGAATCGAATCGCGCGTCGTGTATAGCTTTCGGTAAAGACCACCCTATACATGCGTGCGAATCCGATTCAGATGCCCGGCGATGGAATCATCTGCAATGCGTCCGGCGGCATAGTCGGTCCTGGACTCATGCAGGGCGTGATCCAGTTCGGCTTCGCGCAGTTTGGCGTAACGCTCGGCTTTCATCACGACATACTGGCATTTACCCCGGACCGTGATCATGGCCTCATCGTCCTCAGCCAATGCCGGGGAAAGGGCGGATACGCCACGACGTTTCAGTTCTCCTGCGGATATAATGCTCATAAGAGTACTCCTTTGTGTGCTGTAAAGAGTACGCTAAGACAACCGACATGTCAACACCCAAGCGGGAAAATCAGAGCTGGCGACGATGGATGCGGTGCAACCCGCGCCACTCGTTCGGACGGCGTGGCAACCGTCCCTCCAGTACAGCAGGGGGATGAGCCGGCAGCCCCGCTCAGCGGGTTCATCTTGTCACGCCATAGTGGAACGAAGGCGGAAGCCCCCGCTGTACTACCTCCTTAAAAGATGGGAGGACGGGGAACCACCTAGGCCACTCGTGCCGAGTCAAGAGCGGTATTCCGCCCGGGTGTGCGAAATACGCTCGTGCAACTCCTTCCGATACCCGGCGATGCAGGGTTCGGTCTTCACCAGCCCATTTTCGCAGGGGTGAAGTTTCGGATTGGACGAATTGAATATGGAAATCAGGAAAACAGGAGGCTTGGACGTGGAGAGGATAGCGTCGAAGACTGTAGCCCAACACAAGACTTCGTCTCCTTCTCACCGCCATCCCATCACAGTCAAGCGCATTGTCAGAGAGCCACCAACTTTTTCCTGATTTCCTTGTCGATAACTTCAAGTCACAGAGAGACGTTTACGGTTCTAAATCTTAACCGCAAAGAACGCCAAGTTTTCGCAAAGGCCGCAAAGAATATGTGATCAATAATCTATAGCTTAGCGAACTTAGCGAAAGACCTTGCGCCCTTTGCGTTAAAATTCTTGCACGTCCCTCCTCTCAACTCTCGGCTCTCAAAGGTACCCACTCGATTTTTCGCGGCTTAGCCGCGCGGCAGCCTGAGTTCCAAATTCAAACCCCAAACGCCCCATTTCTCGCCATCTCACATATTCGAATATGTGAGATATTGTGATCCAGAGATTCTCAATATGGCGACAATGACAGTCACGGCTCGCCACAGTCTCGCCAACACGCATTTCCAGCGTTTTCGGCATAGGCTGGAGGGAGAAGCTGTGTTGAGCCGCCTTCGAGAGAAAGTCCATATGCCATATTTAGGTCGATTTATCTGCTGTTTCCGATAATGACAGATTGAACGGCACTTTGGGTTATGGTACAATAAGAGCATGAAACGAGAGAGTGTCGCAGTCAGAATCGCAAGTGCGGTTAAACCGTCGGATGACGTTGCCTACTGGATGGCGAAGCCACCACAGGAGCGTTTCTCGGCCGTTGAATTTTTGAGGAGTCAATCCTATGAAGCTCCCCCAAGACTTCAGAGAGTTTTTAGAGTTGTTCAACTCAAGAAGCATTGAGTATATGGTGGTCGGTTCGTATGCGCTGGCCTATTATGGTGCGCCTCGTTATACGGGCGACATTGATGTCTTTGTGCATCGCACAGAAAAGAATGCGAAGCTCATCATTGAGGCGCTTGGGGATTTTGGTTTTTCATTCCCCAATCTGACTGCCGAGGATTTCCTCAACGACGACAACGTCATCCAACTTGGTATGCCCCCCGTCAGAATAGACATACTGACCTCTCTTTCCGGCATGCCATGGGAAACTGCAGTTTTGCACAAAGAAAAGGGCGAAATTGACGGCATTCCAGTAGCCATCATCGGACGAGACGACTATATTGTGAACAAACGTGCTGTCGGCCGCGCAAAAGACCTAGCCGACATCGAGGCTTTAGGGGACTAGCGCCGTGCATAAGAAGCGCGGGGCTACAGGTTCAGCCCTTGACTAAAAATAGAAGTCAGCAATTGCAACGCCTCCCGATTAACTCAGCGATGCGCTCAATGGCGCTCAACGGGGCTCAACGGGGTCAACCCTGAAACAAGGATTCCGCTGAAAAAGTCGGAGGTTGCAAACAATACGCCACACCCTGTGGCCGTG
>CAZKJH010000209.1:0-2543 GCA_964553035.1 uncultured Lentisphaerales bacterium | reverse complement strand
CTTCCGCTTACCCTCGCAACAAACCCTGCCACACCCCCGGTCACTAACCGATTACCCGGGGTCCTCTTTTCGTGATTGCCTAGCTGAGTGGTGGTTTGGTAGAATGCAACGCATGAGAATTTGCATGGACTACCAGCCTGCGGTGGCACAGTGCGCCGGCATCGGGCGATATACGAGGGTACTTGCTTCCGAAGTGGCGAGATTGCTATCTGCGGATGATACGTTATCGCTTTTTTATTGCGATTTCCGCCGCAAGTCAAGCGCTTTGGAAATCGCCGGTGCGGAGACCGTTGCATTTAGAGCGATTCCGGGGGCTCTCATGCAGAAGTTGTGGCATTATGCTGGGTTTCCACCGTTGAACTGGGTCGCTGGCGATGCAGATGTCTATCATTTCACGAATTTCACTGCCAAGCCGCTGACGTATGGCAAATCCGTTGTTTCGGTTCACGACATGAGTTTCGAACGCCTTCCGCAATTTGCTGAGAAACGCAATTTGAAGTACTTGCGGTCTGGAATCCGAAAGACGGTCGAAAGTGCCGATGCCATCATCACGATCTCCGAATTTAGCAAGCGCGAGATCGAGACGCTCCTGCCGGAGTCCCGTGGGAAGGTGCAGGTGACTTATCTTGGCATTGGGCCCGAATTCTCCATCGCATCGCGGGAAGATGTTGAGGTGGTTAAGAAGCGGTTTGGCCTGAAACGGCCTTATATGATGACAGTGGGGACAATTGAGCCGCGTAAGAATTTAGAGTTTTTGGTTGATGTGTTTGAGAAGTTGGCGGGGCAGGGGATCGATCTCGTCATCGCAGGAGCACCGGGGTGGAAATGCGAGCCGATTTTGAAACGCTTCGAGAACACAAAATACAAGGATCAGCTCCACTATCTAAAATTCATTCCAGATGGATGTCTTCCGTGCCTTTATTCGGCGGCCTCTCTTTTTGTTATCCCGTCACATTACGAAGGGTTTGGTTTTTCTCCACTAGAGGCGATGGCATCTGGCACACCCGTTTTGTCTTCGTCTGGGGGCTCTCTGCCTGAGGTGCTAGGCAATGCCGCTTACATCATGGATGCCTTTGATGCAGATGCCTGGGCCCATGAGGTCATTGGAATCATGAACAATCCGATGCGTCGTGGTGAAATGGTTCAGCGCGGTATTCTCTGCGCGTCGCGGTATAGCTGGCACCACACGGCTGCGCAGACGCTGAAGGTTTACAAGAAGGTACTCGGACAATGAAAATTGTTTTTGACTCGAGGTGGATCTACGAGAAGCCTTCTGGCATCGGTGTCTATGCGCGTGAGATGATGTGCAGAATTCCTTGTCTCATGCCCGATTCTAAATTTGTTTTTCTCTTCCGTACAGATGAGCTCCGTGATCGGCTGATGCTGGGTGTCGACGCATGCAAAAATGTCGATTCCCTTGTAATCCCATACGGGCCGCTGTCGCTGAAGAGTCAGCTCAAAATGCCTGCGGTATTATCACGAATCGGTGCCGATCTCTTTCATACGCCGAACTACATGATTCCTTATTGGGCGTTTTCGCATTCACCGATTCGGCGAACGAAGTGCATCGTCAACATTCATGACGTGATCCCACTCGTGGTGAAAAATTATGCGCCGAATTCGCGTACCAGTCGCTTCAAGCGCATTTTTCGGTTTTGCATGAAGTCGAGTATCAGTCGTGCAAACTGCGTGATCACCGGTAGCGAAGCATCGAAGCGAGATATGATTGCCTCGCTCGCACTGGATCAAGCTTTATCGGATCGCATACAGGTTGTCTACGATGGTGCAGGTGGACGTTTTGATGTTCAGGAGCACGATCCGATTAAGACGGACGAAACTACGCCGCGCACGTTACTCTATGTTGGCCGTATGGATCCGTACAAAAATGTAGCTGGGTTAGTGGAGGCCCTTGCCCTCGCCCAAAAGCGCGTTGCATTTCCGCTGCGCCTTATCGTCTGCGGACCTGCCGATGACCGATACCCCGAAGCGCAGAAAATGGCACAGAAATTGGGTATTGCCGATGCTGTTCGCTTTACCGGGTTTGTCAGCGATGAGGAGCTTGCCGATCTCTACCGGACTTCAGATTTGCTGACCCATCCTTCGCGTTACGAAGGGTTCGGACTTCAGCTTGTCGAAGCGATGCGGAGCGGCCTCCCAGTTTGCTGCACGGATGGCGGATCGCAACCGGAAATCGCAGGCGATGCCGCCTGCATCGTGAAGGCGGGCGATTCGCTTTCCATGGCTGGCGCGATTGCCGAAGTGCTCAGTTCTGCCGATACAATGCAGCAAATGAAGCTTTCCGGACTTGCGCACGCAGCGTTGTTTGACTGGGAGATTTGCGCAATGAAAACAGTCGCCATTTACCGTTCCTTGGTTCCTACTAAGAGTAACCGTTCACGGGTTATCGATGCGAAATAATTTCGCGAAATAAGTCTTGTTCCACTAGCATCCCATAGGGGCTGAAAACAGGCACACCGCCCCCTTTCCCCATAGGTGTTAAGTTAATTTTTTTAAAATCAGCTCAAAATGGCGTTGACACGCCC
>CAZKJH010000208.1:0-2594 GCA_964553035.1 uncultured Lentisphaerales bacterium | reverse complement strand
GGAAGAAATCGCCCCACGAATCAACTCACAAAAAAATCATGCGTCAGCACTGAAATGATTTTACGACGCTTGCATTGAAGGGGTAATGAATGCTACAATTATTAACTTGTTAAAGACGTTTCAGTAATTTAAGTGGGAAGAATTCGTTCCTTAGCAGGCATTCGTACGGCATGTAGCAGAGGGCATTGTAATGATACTGCCACGAGGAGTGTCAATTTAGGTTTGTGCCGCAAGTGCGGCGGAGATGGAGAGAGTATGGCTAGGTTTCTAAGATTTGAGCATGTATCCTTTACTTATTCTGGGATGACCCGGATGTTGATCGAGGATATCGATGCGCATTTCACACAGGGCTGGACGGGAATTGTCGGACCGAATGGTGCAGGTAAAACAACTTTTTTGCAACTGGCTACGGGTGGACTAGAGCCTTCAAAAGGAACCGTGCATCATCTCTCTACTGGCTTGTACGCTGTGCAGCGTACGGATAACCTGCCCGAGGGCTGGGAGGAATTCGTCGCAGCTACCGATGGCTCAGCGATCGATCTAAAGGTTAGGCTTGGTGTTCGAGATGATTGGTTTGCTCGCTGGGATACGCTCAGTCATGGCGAGCGCAAGCGTTCGCAAATCGCGGTTGTGCTCTGGCATGACCCCGAGGTGCTGGCTCTGGACGAACCGACAAACCACATCGACGTTAGTGCTCGGCTCATGCTCATTGATGCGCTGAAGCACTACAAGGGTGTTGGGCTTCTGGTGAGCCATGATCGCGAACTTCTGGACGCACTCTGTACCAAGTGCATGTTCATCAATCCTCCCAATGCGGTGTTGCGTCCTGGTGGCGTGACGGCGGGTATGGAGCAAGATCGCCGTGAGCAGGCCGCTGCGCGCGTTCAAGACACCACCGCCAAAGAGGCTTCCAAACGCTTGATGAAGGCTGCACAATCGAAACTTGAGCAGGCAGAACATTCGGCTGCTGTGAGCAAATCTGCGAAACACATCAAGCCTTCCAAGAAGGATCATGATGGCAAGGCCAAGCGGCAAATGGCAAAGGCGACTGGCAAGGACTCGTGGGCCGTCGCACAAAGCGCATCACTGGCGAAGAAGGCGAGAGATGTCGAAGCTTCTCGCGCTGGGATTTCGATCCGCAAGGACTACGATATGGGCTTCTGGCTTGAGGGTAGCACGTGTTCGATGCGTAATACGGTTTTGTCTGTCGAGGCAGGAGAACTTCCTCTAGGAGATGGACGCACGCTTGTTTTCCCCGAACTCTATGTTTCTCCTACCGATCGCATCGCACTGACTGGGGCTAACGGCCTTGGAAAAAGCACACTGTTGCAAAAGCTTCTCTTATCCGTCAATGTTACGCCGGAGCGCCTGATCAGCATTCCGCAGGAGATCACGGCGATCGAGGCGAAGGAGATTCTCGGAGAGGTCCGTGGACTTGCAAAAGACAAACTCGGACTCGTGATGACGAGTGTCAGTCGCCTCGGGTCGCGTCCCGGACGTCTGCTCGAAAGTGAGCAGCCAAGCCCAGGCGAGATCCGCAAGCTCCTCTTAGCCCTTGGTGTGACGCGTGGACCGCATTTGATCGTGATGGACGAGCCGACGAACCACATGGATCTTCCGAGCATTGAATGCTTGGAGGAGGCGCTTGCAGAATGTCCTTGTGCGCTTCTTCTCGTGAGCCACGATAGAAAATTTCTTGATAAGTTGACGGACTATTCGTGGAATCTCGAGCTGCAGGAAGGCGGCAAGATCGTGAAACTCGTCATTGGTCGTAGAGAGGCTGTGCCGATCTGGGATCCCGAAGCTGGGCTGGTGTAGTCGGCATCCGTCCGAAAAGAGTTAGAATATCCAATATTCATCAAGGAATGTCCAATAACCAAACGAAGAGTCTATCGCGAAATACTCGTCAATAGAACAGAATCTGGAGATGATTATGAGTAAGTTAATTGAAGGTACACATCATATCGCACTGAAGGCTGAGGGCGAGGCAGAGTTTTTGAAGGCGGTTAGTTTTTACCAAGACGTTCTCGGGATGCCGATGATCCGTTCTTGGAAAAACGAAGTCATGCTAGGTGCCATGTTAGACACAGGCAATAGCATTGTGGAGATTATTTCGAATGGCACCGACCATCCAAAGCAGGGAAGCATTCGGCATTTTGCGCTGACGACGCGCGATGTTGATGCCTGTGTCAAGGCGGTTCGCGATGCTGGATACGCCATTTCCATGGAACCGGTCGATAAGAAGATCCCGACGACTCCGCCATTCCCGATCCGCATTGCATTCTGCATTGGCCCTCTGGGCGAGGAAGTCGAATTCTTCTGCGAGCGGTAGCTGAACGGGGTGGGGGATCTCAATCCCCAAAACTTTGTCGCGTTATGTTGTGCGCAACATAATGCGACTTATGTTGCGAGCGGCGTTATGTTGCATCCTCTTGTTTTAGTGCCATTTTTTCCGTTTTACAGCAGGTCATCTGGAAGTACGCAACATAACGTGAGGTGTGAAGTGCCCTTTCTCAGCCTCGTAATGTAATCTTGAAATAATCTTCCAGATTCAGACTTCCTGACCTCGGCGGAAAATGCGATGGCACTTTTAG
>CAZKJH010000207.1:0-2609 GCA_964553035.1 uncultured Lentisphaerales bacterium | reverse complement strand
GCGATCTCCGAGCGCGCCGTATCCATGAGTTGTGACCATAATTAGAATTGCTGGCAAATGATTATTAAAACTCTGGTGGTGAAAAGAGAAACGTAGATTCAGAGAATTATTCCGAGTCTACCGCCTCGGCGTTACGACATAATGCGTTGGTTGTTAAGCCTGCCGTCGTTCCAGCACGCACGTCCTTGAGTCAGTTGCGAGGAGAGAAAAATTACACGAGTTCTTCGAGCGGTGGCGCATCAAATTTGAAGCCGAGTGTCTCATCGACTTTTACAGAAAAACACAGACCGTTTGCTTCGCTGGCAATTCCATAGTGAGAGGAAATACTCTCCATCAACGTGGATTTCTGGTCAGCAAGACAAACAATCAGCAGAATTTCTTTCTCTGGATGAATGGCGATGCCCAGAAACTTTTGTGCTTCTCCGGCCACCGAACTGCGCCCGTGAATAATGGTGCCCCCGCGTGCCCCCGCCTTGCGCGCGGCCTTCATCGCATCGGAAGCAAAGCCATGATTGCAGATGTAAACGATAAGTTCTTTGTCAACTTCCATGTTTTTCCTCTCTTTCGTCGTCAGTTCGGTAATTGAATACCTCCCGGACGACCCACAGTTTTAACTTTTTGTCGTCGCTGCTTGGATAAATGAGTATCCCGCTTTTGACATGCTACCGACGGACACGGTCATCACGCCGCCAATACCCGATCGTGAAAAATCCAGTTTGGCATCCAAGGCATCAAAAATTGCTTGGACATCTTCATCTTCAACAAGACTAAAAATGACATTTTTATCAGTAGATTCCAGCGACAAAAATTCGAGAATCTCCGACGAGGCCGTGCCGCTACCGGTGACCGTCGCCTGAAAGTCAATCTTGTGCTTGCCGATGATGGCACTCGCCTTATCGTTAAGCTTTTTCGGCACGATTGAAATCAAGAGTTTCATTCTCTCCTCCTAGTGATGGGTTTAATTCTTTCGTCCTTTCCCGCTCCTTAAGCCGTTCAACCTTGGCCTTAAAGATGCAACCGAGCAGTTGAATGGTAATCAGCGGTGTCATCGCCACAAACGCAACGAGCCCGAAGGCATCGGCCAAAACATTGCCGCCCGTCGCATGGGCCGCTCCGAGTGCATAGGGCATCAAAAACGCCGAGGTCATAATGCCCGACACGGCCCCACCGGAGTCAAACGCAATCGCCATGAAGATATTCGGCGTAAGGAAGCTGAGTAAAATGGCCAGCGCGTAGCCCGGCAGCAAAATCCACCAGATATTGAGACCCGTCAGCACACGCATGCACGCCAGTCCGATCGCAAGCGAAACGCCTACGGAAAGGGCAATCATCATAAAACGACGAGGAATGGCACCCACGCTCACGACTTCAACTTGACGGTTTAGTGCGATGACCGATGGCTCGGCCGCCACCCCAGTGAATCCGAAGAGCATTCCGAGCGGAACAAGGAGCCAATTATGAGATAGCGCACCAAAACGTTCTCCGATAAAGGTTCCGATGTTAACCAATCCCGCATTGGCACCTGTCAGGAAAAGCACGAGTCCGATGTAAGTATAGACAAACGCGATGAGAATCTTGAGAACACGCTTAAAATTGAACCGAAACGCAATGATCTGAAAGATCCCGAAAAACAGGATAAACGGTAGAATCGCGATCGCCATCTGCACCAAATGCTGGATAAAATAGCCTTTAAAGCTCAACTCGGTTTCGCTGATGGGCACTTTCGATTCAAAAAACAGCCCTAGGATCAGAACGGAAAGAATGGGCCCGATCGAGGCGATGCCCACGAGCCCGAAGCTGTCTTCCTCGGATCGCTGATCACCACGGCTTTTTGAAATACCAAATCCAAGGGAAATAATGAACGGAACCGCCATGGGCCCCGTCGTGACGCCACCGGAATCAAACGCGACTGGAATGAATCCTGGATTATAAACGGCCACTGCACCTGCAATAACGAACAAGCCAAGGTAGCAGATCATGAACAATCGGCTCAGCTTGAATTGCGTGAGCACGCGCACAAGCCCCACAACAAAAAACAGGCCGACACCCAGCGAGACCGCCAGGATGAGCCTCGGTTCTGCGAGAACGCTCTTGAATTGTCCTGCAAGAACCCAAAGTGCTGGCTCTGCCACGGTCACTAAAAAACCAACCAAGAAGGCGACGGCAATGAAGAAGAAAAGCTTACGCCGTCTGACAATGTCTTCACCGATCGCTTCGGCAATGGTAATCAGCGACGATTCCGAACCAATTGAAAAAAGCGCCAGCCCCAGAATCAAGAGTACGTCGCCGGCAACGAAGTTCAGCACGGTAACTCGAGGAGCTCGAAGCAAACACGCAACAATAAAAATAATGATAGAAATGGGCAACACGGCCTTCGCCGAGTCTATCACCGTCGTCACTAATATCGTCTTACGAACTTTCCGCACAACCGCATACCCTTTCTCATTTACTGCAAATACGCATTGTACTCAACTCGAGGCTTTAATTCAAGACAATCCCAGAATCTGAAGCGATCTTGAGCAGTTCGTAATCGGTCAGGCACAGGGGGCTGTGCCTGACCGATTACAGTTGCTAGTCGCTAGTTGCTAGTCGCTAGTACTGTCCTGCGA
>CAZKJH010000206.1:0-2621 GCA_964553035.1 uncultured Lentisphaerales bacterium | reverse complement strand
GTGCTGACGCATGAGTTGTGAAAGCTCGTATTAGTCGTGATTTTCGAGAGGACGCGAAAAACTTTTTCGCAAGATAATGCTAGACACGGAAAATCGGATATGGCATAGTATCGTTGGGTTTAATAGTAAAGGAGACTTACCCCGCGATGAGTATTCAAAAAGAAGCGTCAAACTGCGTTGTTCGCTGTGGTCGGCAGATCACTGCCGAGGAGATTGAATCTGCCCAAGAAACGGTGAGGCTGTGTGCCGGATTAAGCCGTGATGAACTGGCTGAAACGATTTGCGAGCATTGGGGCTGGGTGACAGCCTCGGGTGCAGGCAAGGTAACGGCCTGCTTGAAGGTGCTGGAGGAGTTGGAGCGAAATGGCCAGATTCACCTACCAGCCAAACATAAGCAATTCAGCACCGAATGCGTACGAGGGACTGTGCACACTCAGCGAACCGCACCGCCGAAAGAGGTGCTGGTTGGCAAGCTGGCGGATGTAACGCCGATCCGACTTGAGATTGTGGTAAACCGGGATCAAGCGAAGCTGTGGAACGAATATCTTGATCGCCACCACTACTTAGGCTACCGCAAGCCGTTTGGGTGTACTCTGCGCTACTTCATCGTCTGCGAAAAAGGGCTGTTGGGCTGTCTTCTGATAGCAGGCGCCACCAGAGCAATCAAAGCGCGTGATGAATGGATTGGCTGGAGCATGTTGCGCCGTCAAGAGAATCTGCCATGGGTGATCAATAACACGCGGTTTCTGATTTTCCCTTGGGTGGAAGTTCAACACTTGGCAAGCCATGTGCTGGGGCAACTGGCAAAGCGCGTGCGATCAGACTGGCAACAACGCTGGGGCTATGAGCCCTTGCTGATGGAGACCTTTGTTGATCCTGCTCAATACTCGGGCACCTGTTACCGGGCCGCTGGCTGGATTGAACTGGGACAGACCACAGGCAGGGGGTTGCGCCATGCAGGAGAGGATTACACCAGCAGTCCAAAACTGATCTATGTGAAACCTCTTTCAAAGGATTTTCGGGAAACGTTGTGTGTAGAGCCCTTGCAAAGAGGAGGCGTGCTATGAGTAAACCTAGTCGTCGTCCCGGTCGAGAAGCCATTAAGGCGCAGAGAAAGGAGCGCAAGAAAGCGCAGCGGGAATTACGTGACGAACAGAGAGCGGAAGGGTTTGATGAGCCATCATCGGCCACGATCTCAAACTGTAAATGTCCGTACAAGACCGTGGAGGAAGAAAAAGAGATGCGCGTGGACGCGGTAACGCAGCAGATCAAAATCTATCGCGCTGCGTTGCCGGTTTTATTAAGACGGCTGAGCAAAATCAAGGATCCAAGGAATCCCAAGAAGACCAAGCATAAGCTGAGCGTACTAATAATCTATGGGATCTTGTGCTTCGCCTTTCAGATGGCCTCGCGGCGTGAAGCCACTCGTGACATGACGCGCCCGATGTTCATGGAAAACCTGCGCAGTCTTTTCCCCGAGCTGGAAGCCTTACCCCATCACGACACACTCGCCCGTCTACTGGAGCAAATCGATGTCACGGATCTTGAGAAGGCGCATCTTGAAATGATCGAACATCTGATCCGAAATAAGAAGTTTAAGAACTATTTGATAAAAGGCTGTTATCCCGTAGCCATAGATGGAACTCAGAAATTCAGGCGTTCTGAACGATGGGACGAAGAATGCCTGGAGCGCAAAGTCAGAGTACCCAAGAAGGACGTAGATGAGACCCAGGAGCCGGAGGAAAAGAAACAGTACTATGTCTATGTGTTGGAGGCCAATCTGGCGTTTCATAATGGCATGGTCATTCCACTGCTCAGCGAGATACTCAGCTATACGCAGGGGGATAACGACAAGAACAAGCAGGACTGCGAACAAAGAGCCTTCAAACGTCTAGCCGAACGTCTCAAGAAAAGCTTTCGTTGCCTGTCGATTATGGTTTTGCTCGATGGACTTTACGCCAACGGCCCGGTCATGGAAATATGCCGTAAAAACCACTGGGATTTCATGATCGTCTTGCAGGATGATTCATTACCATCCGTTTGGGAGGAAGTGAACGCCTTGAAGGATTTGCAACCTGAGAACCGTCTCAAGCAAGAATGGGGAGACCGACGGCAGCTTTTTCAATGGGTTAACTATATCGACTATCGGTACACCTGTGCTGAAACAAAGAAAAAAATGAAACAACTCGTACACGTGGTCATCTGCGAAGAAAGTTGGGAAGAGATCGCTCCCGCTTCCACGGAGAAGGTGACCAAGACATCGCGACATGTGTGGATATCAGAGGAACCGCTTGATAAACGCTCCGTGCATGATCGCTGTAATCTGGGTGCTCGACACCGCTGGGGCATTGAATCGAACATTCTTATAGAGAAGCATCAAGGCTACGAATATGAGCATTGCTTCTCGTATGACTGGAAGGCCATGTGTGGCTACCATTACCTGATGCGCTTGGGCCATGCACTCAATGTCTTGGCTCGCTATTCCTACGCACTGGCAAACTATGTCCGTGATCTTGGTGTGCGCGGTCTCATCGCCTTTGTGAAGGAAACCATCGCAAACCCATGGATTGATGCAGAAACTCTACGACAGATCGCCGTCAGCCCCTGCCAAATCAGACTAG
>CAZKJH010000205.1:0-2774 GCA_964553035.1 uncultured Lentisphaerales bacterium | reverse complement strand
CACGACAAAGCTCGCGACAAAGCTCACGACAAAGTTTGAAGGCAAAGCCCATCTCGAAAAAATTCCACGCACTTCCCAGAAGGGCCCCTTTTCTGGTGCTTCTGGGTTTTGCGTGTGATTTCTTCTTTGTCGCGAGCTTTGTCGCGAGCTTTGTCGATTCATTTCCTGGCCTTGAATCCGCAAATTTCGAAAGTTTTTCGGCCTCAAGGTCGCAGCCTGAATCAGGACAATATTTCCAGGACCAATAAAGCTAGAAAAACTTAAAGAGTTGCTTCTTGCTCGGAACCACTTCCTGTCATTATAATGAGATCGTTTTACATGAGGGGATTTTCATTTTCAGAATCTCTTTCAGCATCACATCGGCTATCAGTTCGTACCCTTGAGCACTCGGGTGCATACCGTCGACGAACAGATCATCGATCGACTGCCCTTCAGACGCGCCGTACTCCTCAAACGCCATATTGACATCGGCTAGCGATACCGAGCGTTCCTCCGCAATCTTTCTCACGCAGTCAACATAGGATCGTATCACGACATTAAAGCCGTCCGGATCATTTGGATCGTAAGGCGGTTTTCCATAGAGCTTCTTCAGATGGGGTGCCCAACGTAGGGGCTGTGGAGTCATCAGCAGAACCTTGCATTCTCGCTTTTTGAGCGTCTCAATGAAGTATTCGAGATTACTCCTGAAGTCCTCAAGAGAAACGCGCGGTTTGTCGGCAGGGGGTGTTTTCCAGACATCGACGGCTGCATCGTTCGTGCCCAGTTGAATGATGACAAGATCCGGATGGTGATCTAGCACGTCCTTGGTAAAGCGTTTTCTCGCGGCCTCTGAGGTATTTCCTCCTATCCCCGAATTGATCGCGACAATCTCTATTCCGTGCTGAGGGAGGTCACGCTCAAGATAGTCAAGATAGACCAGCTTGTCGCTCTTCTTCGCAGTTGTAGAGGCACCAAAAGCAACAATCCTGATCGGGTGAGCACTTTCAGCGGGTTTTACATTGTCCACCTGCTCGGCTGCAAAAGAATTCATCACGGCCATACACACTAACCCTGTTTTAATTTTCCGATAATCCATTTTGTGTTTGTCTTTTTCACTTTAGTGTTTGTGTTTTTTGACATGAATGACCTTGTTGACCTGATTGACGAATTTCAACGTTAAAGAAGGACTATAGACCATGAACTATGGTCTATAGGAAATCCAAAATTCGTAATTTGTAATTCTTCACTCGCGACTTCTTCTTATTGAATCGACAAAGTTTGCGACAAAGCTCCCGACAAAGTTTTTCAGACTCGCGACTTCTTCTCACCTCACCAAGATCGTCGTCCCGACCTCGTAACGATATTCGTAGCAACCCATGTCAACGATCTCATACAATTTGTCCAAACGCCGATTTCCGTCCTTGTCTTTTGCGCTCGCCATCCACGGCTGATTCGTTCCGGTGTTGAGGCAGGGAGAGTCTTTCATCAAGTGGAAGTCATGGCCGGTGAAGTCGACGAACTTCGGGTCGGTACTGATGTTTCCCGTGCCACCCATTGTCCCAGTCGAACAGGAATTGGTGAACGTGGTGGTGGTAAGGGCGTAGTAGTCAGAGATGCCGGCATTGAAGTAGTTGAACCGGAGGATGGAGTTATTGATGGTGGCGACGGATGTAGAGCGTATGCCGCCGGGGCCCCCAGAGGTTGATAGATTGCTGACGATGGTGCAGTTGTGGATCGCAAGAGAGCCAATAGCAGACCATTTATAGAGCGCACCCCCGACCGCGTTTACCGAATTCCCGTAGATGAGGCAGTTGTACAAAGAAATGTCGCCAGCCCCTATGGAGAGCCCCCCTCCAGAGCTGGCACCGCTGTCGTTATTCCGAATGATGCAACGCTGAAGCGTGTGGTTGCCAGTGTGGAGACTCAAGCCACCATCCGCATTGTTTTCGATGATACAATCCGTGAGTTCACTTGCGGGCGGTGGTGTACCAACTGTAACACCGCTTGAGGTGACGGTCACGCCGCGTTTCGGATTGTTGCGGATGATTGTGTTGGACATAACGACGCCGACACGGTAGCCGAAACCTCCGTCGCTATAAAATCCTCCTCCCGAGGCTCCGTGCGTGATGACACAATTCTCCACATAGTTGGTCCATGACCTCGACAGGGCCGAGTTACACAGGATCCCGTGATCGTACGAGTTTGAGATTATGAGGCCGATCAGCCTGAAACGGTCCGGGGTGTTTTTATCATAATAGACGTTGATTCCCCGGTTCGTTCCCAACCCATCAATGATGACACTGCCTGGCATACCGTTGGAACTGCTCAGGGTCAGGGGCTTGTTGATGTAGACGACATTCGTGATGCCATTGTAAACCACACCGTTGGTCGGACAAGTGTAAATTCCCGGCTCGACCCATACGGTTTCATTCGCTGCGGCTGCGTTGACGGCATACTGAATGTTGCTGGCGGCACCGCTCCAACTTGTGTAGCCGCCCACAGGATCGGGCGTCTGCCCCGCCTGCGCGACGTAGCGGTCGACGGCCTGGCTTGGCATCGCGCCAAGAGCCATAACCCCGACGATAAGCGTGAAGTGCAACAATCGACTGATAGTAAGATTCATCATATTTCTCCTTTTGAAAGGCTATTTATTTAGTTGCTAGTGGCTGTAACGAATCTGTACAGTATAGTATTCTCCTTACTCTGATGCAATAGCTCATTCACAACGCGCGGTAATCGGTCACGGCGATTTCATTTGACGCTGTTTCGAACTGATTAGATGCGGAAAACATTTT
>CAZKJH010000204.1:0-2828 GCA_964553035.1 uncultured Lentisphaerales bacterium | reverse complement strand
TTTTGTTGATTTGCAACAACTTATGTCATTAAAACGTCGCGAATAGCGAAAGTCCGGTTAGGGCGTAGTTGCAGCACTTTTAAGAGTCGATTCGATAGGCGAAGTTAATATGTCACACATAGCTAGCGTTCTCCCTAATGCAGTAATCCTTCCTTTTTGCCTAGCGAGCGCACTAGTACATTGTACAGGCAGAAATGACGGTAATTTTCAGGTAGAGTACATGATTAACAATATTGAAACCAAGAACTTAATCTTGTAAATCTTGTAATCTTGTCTTACCAATACGCGCTGTACAGAGTACTAGGTGCGTCTCAGGATCTGCCCGATTTGGTGTGCCCATGCCGAAGTAGTATGAACCACTAGACGGCAAGGTTAATTAGACATGACGGCTTTCCCACCCCTGCACAAGTACTGCGACGTGAGACCAGTTGCCACGTGGGTGGCTGCGGTCTGACCGGGATTACGTCTCCTATGGCGACGTACCGCGATTTCGTAGCTAACCTGATATTCTGGATCGTCGATTAAATTGTACCCAAGCGCGGGAGAAGCTCCTCGGTCACAGCTCGGCGAGTCACTGCAATCTTCCACCGCAACTGCTCGGGCGAGGTGCAGTAGTCAAGCTCTTGCGTATACCCCAATCGTGAATCCGCTTCGACTAGCACCACCGTCGCTTCGGCGTTGCGAATCTCTGCTTCCGCAATGTCGATGAGCTCTTGCAAAATGGCCGGATGTTCAGACTCTGGAGAAGCCACCGGAGCGGTCAGAGGGCCGGCGTCCAGCATGTTTTTTCGGCCGCCTACCCAAGGTGGCTTTGTGTCGATGCAAATGCCCAGACGCCACTTCAGCGCATGCCAACGCTTGACGTGAACGGTTGTCCGTGCCGTGTTCTCGATAAACCGAGCGACACCCAGCAGGCTTTCAAGCACCTTGCGTGGGCGCCCCTTCAGTTTCTTAACCACGCCTTCGAGCGCATCGCAACCCTCTTTAAAAAGCTCCATCATGTGCGTGTACTCATTAGTCTCCCAGTGCAATTTTTTTGCTTGATCGGGGCTATAGCGATAAACGGGATTACAGGTTTCGTTTGGATTGCGCATGGAACAGGAATCGATCGGCAACAGTTCGCTCCGCTCGAAAAAGAGAGGGTAAGAGGGACCAATGCGGCAAGGCCCATATTGATCCTGGTTCGTTGGGACGCAGTGACTCATGCCTTCGCTTAACCGCTGTAGTGCTGCGAGCAAGTCCTCGACATGAGCTGCGCCAAAATCTCGCGTCAAAATACGTGCTAGCCTCTCGTTGAGATCGGGCATCGGATCCAAAAACGCCACCTTGCCTAGTTCGGGTATCATGGAGGGCCAAAAGCCGTAACTCCACGATTCCATGACCCCATCAAGGCGCAACTCATCTTGCGCTCGATTGACGGCTAGGAAACGTTTCATCCAGGCCTGTGGTGCTGGCAGATAGGGCACGGCACCAATGTCCCACGTATTGCCCCCTGTGTTCGCCTGAGCATACATCCGTACGCCACGCCGCTTGGCCGCAGCCGATTCCGTGGCGAAGTACGTGCCGGGGCCGGTAAACCAGAGTGTGTAATCGGTGCTGATTTCTGTAACGCCTGGGGCGACCTCGAAGGGCTCGAACATCTCGAAAGTGGCCATCAGCGTGATGTCTGTCGGTAACCGTTCGATCAATTTAAGTCGAATATCGGCATCGAGATAGCCCCAATTATAGGACCAGAAAACAACATCTGCATCAGGCTTGCTCGCACGCACAACATCTCGCAAAAGCGTGACGAACTCAGGATAATCGTCGCAAGGGAACCAACCCGGGCTGGGTTTCGTATCGCCGAGCGACGACTTCCAGTCACGACCCGTAGTGCGCGGATCGTGTGACGGGAATTCACACGCTTCGCCAACAAAAATGATTCCCTTGAGTCCGGGACAGAACTCGAACAAACGCCCCTGCCTGGAGGCATAGTAAGTTTTGGCCTCTGGATCAGAGGGATGAAGTTTGTTTTTGAAGAACGATAAACAATAGGCATCAATTCCGAAGGTCGCAGCGCGACGAATCACGTCATTGGCGATCGTACAGGCATCGGGATTATCCATCACGTTGCGTAGATCCAGCATAATGGCATCCATGCCCATATGAGTAATGGCAGACAAGCGCTCATCGGGATACAGGTTAGTCCCAAATCCGGAATGAATAATGCGCGGCGAGAAACGGGCGGTGCGCCGAAGGGTTCCACGTTCGAGACCGGGAATGCCGTTTAGATTCATTTCGTCTTCCAGAAAGTAACAGCCCTGCGCAGTAGCGCGTTCGTCCACCCCGGCAATGTGGATTCCTGCCTGTGTGCGGATTTCAAACGTTCGCAGGGCCAACTGGGGATCGACGGCTAACTGGATCGCGTGCTCATAAGGGCTGGCATCTGTCACGACAGGAATCTCCAATTCCATCGAAACCGAGAAATAGTCGCGTAAATCCTCGGCCGCACGGTGGATCACAGCCCCCACCTGCTCAGGACGGAGGATGCACCATTGTTCCGTAACCCGTGTACCCGTAAAGGCGTCAGCCTGTTCCGGTTTCAGGCGGTCGGGTTGATGCACCTGTAATGCTCCGTTGCGAAAGTCGTATAATTTTTTCATTGTTCGATTTACTGTATTTCTTGAAAAGCGTCAGCGCACTGGGCTGATTCTTTCTTTGTAGCGGTCACATTAAAACTGACGAAAATTTTAACACGTTTTCTCAAATCTGTCGAGCTCCCCAAGGAGACCGCACAGCAATTCTAATTATGGCAAATCTTCTCTGAAGCGGCGTGCTCGGAGAGCCCG
>CAZKJH010000203.1:0-2832 GCA_964553035.1 uncultured Lentisphaerales bacterium | reverse complement strand
AGGCGAAATACATGTTGTCATCATGTACGTGCTTCTCGTTTGCAATTCCGAGCTTGTTGAGGAATGATTTTGGGCTTTTCATAAGGTCGAAAATCTTTCCTAGAGTCTGCTGGTCGTTTTGCGCACCCATCCTTCTCGCAGCGACCATTTTAGGTACCTCCGACCCACGTCTTCAACGTCGATCCAAATTATCCACACTCGGTGGGGATGTTCGTGGCGCATCGGGTGGTGAGCAAGTAACCGTCGAGCGGCATTACCGTTGAAAAATGCCACGTTCTAATTCTAAGTGCAGGATCTGAAGTTCGAAATCTTTGCTTCAGATTTTACAAAAAGAGAACTATGCAATTTTTAGGCTTTTCCCGAGAAAATGATGGCATGTTCCGTCTCCTGAGCTCTTTTGTTTCGCCGCAAGATTGGCCAGGGCTGGCACCAAAAAAACTTTTTTCTGCCCACAAAGGATTGTCTAGCACGTTAGTTGGCCGTAAAATGTGTCGTCACAGAAACAAGAAAAGGTCGAGATGCAAACCGCAACAGTCACAGCAAAAACACTTCTTAGGGAGGGTGCCTGGGACCCGCAGGTCCTCTGTGGGCCGATGGTGCATTTGCTTGATGACGAGTCGGCTGGCTCGTTGGACACTTGGTTGGCGAGCACGTTCGAAGGTGATCGCGATTCATTTGGATCGGCGGTCGGGGCTGCCGAGCTTGGGCTGGCCGAGCTGCACTTGAATCCAGGCCGCTTGGCGGCGGCTGAGCAAGTCTCGAAAGAGAATCGCGAACGGTTTGGTATTCGCGCTGGCGATGTGCTGGTGTCGAAGGTTCTGCCGGCGAAGGCGGCTTGGGTAGCACCGTCCTTTCCTCAGTCAATCATCGACGGTTCGTGTCTAGCAATCAGAAACTTGGCAACCGCGCCGGGATTATGGTTGATGTTCTGTTTGAACCAGGCGAACTACTCGCTTTGTCTTGGACGGCGATCAGGAGGCTCGGTGCTGCCTCGCATAAGCCAATCGGAGCTTCGGCGATTTCCTATCCCCAAGGTTCCTATCGAGTTCGAGAGGATCGCGGAGGGCATTGCGGAATGCATTGACGCCCGGACGTTGAGCGAGCTTGAGTTGGCCAGGTTAAAGAACGAAGTCGCGGAGACTGTGGAGTCGCTGGTTCCTGAAGAAGCGGCAGTGGTTGCAGCTGATACCGATACCTTCTCGTCGTGGGCGATGCGATTCCGAACTTCGAGCGTGGATTCGTCGCTGGTGCCATCGCACGTAGCCGTTGGTGCATTTCAGGATGTGTTGCGGCGGCGCGGCGAATGGAAGCGAGTGTCAGACTTGGTTTCGATTCATCGGCCATCTAGCAATCGACTTGGGCATGTTGAACATGAATATCAGTGCTTGCGACTGACTGACGTTGCCGGAGACCTTCGTGTGCCAAGTGAGCCCACGGTGTCGAGCGAAGCCAATCGCAACGTTTACGCCGAACCGATCCAAAGAGAAGAGGTCTTTCATTCACTGCTTGCGACCAGCCCACGCACGGTCTTTGTATCGCGCGAGCCCCGCGGCGAAATCTTCCCGGTAGACTACTGGGCTCGCCTTCGATTCCTTGAAACACCTGGAGCCTGGGCATTAGTTCTTCAAACCGATCCAGTAGCGAAGCAATTAAGGGCGCTAGCGATGGGATTGGTGCAACAGTTTGCAACGGTCGCTGGTGTGAACCGTCTAGCAGTACCGCCCATTCCTTACGAAACGCGGCAAGCCTGGGACAAACGCATTCGCCGCTGGCATGAGAGGCGTGACGAGCTGGATCAGGTGTGGAAGCAACTGCTGGCCAAGGTAGATGAGGCTTTAAAGGTGACTGAATTCAAATATGGGTCATGGGTGCAGGCTTTTCTAAGTGGCGAGAAATCTAATGTTTAAATACTACGTCGAATTTGAGTTCCAAACGCACGCGAGAGCGGTCTACTGGTTTCCGGTGCAGGTTACGGCTGAAAGCGATGCTACGGCCCAATCCATTTCTGATGCAGTACTTAGATCGTTGCGGGGCGAGTTTCGCGCGGCGCGTTGTAGTGGTCCGACTCAAGTTCATGGACCATTACAGTCTATGCTATTGAAACGCTACAAGGCGCTTAGCGGCCGCGGGGTGACAGGCTCGCTGGATCTCAACATCTGGTCCATGAATGAGAATTTCGATGACTTTAGTATCCCAGAAGAAATCGACCTGATGGTACCCGGTGTCGATTCTCCCGATTCGACAATATACGCGACAGTGCGGCAGGTCCACATTCCAATCCACCAGCTTTCTACGCCAGTTCAAAACAAGTTCGAAGGTAGCGCATTTATCGTAAAGGTTGTCTTGAGCCCATCCAGCAACGTGCAGTTGGAGCAGGACGATGACACCTGAGATATACAAATCGGCAATCGAGAACATTGGCCCCGATGGCATGCCACTGACTCAGCTTCACGCGGCGATTCGCGAAGCTGGCAGCACTTGGTCCGTCGATCAATTGCACTTGATGCTTGAATGCATGGAGGGCGTTGAGGTAACGGGGACCGAAGGCAATTGGACGGTTCGTGCCGGTGAGTGCTCACCAGAAGAAGAACTGGCGTCTGCAATCGAACAAGTCGTTCGGTCGCAAGGCGGGCGACCGCTTCCGGCGGCTAAGGTGCTGGAGCTATTGCCAGATCGCTTCACGACATCAGAAGCACAGGTTCGGAAAGTTGCCAAGGAATCATCGCGATTGAAAGTGATGGGACCTGGGATGATTGCGATTGAGTAGGAGCCCTTCTTGCCGGTGGCGTGAAGGGGCTCAAATGAAAAAAACAACTAACACAGAAGATTCTA
>CAZKJH010000202.1:0-2972 GCA_964553035.1 uncultured Lentisphaerales bacterium | reverse complement strand
TCCTTCATAATCATAATCGTAATCGTAATCTCTTCAACAGAACGGATTAAGATTAAGATTAGGATTAGGATTAGGATTAAGAGTAAGATTAGGATTAGGATTAAGAGTAAGAGTAAGAGTAAGAGCTGGAAACAGGGCTTAAGTTAGCGCCATTCGACGCCTGTCCCCTGATTTTTTGTCCCCTGATTTTTCAACAAGGAATCTCGTGACTGACTCTGATGTGCACCCACACTGGAGGGGCGCAATCCTTTGTCTCGCATTCGGTGGCAAGGGATTGCCGCCCTCCACCCCACGATCCTGTTTTGCCGTCCGAAAGTTACATTCGATGTTACAGGCGGAACGGCCCCGAGGCCAGCGTTTTCGAACTGACGAAATCGTAGCGCGACGAAATTGTAGTGAATCGAAGTTTGACTTCTCCCGCCTCTCCTCTGTATAATGAATGTCATTCTAGGGGCGTCAGAAAGTTACTGAGTTAGCCTATGGGATGCTAGTGGAATCAACTGGGTTAAAAAAGTCGATTCCGATGGAAAGAACAATGCGTTTAAGGAAACCTTAATGAAAAAAAAATTGACTGTTGACACAGCAACTCGCGAGAGCATCGCCGCTTTAATCAATTGGCTGCCAGAGCGTTTATTTGACGCCCATACCCATTTGTTCTGCATGGATACGATGACGGTTGTGCCAGAAATTTATAAGGACTTGGGGAACAAAGCCGTCACGCCAACGGTGTGGCGCGAATCGCTCGCGGCGCATGTCGGTGAGTCACGCATTGGAGGTGCGCTCTTTCTACCGGAGGTGCGCATTTTGCCAGAAAAAATAGCGGAAGTAAATCGCTGGATTTTGGGTATGGCCGCCAGTATTCCAGATGCCCGGGCATCGGTGCTTCTGACACCAAAAATGACTCTGGAGGATGTGGCACCGCTGCTTGACCATGCGTGCTTCGCCGGTTTCAAGCCCTACCACCTGTACAGCACGCGCCAACCGACCTGGGACTCATCGCCTGCGGATTACATCCCGGAATGGGTCTGGCCGCTGGCTCACGAGCGTCGCTTGGTTCTGACCTTGCACCTCGTGAGAACAGGCGCAATGGCCGATGCCGTCAACCAGCGTTACCTCCGCGAACACTGCGAACAGTACCCTGGCGCGCAGGTTATTCTGGCTCATGCCGGCAGATCCTTTCACGGGCCCAATGCTGCTGCCGGAGCGGCGGCATTCCAAGATCTCCCCAATTTATGGTTCGATACGTCAGCCGTCTGCGAATCCGAACCGATTCTGGCACTCCTCGATGCCTTCGGCCCCCGCCGGTTAATGTGGGGTTCTGATTTCCCAGTGTCTGAAGGCCTTGGCCGATGCGTCACTGCGGGCGATAGTTTTTTCTGGCTGTCACCCCAAAACACGCAAGCCGCATCGCCTGCCTGCAACCTGTTACCGATAGGGCTGGAAAGTCTACGCGCCCACCAAACAGCGGCCTTGACGTTCGGGCTCAATCGAGACGACCTGCGGGACTTATTCGATGGTAATGCTCGTCGGTTGTTGGGACTAGAGACGGTATCGGAAAATCGCACGCAGGAGCTGTACCTCAAAGCAAAGCAGCGTATTCCCGGCGGCACACAACTGCTGAGTAAACGCCCAGAAATGATGGCACCCAACCAATGGCCGTCTTATTTCCGAGAGGCACGCGGTTGCGAAGTCTGGGACCTCGATGACCGTCATTATTACGACCTCTCCACCAACGGGATCGGGAGCTGCTTACTCGGGTTCCGGGATCCCGAAGTCACCAGCGCAGTCAAACGTCGAATCCAACTCGGCAGTATGTGCACGCTCAACCCACCCGAAGAAGTTGAGTTGGCTGACCTGCTGTGTGAGATTCATCCATGGGCGGAACAGGCTCGCTTTGCCCGCTGCGGCGGCGAAGCGTGTGCGATGGCGGTTCGGATCGCGCGAGCGACGACGGATCGGTCGGTCGTGGCAATCTGTGGGTACAGTGGCTGGCAAGACTGGTATCTAGCAGCCAATCTCGGCGATTCCGATGCGCTACGCGGCCATCTGCTCCCCGGGCTTGATCCTCTTGGTGTACCCCGAGAATTGCGAGGCACAACCGTTCCGTTTTTCTTCAATGATCGGGCCGGATTCCAAGCACTGGTGGACACTCATGGCGAGCGTCTGGCAGCCGTGATCATGGAACCCTGCCGTAACCGAGACCCTGATCTCGGATTTCTTGAATTTGTTCGCGACGGCGCACACCGAGTCGGCGCTTTGCTGATCTTCGACGAGATCACGGTCGGCTGGCGCCTTCATTACGGTGGTGCGCATTTGAAGTACGGTGTCGAGCCAGACATAGCCGTCTTTTCGAAAGCGTTAGGCAATGGGCATCCGATCGCAGCCGTGATCGGCACGTGCGAAGCAATGGCCGGTGCACACGGATCATTTATTAGTAGCACTTACTGGACGGAAAGTGTCGGGCCTGTGGCTGCGCTGGCGACTCTACGAAAAATGCGTACAAGCGGTGTCTCCGAACATGTGGCACACATCGGCACACAGCTCCAAGAACTTTGGAATTCAGTCGGAGCGCGACACGGTCTGCCCGTACACGCAGGTGGTTTCCCCTGCCTCGCACATTTTC
Source organism: uncultured Lentisphaerales bacterium (assembly GCA_964553035.1). Classification (GTDB taxonomy): domain Bacteria; phylum Verrucomicrobiota; class Kiritimatiellia; order RFP12; family UBA3636; genus JBBQIY01. The sequence continues at coordinate 349 of CAZKJH010000202.1, read as the reverse complement.
AGTTTGATCATCCCGACGCGATAACGCTGCGAACGCTCTTTACGCAAGGCATGCTTGAGCGCGGATTCTTGGCTGGCACAGGCGTTTATCCAACGCTCGCCCACACAGAAGCCGTGGTCGGGCGCTACGCTGAGGCACTCGACGAGGTCTTTGGTTGGCTTGCGCAGGCCTTGTCCCGGGGAGATCCCGGAAGCTTGCTGAAAGGCCCCGTCGCGCATGCCGGCTTCGGGCGCTTAACGTAACAGGTCTTCCAGCAGGCAACCAATAGATAAAGAAAAATTAGGGGACAGGCGTGAATGGCGCTAACTTAAGCCCTGTTTCCAGCTCTTACTCTTAATCCTAATCTTAA
>CAZKJH010000201.1:0-3051 GCA_964553035.1 uncultured Lentisphaerales bacterium | reverse complement strand
GAAACTGACATGATTATACACATCCCGTTCCCGAACGGCAAGACCCGTCTGATGTCAACGATTTTTTGTTTCAAGGTTAACGATTTCACGCGTGAAGTCAGAGGGGGAGAGGCCCCTCATCCGAGGCGGCCCGCGGAAGGGTGATCTCCATAAGAACGTAGCCGAGACAATCCTGTCTCGGTCTGTCCCCGACAGGATTGTCGGGGCTACTCTTGAATTAAGAATTTTGGGAGGACTGCTCGCCCTCCAGTTTCGTCGATGGGGTCGATTTAGGTGAAAAACCCTAGGCATTAAAGAGATAGCAATTCCCGTGCGTAGCTGCTAAGGCCTATGGCCTAAAACCTAAAATCTCTCACGGCTAGCGATTCACAGCTAGCGACTTCTCAAATTTCGTGAAAGATACGAGGGCGAAAATTGCGAATGCGAGGGCGGCTATCGTGCCCACGATAGCAGTCGCGGAGAGGTAGGGACGAAGCACGACCGTTGATTCACCAGCCTCGACAGGAACGCAGAGGAAAATGCCGTTGGCTTTATAGATAGGTGCCTTCTTATTGTTTACCGTTGCAGCCAGCTTGATGTGTCGCATCGTGTTCTCACGGATGAAGAGCATTCCTGGCTTTTCTGCGGCGACGTTGATTATGGCCTTATTGCCAAGCGTTTCAATTGGCGTCTCAACCCAAGTGGCGGGGGTGTATTTTTCGGGGGAGTCGTGGGCGTCAACGTCTGCACCCGAGACCACGATCTGCTTGTCTATATCAAAATCACTGGCGGCAATCTGCGAAAGTGCATCGTCTGCATCCGCCACACGCCACCCACTGAACAAGGCGACGGAGGGGATCATGCCCACAGGCTGAACAACGGCGACTTGAGCGTTTTTAAGCGAGGGTGGTGTGACGAGGCGCATCTGCGGATCAAAGTCGTAGAGTCCCGTGACTTTTACCATGCTCGCACGTGACATCTCGGCCGCGACCTTGCGCTGGGCGAACACGGCATCGGCACCCCAATACTTCCAGCGCTTGACGACATCGTCGTTGAATGCCATGTAGGCTTTGACCTGCGCGGAATCGGGGCCCTCGTTTGCAAAAGGATCCATGTTGAGCACGCTGGCCATGGACAGCGTCTCGACGAACGGAACGTTTCCAGGAATAAGCTGGTTTGCCAACTGGAGATAAGAATAGGCCCGTCCATCTAGGGGTCCCTGCTTTCGCATGGTTTCCAGCACAGGATTAGGGGCAAATTTGGACGACACATCTTGCTCGACGACATAGCGACGCCCGATTTCTGCTATATCGAAGACAGAGGCGAAGATGAGTAGAACTACTGCGGCGCTGGCAATGGCCGCCTTTTTGCTGGCATCGGCGAAGGTCGTCATGCCGAGGGCGACTACCGCGATCACGAGCAGCCACGCTGCGCGCATGAAGGCACCTTTGTAGAGGGCGGCGAGTGTTTTGTGGAGCGCACCGGCTGGGATGCCCAACATCTTCCACGTTCCGGTGTGCGCCTCCATGTTGAACGACAAGCTTGCCCCGACGCAGAGGGCGGCGGCAAGCACCATAACGATCATGGCGATGCGTCCGGCGAGCCTCAGCTTCTTCTCGTTCTCCGATGCGGCGGCACCCAACAGGCGTGCGATGCCTGTCGCGAAGAGAATTGCAACCGCTATCTCCGCAAGGTGTACGAACTTGACCGGTGCGCGAACCTTGTCCATGATCGGGATGGCATAAAAGAGCTTGTAGAATGGCGCGTATCGGCCCAGTGCCAATAACAGACTGATAACGAGAACACCCAGCCAGAACAGGGTTAGGCTGTTCAGCGGGTCGCGAGGAAGCACTTCGCCTGAGGGCGAAAGCTTTCGCTTACTGAAGCTGAAGACCACAGCTACGATGACGGCGTAGAGCGCGATGGCGCATTGCACTGCGCCTAGGTAGAGGGAATGCTGGCGGAAGTTGCCAAAGCCCTGCTGCGTCTGCTCCCAGTTTACGGAGCGACCGAGGCGTCCCCAATACGGTCCGTTTGGGTTGCCCGTGTCGAGTCCGCGTAGACAGGGGGCGATGAATTCAACCATCGCTTCAGGAGGAAGACTCCAGTTGGTGGCAAAAATCCATTGGGTGTTTTTCTCTGTTTCGAGTTCCTCGGCGGTCTTGCTGTCGACTGGCTTGTCCTGGGCCGGTGCCGTGAGTTCCGAAAGCTGCTTGTCACGTCCCGCGAGTGTGACCGTTAGCACATGATGAATTGTGTTATAGCCGACAATGGCGAGGGTTACCAGAAAGATGGCGATGCCGAAGAGGAGCTTTCTCCATGTTGCTGTAAGGTAGGTGGCAAATCCGATTTCCGAAGCAATGAAGATGAGACGGAAGATAGCGTAGACTGCGAGAACCATGACGATCATCGCAAACACATCGGGCTGATTTGATAGGCCGGAGATCGCGCAGAAGGGAATCAACGCGAAGTGAAACCATCGCGAATTTCTCAGGCAGCGTTCTACTAGGGCGAACAGGAACACTGCGTAGGGCATCATGATGAAGTAACCCCGATGGCCTGCATTAAAAAGGGTGAAATGGTATCCGGAGAAAGCCATCGCGAGACCGCCAGCACAACAGGCTAGGATCGGCAAGCCGATCACCCGTAGATAGATGCCCATTGCGAGTGCAAGAAGGGCGGTTGACACAATGAAGCTGAGTTCGTGATAGACGAGGAACGGGAATACTCGGAGCAGGTCGTCATGCGTGATACACGGCTGGATTCCGCTCATCCACGGTAGCATTCGGTGCAGAAGACTTGTCGGGGCAATGGGGGGCATCGCATCTGGAGCTTGCATGAGCGACATCACAGGCAGAACATCGATGAACACGACAGCGCAGATTGCCGCAGCGGCAAGGAAGAGAAAAAGAGGCCAGAGGGTTTTTGTTTTCATAGGCACAACTCAATGAGAGGGTTTGTTCGCGTTAATTCTAACAGAAAACGGATGGAGTGAGAAGTTGCGAGTTGGGAGAAGAGGTAATCGGTTAGTGACCGGGGGTGTCGGCATTGATGTGCGGATCAGCGAGCCGA
>CAZKJH010000200.1:0-3246 GCA_964553035.1 uncultured Lentisphaerales bacterium | reverse complement strand
GCGCGATCTCCGAGCGCACCGTATCCATGAGTTGTGACCATAATTAGAATTGCTGCTTGTATGCCTTTAAGGGCTTGAAGTATCTCGCTGCGAAATGGTATCATCGTTACCTTGATCAAAACAAGGCATACTTTTGTGAAACCAATCCAACTCCTGTCTCCATCCCTGAATTTACACCGATTATGCTCCCTATCAGGGATACTACGCCAGATTAATTGTAGATAAACAATCATCAAAATCTGATTCCGAACGATTGATCGTCATGATCGATTGATGAGTCAACGTCAGAATGAGAACAAAGGAAATCAAAATGGCTGAAAGCGTATCAACAAAAATAGAAGCAAAATCGAAGGCGGTCAAAGGAAAGAAATTTCGGGTCGCCATCATTGGGTGCGGCGGTATTGCCCAAGTTCATCTAGAAGCTTACAAAAAAATGCCAGCTGTCGAAATTGTCGCCGGCGTTGACATTCTGCCTGAGCGGCTCGACGTAATGGAAAAGAAGTGGGGCGTTCCTCGCAATGCACTCTTTTTGGACTGGAAGAAGATGCTGAAAGAAATCAAGCCCGATGCGGTTGACGTCTGCACCCCGAACGGCGTACATTGCGCACCCGTTATCGATGCTTGCAATGCAGGGTGCCATGCCATGGTTGAGAAACCAATGGCCATGAATCCAAAAGAGTGTGAGAAGATGATTGCCGCCGCCGAGAAAAACGGTGTCAAACTTTCCGTCGGCTTCCAACAGCGCTACAGTGGTAGCACTCAAGCCCTCATCGCCGCACGCGACAAGGGTCAGTTCGGCGACATTCTCTTTACCAAAGTGCGCGTGTTACGTCGCCGGGGTATTCCCAACTGGGGTGTCTTCGGACAGAAGGAACTTCAAGGTGGCGGTCCACTCATCGATATCGGCGTTCACATGATCGAAGCGTGCTATGAGTTTATGGGGTGCCCGAAACCCGTTGCCGCCAGTGCAAACATCTGGACGTATATCGGCGACAAACCGTCGACAACCCGTAGTGCGTCGCCCAACTGGGATTGGAAGACCTACACGGTTGAAGACCTCGCCATTGGACAGATCCGTTTTGAAAACGGAGCGATTATGCAGATTGAATCGGCGTTCGCCTGCCACATCAAAGAAACTTCCGTTTACAACTTCACGGCTATGGGCACGAAAGGCGGTTGCAACTGGGAAGACGCTGAGATCTACACCGATCTCAATGATCTAATGGTTAACGTCAAACCCGTTTTCGTCGAATCTAAAGACGCGATCTATCCGTTTGTCCATAAGCTCCAGAACTGGATTGATGGCTGCCAGAAAGGTACTGAACTGGGAGCTTCAAGCTACGATGGTATCGCCGTTCAAAAGATTCTCGACGGCCTTTACCGCTCGGCGGCTGCAGGTCGCGAAGTCTCAATCAAGTAATAAAGAAGAAAAAAGAGTACCGACTCTGCCACGCAGCGGTGGCAGGGTGCAGACCATGACACCGCCGGTGCTGCGACTCAGCACGAGCTTTCCGTCATAAAAAAACAAACCAACTTTTTTCAACTTCTTCTTTCATGACTCAACCGCTTTCTGATCATCACGCCCAGCACGCCGCAGAAGAGCAACGCACAGGGAATGCCAAATATCCAATCCCCACATTTCGAATAAAGTGTCTCGCCCAGATTAACAACCAGCGGCACCGTGTGGAAAAACAATCCGCCTTTCGCATCTTCCGAGCTGGCTCCGTAAGAAGTCAAAACCGCCGTCACGCCACGGTTGGAACACCGAACCATTGGTACGCCGTTTTCCACGGCGCGGAAAACCGCTTGTGCATGGTGTTGCGCAGGTTCAGCCGAACCGAAGAACCAAGCGTCATTGCTTTGCGTGACAAGGATCTCCGCGCCTGCTTTTACCGCAGCCCGTGAAAGACTCGCCACAGTATCCTCGAAACAAATCAGGGGACTCACGCGCACACCGCCTGCAATCTCCATGATGACAGGACCGCGACCCGGCGAACACGAAACGCCTGCCGGGGCGAAGCGCTGAAGGAATGTCAGCGTCTTGTCGGCTGGAATATATTCACCAAACGGAACCAAGTGCTGCTTCCGGTAAACACCCTCGATCACGCCGTTCGTTCCGAAAAGAAAGGAGGAATTATAAACATGCTCAACGCCCGCACCATCGGTCGACAGTTCCGTTCCTCCAGCAAGGATGGGTATCCCCAGCGATTGGGCGAAACCGAGCACATCGGATTCCAGTTGCGCATTCGGCATGTTGTCGTAAAGAACCGTTTCAGGCCACACGATCAAAGCGGGTTTTAATTTGAATGTCCCCAGAGTCTGCGTAAAATCAGAAAGTGTTTTGTAGCCGCCACGCCAATCCTCGTCGTTCGACTCAAAGATGCAGGGCAAATTCGGATTCACGGCGCCGATCGACACCGTGTCGGCTCTCAACTCCTCAATGCGCATAGACTTGATACGATGCGTCCCCCAGACCATCACCATGAGCAACACGAAAAGCGAGAACATGAGATCGAAATGGCGTCGCGTCGAATCTGATCGCCCCCGAACATTACGCCACATTCTAACGCCGGCACCTGCGATCCCGGAGTTGACAAGGACAATCACAAACGACACCGCGTACACACCACCAAGCGAAGCCACCTGCACCACGGGCAACAGACTTGTTTGCGAAACGCCAAGCGCATTCCAAGCAAATCCCGTGAGCATCGTCGAGCGAAGATACTCCGTGCCGCACCACAGTAGCGACACGGCCACAGGAATCCCCGTCTCAAACCCATATCGATGCCAGCCTGTTGTGGCAGAGTCTCCACCCTGCCATAAAAATGAGGATGCCATGCCGAAGAGACCCATGAACATCGCACACCATGCGCTGAGCCCAATGAGCCCAAACACAACGAGCAGCACGGGGCCACCATTGTTGCGGAGTTCCATAAGCCAGGAAAGAGAAATGAGCCAGAACGCGAGCCCGAACATAAAGCCGAAACGAAAGCCTTCGCGTGGTTTTGCGAAACGAATCATCACCAACAATGGCACAAGACAAAACCAAGCGGCATCCGACTGGTTCGTGTCGGGAAACGCAAGCGAGAGTGCCGCTCCGGTCATGAAGCAGAGCAGATACGTTGCAGCGTGTTTTAGTTTCGTTGTTGTTTCAGAAGAAGACATATCAAAAATTATGAATTATGAATTATGGAGGCTCTTGCAAAACCCCCCGCGCCGCTGCGCCTGACGGCTTGCGTCCGGGGC
>CAZKJH010000199.1:0-3275 GCA_964553035.1 uncultured Lentisphaerales bacterium | reverse complement strand
TATCCCTGCGGATAAGTCTGCCGCTTAACCATCAAACTATTTTGACGCGCACCCGAATTGCTGGGCTATGCGCCTTAATTCTGGACAATATCTTCCCGTAGAAGTAATATTAGAGGGGTTTACAGTGATTCCTATTTCTTGTCAGAGTTTTTGAAAGGTGTACCATGAAATGCACTTCATGTGGTTGTGATGACGACAAAGTTCTTGAAAGCCGTTCCGTACGGGGCGGTGTTGCTATACGTCGTCGTCGTGTGTGCGTTCAGTGCGGACACCGGTTTACCACGTACGAGGAGATTCTCCGCGACTCCCTCATGGTCATCAAGCAGGATGGACGGATTGAGGAATTTTCCAGACAAAAGCTACTCAATGGGATTACACGGGCGTGCCGCAAGCGGCCAGTGACTCTGCAGATGATCGAATGGATCGTCGATAAAATAATTGAGCAAATCGAGCAAGATTACGATCTTGAGGTCCCTAGTCGTGAAATCGGTGAACGCGTCATGCGGAATCTCATGTCGGTGGATCAGGTAGCCTACGTACGATTCGCCTCCGTTTATCGGCGGTTTGAGGATGTAGATCAGTTTGTGAGCGAGGTTAAGAACATGCATGAGCCTGAAGTCATGAGTAAGACTTCTGTTGAAGCGGTAAAACAGGAAGCGGTTCAGTTGGAGTCACCTGAAAATGGCTGAGATCCTCGCAGTTTCCAATAATTTCTCTGAGGAAGAACAGGCGAGACGAAGCGAGACGGAGCGGCTTGGAACCGATTCGATCGTGCCGCTGGTGTTAAGGCTCTCGCTTCCGGCGATGGTAGGCCTTCTGGTCAGCAGCCTTTATGCTTTCGTTGATCGAATTTTTATCGGCAACTTTGTAGGCGAGCTCGGTTTGGCGGCGATGAACGCAGCGATTCCGTTTATGACCTTCATTTTTGCTTTCTCCATTTTGATTGGTCGCGGTTGTTCCGTTATTTATTCGCTTGCGCTGGGGCGGTGCGATTACGATGAAGCGGGAAAGATTTTCATGCAAGGCATGTTTTTGCATCTTGCCGTTTCTCTGGTGCTCATGACGGTCGGGTTGTCCTTCCTTCCTCAAATTCTGATGCTGTTTGGGGCTCCCGAGTTAGCTATTGGTCATGCCGCGCACTACATGTCGATTGCACTTTTTGGAACGCCATTTGCGATGATACTCATGCAGAATCATCTCATCCGGGCAGAAGGTGCTTCGGCGTACGCGATGGTTACACAAGTGGTGGGGGCTCTGCTGAATGTTTTTCTCGATTGGGTTCTGATGGCAGGTTTCGATATGGGCATGCGGGGGGCGGCCATTGCGACGGTGGTTTCTCAGGCGGTTTCTGTTTCGATGGTTTTGTGGTTCTTTGTTCGTCGAAGTGTCATACAAATTCATCTGCCTAATCTGCGTCCCACGCTTGGCGTTGTCAAACGAGTTCTCTTCAACGGGGCAACACCCTTTCTGTTTCACTTTGTTGCGATGCTCACGTGGTCTATTCAAAACCACATGATTCAGGCGTATGCTGTTCAAAGTGGCCATCAGGTCGCGGCAGCGATGGCTTCATTTGGCATTATCATGTCGCTTCACATCCTTATCATGACGCCTGTGCTTGGTCTCTCCATGGGCATGCAACCGCTGATTGGCTACAATATCGCGGCGGGGCGGTTTAGACGCGTGCGCAAAATTTTCATGGTTTCGATAGGTCTGTCTATGGTGCTTGTGATGATTCCCTACCTCATCGTTCAAGGCTTTGCAGGGGGGGTGATTGCTTTGTTCGGTTCGAAGGGTGCTTCTTTGGCTCTCGGCGTTTACACACTGCGCCGGTATGTGATCCTCATGCCACTCGGCAGCACGACTGCATTATTTGCTCATTATTTCCAAGGCACAGGGCAGGCGGGTAAGGCGTTGCTGATCTCCTTTGTCCGACAGGTTCTTTTTGCCCTTCCGCTCATGATTTTCTTGCCCAGATTCTGGGGCTACGATGGCATTGTGTTCGCCTTTCCGATCGCTGAATTTTTTGGAATGCTCTTTGGTGTCGCCATCATGGCCATTGAGCTTGAAAAACTCAAAAAGCTTGAGTTAGGGGAACTGGCGGCCTTGAAAAGACAGGAGTTTGGCTTCAAGGCTTTAAATCATTTACTAATAAATCATGAATAACCGAACGCTTAAATTCATCTCGACATTGCCTTTGCGGGCTCGACTCAGCCTCTTGGTCATTGGTGTGTATTTGATTGCCGCCATGTGGGGCGAGATCTCTGTGGCCCGCTACAAGATTCGCGATGAAACGCCAAACTATAATGCTGTGAATATTGGCAGTCGCTATCGGCCACCGCTTTCGCGGATTATAATGCCGGATGGGGGTAGTCGGGTGGCACTCATGGGCACCGACAATCTAGGACGCGATGTTTTTACCCGCCTCATTCAAGGAGCCAGGATAGCCTTTCACGTGGGTGTCGTGACATCGCTGATCGCCGTTCCCTTCGGCGCTTTGCTAGGGCTTCTCGCCGGATTTTATGGCGGAAAAGTGGATGCGTTTTGTACATGGCTTGCGGCAACAATCGCGGCGATTCCCGCATTGTTGCTTATTCTGGCAGTCTCGCTTGTTGTGGGCAAAGGGCTTTTTGGGGTTTACATTGGAATTAGCGTCACGACGTGGGTGGGTGTATATCGGACAATTCGGGCGGAGACGGTGAAGCATCGTGATCTCGGCTATGTGCAATCGGCTCGTGTTCTCGGGTATGGAGATGCTCGCATCATGTTTCGGCATATTCTTCCCAACGTTGCGCATATCATTATTGTGGCTTTTTCGCTCCGCTTTCCGGCGGCCGTCGGCACGGAAGTATTCATGGGATTTTTGGGAATAGGTGCGCAGAACGAACCCTCATGGGGTGTGATGATCAGCAATGCCCGTGTTCGCTTGTGGCAGGGTGTGTGGTGGGAGGGTGTTTTCGTGACCCTCGCGCTCTTCGCACTCGTGCTCAGTTTTAACCAGCTTGGCGATGCCCTTCGCGATCGCCTTGATCCCATGCGCCGGAATGTTTAGGGAGAAGTGGCTAGTTGCTAGTCGCTAGTTGCTAGTCGTAGCTGCGACCGGTGATCGCGGACAAATCTCAGCTCGGCTTACCTCTCTGGATTGCAATCTACTTCGAGTGGGTATGTAAAACCTTTTGAATCTTCCAAAGAGGATAAGATTTTTCACCAAAGGTGGGGCTCACGTAATCGGTTAGTGACCGGGGGTGTGGCAGGGTTTGTTGCGAGGGTAAGCGGAA
>CAZKJH010000198.1:0-3279 GCA_964553035.1 uncultured Lentisphaerales bacterium | reverse complement strand
ATCGCAAGCTCATGCGACGACGAAGCCGCCGTTCCCGTATACACGTTTGACAAGGCGGCTGTCAAAACCTCGGGTCTTTTCAAGATGGTGCCGTGAGATGTCGTCCACCTCTTCTATGGCTTCACTTGAATGAGCGTCTGAAGCCTGCAACGGCATGCTCACCATTCCATCATGTTTGCCATACATTGACAAAGAAACATGCCGTATCATGGCCAATGCCACAAAGCCTCTCGCGGTCACCTCCAGTCCGCACCTGCTTATACACATAGCACACTGCCCTCGGAAATTGAACTCTGAGTTTCCTTGCTATACGAAAACATGCCTCGCCACGACAAATCCGTGTATGGTCTAATTTCTTGTTTCAAGGGTGACCCTGTCGCCCATAATCCCTTGCGCCCGCGTAAAATCACGCGCATCTCCGACGCCCCGCGAGGAACGCGCATCTGCTGACTGAGCCCAAGTCCCGGGTATTCACCCAATGTAATCTTGATATCACCAGATCGCGTCGACATGTGGATAGGCGCGGATCAAACCGTCTGCCGTGATCAGTGGGACTTGGAGTCGCCGAGCCAAGGCGACAATGAGACGATCAGCCGGATCCTTGTGGAATTCGCTGGGCAGGCAAGTGCTGGCCAACGCGTCTTCAGCCGAAACCGGCTCGAGAATCAGGCCACGATAGGATCGCGCTAGGGCAAACCAGGCTTCAACCTGCATCGGCAGGACGAGTTTGCCTAGGGCGCATTTTGTCGCCACCTCCCAAACGGAAATGGCCGACACCGTCATGCCATCGTTCCGTTCGGCCTGAACAACCGCCTGGCGAGCACGAGCCGAGAGTCGGGAGGGATCGTGCAGCCACCAGAGCCAAACCTGTGTATCGAGGACGATCATGCCTTTCTCCTTTTCGCGACCGCCTTGACTGTGTGTTTTTCCGACGACCGGTAGGCCTTCGTCTCCTCAGCCACGCTGCACGCCTCCCACATGTTCGAAAGCGGCGCATCGAAATCGTCCGCAATCGTGATCGGCATTCCGCGCAGAGGATGCGGGTTCGTCACCCTGCCTTGCTCGACAATCGGCACCAGCATTGCGGCGGGTTTTCCGTATCGGAGCAGCATCACGGGCTTGTGCGTGGTCGAAACCAATTCGATCAACGCGGGCAGCGTGTTTCTGGCCTCTGAAACATTCAGCGTCTTCATGCACTCTCCTTTTGTACAGAAATTGTTGCACAAGTCACATGGCGTGTCAAGGTCAATTCGGGACGGTCTTGCGAGGAGGGGGTGCACAATAGCGCTGGAGTATGGGAGTGTGTGAGTGTGTGGGTCTGTGGGTGCAGAGGTTTAGGCTGTAGGAAAAGCTTTGTCGAACCGTAATCGTAATCGTAATCCTAATCCTAATCCTAATCCTAATCGTAATGGCGCCACGATCCGTCAACCGCTCTCGTCGCCGTTCTCGTTCACTGGAAGAAAGAAGGGTCGGGTAGATGAGATCGGCGACGAGAGCGGATCACGATCGGACACCCACACACTCCCACACCCACACACCCACGCACGTTTCCATCAACGCGGCACGCTCCGCTCTCTAAAGCGCCTTCGCAGAGAGCCACTCTGGCAGATAGTGACACGCGATGCCGTTATAATCAACGCCGAGAAAGCGGTCCATGCTGAGCAGATGTTTCGGGTAGCCATCCTGGATGGAAAGCAAGGGTGCGCACTCGCGCTTCAACGTGGCCGTGGCTGATGGCATATAGGAGACTTGGAAGTATTCCTTTTGCCCGCTCTTTTCGGCGATGAAGTCAATCTCCAGATCGCCGAGCCGTCCGATGCTGACACGATACCCTCTGCGAAGCAATTCAAGGCAGACGAGGTTCTCTAGCATGCCGCCGATGTCATCGGCACGATATCCGAGAATCGCGTTCCGGATGCCGAGGTCGGCCAAATAGTATTTTCCGCTGATGTCGAGATGCCGTTTACCCTTGATGTCGTAAATATCGGCATGCTCCGTGAAATGCGCATCCACAATCCACTGAATGTAATGGATGACGGTGTCGACACCCACGGAGAGCTTCTGGCTTTTCAGGTAGGCGTTGATCCGGTTTGCGTTTGTGATGTTTCCGATGTTGTCCATCACGAACCGCACGATGCGGTCTAGCAACGGCATGTTCCGGATCTGATGCCGCCACGCGATGTCACGGAGCACGATGGTGTTGTAAATGCCGTTGACATACGCGTTGACGGATTCTTCCGAAAGCGCCCCGAGTTGATGAATTCCCGGAAGTCCTCCGAATTTCAAATACGCCATGAAAGCCTCGTCCATGCTCTCCTGTGTCTGGCGGAACTCGCGGAATTCCACGAAAGACAGCGGGTAGATGCAGAAAGTCACATGGCGCCCCGATAGCAACGTAGCCAGTTCGCCTGAAAGCAGAGACGCATTGGAACCGGTGATTACGACATCGATGCTCTTTTCGCCGGACCAAGCCGACACGATCCGCTCCCAGCCCTCGATCTGCTGTATTTCGTCGATGAACACATGGCACATCTCGGCATCGCCGATTTGTTTTCTTGCGGCGGCGACATACGCAGCCAAGTCGTGATAGGTCTTGATCGAATCGAAAGCGTAGGACTCCTTGTCGATGTAAATGATGCGCTTCGGGGCGACACCCCCCGTCTCGAGTCGGGAAATCAGCAACTTCACGATTGCGCTCTTTCCAACGCGGCGCATGCCCGTGATGACCTTCACGACGGGTTTGTTCATAAAGGGCCAGATTCTATCGATGTAAATGTTTCTTGTATGCACGAAATAACCACACGTTTTACTGTTTTCTTTGGACGTACTGGAAACTTTAGCTGTTTTCGCAGCCGCAGTCAAGGGAATTTCGACCCAAGAAAGTCGGAATAATGAAATGTTGGAATAATGGAATGTTGGGCCCGAGAGATCACGCAAACGCACTGGGAACGCGAGGCTCCGCACTCGCTCTGGAGGTCGAGCCTGTGGCGCGCCGAGTAATCACTCATTCTTCATCATTCATACTTCATCATTCATACTTTCTTCATACGGGGTATGGGGTGTCCCCATCGGAAACTACTCTCTACTCTCCACTCTCTACTCTCTACCCTCCACTCTCCACTCTCTACTCCCTAACAAGCCCCACCCACAACGGATCAGTGAAAGTCCTAATTTCTTGTTTTCAGGGTTGACCCTGTCGCCCTATTGTCGCGAGCTTTGTCGCGAGCTTTGTCGCGAGCTTTGTCGTGCAGGAGAGGAGAAGGCCAGGAAAGGAATCGA
>CAZKJH010000197.1:0-3279 GCA_964553035.1 uncultured Lentisphaerales bacterium | reverse complement strand
GCGGAAGAAATCGCCCCACGAATCAACTCACAAAAAAATCATGCGTCAGCACTGGGGACACAATCAAGTGGTAGACAACCCCAACTGCTGCATGATAGAATCAACCCATTGTTTTTCATTTAAAATCTAATAGGAAATGGCTGAGAATTTGACACCCATGATGCGCCAGTTTCAGCGCATCAAATCTGAAATTGCCCCGGACGTACTGGTCATGTTCCGACTCGGTGATTTCTACGAAATGTTTTACGAGGATGCTCAACGGGCAGCCCCGATCTTGGGTGTTGCCTTGACGAAAAGAGCTGGATATCCAATGTGCGGTGTTCCGTATCACGCCATCGATGTCTATCTTGCTAAGCTCATTCGCGCCAATTGTAAAATCGCCATCTGCGACCAGATGGAAGATCCTGCCACAGCTAAAGGAATCGTCCGGCGCGAAATCACCCGTATCGTCACACCAGGCACGGTTACCGAAAAAAATGTCCTGCAGGACGATCGCAATAACTACATCGTCGCCCTCGCTGACGGCGGTGCGGCTGGGCTGGCTTTCGCCGCGCTCGACCTGTCCACCGGCGAGCTTCTCGTCGAAGTTCATCCCGACAAAGCGTCCCTTTCCGATTCCATTCGCCGCCTCGCCCCCAGCGAGGGCATCGCCCCCGCCGCAGAGGATGGTGTTACGCCCAATCCTGAAACCGCCGCCCTCATGCGCCAGGCAGGCATCGGTTACGTTACGCCCATCGATGCCTGGTTCTTCGATCAATCCGCGGCCTACGGTACGCTCACCCGGCATTTTGGCGTCAAATCACTGGAAGGCTTTGGCTGCGAAGGCCATCCGGCCATCGCTCAAGCCGCCGGTGCGCTGATCCAACATGTCCGAGAGAATCTGCGGCGCGACTTGTCGCACGTCAAAACCATCCGCCTCTGCCAGACCTCTGGATTCATGGCACTCGATGATTCCACCTGCGAACATCTCGACCTTCTACCCGGTAGAAACCGCGAGGCTTCCGTCACGCTGTACGGTGTTCTCAACGCTACCCGCACACCCATGGGTGCGCGACTCTTGCACCGCTGGATTTCGCGTCCGCTGCAAGATATCGATGAAATTCGCGCCCGCCACGAAGCCGTCGACAGACTGACCAAAACCCGCACGGTCTTAACCCCTGTGCGCGACCTGCTTAGCGACGTACGCGACCTTGAACGTACGATCGCACGCATTTCTCTCGGGCGTGGGAATGCCCGTGATTTGCAAGCCATCGCGACCGCGCTCAAGGCGGTGCCAAGGCTCCGCGAGAAACTCGCACCTGCGCTGGAAACGCAATCAGGATTTCTCCAGAACACCTTCACGGGCCTCCGCGACCTCCCCCACCTCACCGCTGCAATCGAAGCCACCCTCGTCGAGTCGCCTCCCGCTACGCTCTCCGAGGGTGGTGTCATCCGCGCTGGTGTGAATGCCGAACTCGACGACCTCCGTGATGCCGCCTCAAATGGCCGCGCGTGGATCGCCCGCTATCAAGCCGAGCAAAGTGCCCTTACCGGTATCAAGACGCTCAAGGTCAAGTTCAACAACGTCTTTGGTTACTTCATTGAGGTTTCCACGGCGCAGGTTGCAAACGTCCCAGAAAATTACCAGCGCAAGCAAACCCTCGTCAATGGAGAACGCTTCACTACGCCGGAACTGAAAGAACGTGAAGAGAAGATCACGGGCGCTGCGGGACGAGCACTCGTGATGGAAATCGAAATCTTCGATGCACTCCGTGAACAAGTTGTCGCCGAAACAGCCGCAATTCAAGAAACAGCCGCTGCCCTTGCCGCCCTCGATGTCATCTGCTCGCTCGCCGATCGCGCCCTCGCGCTGGGCTATGTGCGCCCGGAAATGACGACAGGCGATTCCCTCCATATCGTTTCGGGACGTCATCCTGTCATCGAACAGCTTCCCGAAGCCGAACGCTTTGTGCCAAACGATGTTGATCTGAATGGCAGCACACGTCAGATCATGATCATCACCGGCCCCAACATGGCCGGTAAATCCACTTACATCCGCCAAGTCGCCATGCTCGTGGTCATGGCGCAGATGGGCTCGTTCATTCCTGCCGACCAAGCCAAAATGGGCATCGTAGATCGCGTCTTCACGCGCGTCGGTGCCAATGACGACATTGCGCGCGGGCGCAGCACGTTCATGGTGGAGATGCAGGAAACGGCCAACATCCTCAACAACGCAACAACGCGGAGCCTGATCGTGCTCGATGAAATCGGGCGCGGTACCAGCACCTTCGACGGTATCAGCATCGCCTGGGCGGTAGCCGAGTATCTGCACGACAATCCCAAAGTCAAAGCCAAGACCCTCTTCGCCACCCACTACCACGAACTCACCGATCTCTCGCTCACCCTCGACGGCATTGTCAACTGCAGCGTGCTCGTTCGGGAACAGAACGAGGGCATCGTCTTCCTGCGTCGCATCGTGGAAGGTGCCGCCGACAAAAGCTACGGCATCGCTGTCGCTCAGCTCGCCGGCATGCCCGAGCCCGTGCTCAAACGCGCCAAAGAAATTCTTTCCAATCTCGAAGCCGATGAACTCGCCGACTCCGGCAAGCCCGCCCTCCTCGAACCCCGATCCGACCCCAGCCGCCGCCGCAAAGCCACCGATGACAAGCAACTCACGCTCTTCTAACTTCTAGGAAAAAGTAGCGATTAGCGAGTTGTGAGTTGTGTGAAAGAGTATTTTTTACCGCAAGGGCGCAACGGTGGTGTTTAAACCAGAAGAGCGAGAAGGACAAAAAGAAGTGGCGAGTGCCGAGTAATCATAGTGCCTTGCGACTTTCGGGGAGGCAGAATCACCTACGGGATTTTGACGCCTGTCGCCTTTTTTAAACCATGAAACAGAGGTTCTCTTCAATCAGAAAATCGAGGTTTTCACCGTTCACCGATCCCCTGAAGTATTCGATCCAAACAGAGCTGTCTACAAGTACGCTCATCTGCGTTTCCGCAACGCGTTGAGGTCAATATCCAGATCCACTTTCCCACGAAACTGCTGCAGTCCATGGATACGGCTCTTACGCACGAGTTCCTCGAGAGCGGTTACGATGACAGCGGTTTTCGTGCGTTGGTGTGTAGCCTTCATCGCCTCGGCGATGAGTGGCGAGGGGATATCAAGTGTTGTTCTCATGTATTGCTCCGTGCATATTAGTTTTCTGAGAGATGCATCTATAATATGCGAAAAACGACGTGGTTGCCTAGTACTCTGTACAGCGCGTATTGGTAAGACAAGATTACAAGATTTACAAG
>CAZKJH010000196.1:0-3301 GCA_964553035.1 uncultured Lentisphaerales bacterium | reverse complement strand
AGATCGAAAGCACCCTGAAATCCTCGCCGCCCTCTCCCCAGTGTCTGAATCGCAGCTGGCGATTTTGTGCTGTTGACTTGCCAAGGCTTCTATTCTAAAATAAAGAGCTTTACGGAGAGTACTCCTCGAACACCGTGCAAGACATTCCCAATACATCATCAACACAAGGATCTGAGCCCGTTTCGGAATCCGACAGTCACTGGATGCGCGAGGCTTTGAAGGAGGCTTCTCTCGGAGAGGGGGGTACACGACCCAATCCGCCTGTTGGTTGCCTGATCGTGAAAGGCGGCGAGGTCATTGGTCGCGGGCATCATCAATTCGCTGGCGGTCCCCATGCCGAGGTATCGGCGCTTGCGTCCTTAAACGGCGCAGATGTGACTGGTGCGACGATGTACGTGACGCTTGAGCCTTGTAGCACGTATGGCCGGACGCCACCTTGCACCGATGCGATCATCAAGTCTGGCATCAAGAGAGTGGTGGTGGCCTTGTCGGACGTGAACCCTCAGAATGCAGGGCGAGGGTTGAACCTGCTCTGGAAGGCTGGCATCGACATTGTGACCGAGGTGTGCTGGCAGGAGTCGCTCGACATGCTTCGTCCATTCTTCAAGCATGTGACACAGAAGAAGCCGTATGTGTCGCTCAAGATGGCGCAGTCCCTTGACGGAGGCATTGCCGATCATGCAGGACAGTCGAAATGGATTTCCAGCGTTGAATCCCGAACTCACGTCCGTGAGTTGCGCAAGAGGGCAGACATTGTGATCGTGGGTAGTGGTACTGTTGTGGCAGACGACCCTTCGCTTCTGCGTCCGGCGGCTCCAGATACGTATAAAGGACTCTCTGGAATGCGTGCTGTTTTGGACTCCGCAGGTAGAGTACCCTTGCGGTCGCGGATATTTTCGGATGGGCATGCATCACAGACGCTTTACGTGACTACGGACGCTTGTCCAGAGACACAACGCGACGCAGTAGCGAAGACAGGTGCGAGAGTTGTCATATTACCAGCCGAATTCTCAGGGGTAGGGAATCCGAAACAATCATCGATTTCGCTCGACGCGCTGATGACCTTTCTTGGGGCTGAGGGCTATATGAATGTCCTTTGTGAGGGTGGAGCTAAGTTGGCGTCCTCGGTTATCAATGCGGGATTGGCCGACGAGTTATTACTTTTCATTGCACCGGTTATTCTGGGTGGAGGATCGAAGCGCGTTTTCGGAGAGTACCCGTTCGACTTACCAACAGCACCACGCTTCAAAATCGATTCTGTTCGTCATTTGGGCGGCGATATTTTAGTTCGGGCACTACCGAAAACAGGAGGCTAACCGATGTTCACAGGACTTGTTCAAAAGAAGGGTGTCTTTGTTAAGATTTCCGCTAGCGGTGGAGCTGCGGTGATGGCGATTGACTGCGTCCCGTGGGCTGGTGATCCGCTTATCAAGGGCGAGAGCGTAGCGGTGCAGGGTGTATGCTTGACAGTTGTGGGCATTTCCGAACGCGGGTTTACGGTCGATGTCCTTGCCGAGACCTTAGCTTGCACGAACCTTCGGAATTTGAAAAGAGGCGATCCGCTGAATTTGGAACGGGCACTGAAACTTTCGGATCGGCTGGGTGGACACATCGTGTCCGGCCATGTGGATGGAATCGGTGTCATCAAGTCCATCATCAAGACGGGTCGCGACTTCTGTCTTCGCTTAGCGTGTCGTGAAGAGGAAGCACGCTACATCGTGCGGAAGGGCTCGGTGGCGCTTGATGGCATTAGCCTGACCATCAGTGCCGTGCCATCGCTGCTGGAATTCGAAGTATGCATCATTCCAACTACGTGGCAGGAAACGTCGCTTGGTTCGCACTCGGTGGGTGATGTGGTGAATATCGAGACGGATATTATTGGCCGCTATGTGGAACGACTTGGACAAGTCGGAGGTGCTTTTGCGAAAAAAGCATCGCTTTCAATTGAAAAACTTATGGAATCAGGTTTCTGAACTAACGGGGTGAAGATCATGAGCAAGCAGATAATGAACAGACTACGCGTAACATGTGTGTCAGGTCCTTGGTTGGATGATGAGTGCGTCCGCTTTATTGACGTGCCACCGACGGCGAATCTCTACGATTTGCACGTGGCGATTCAAAACGCTGTCGAATTTGACGAGGAATTTCCGTTTTATTTTTATTTGGCGCTTTCGCCTGAAGGAAGTCGGTCAATGCTTCCGGCGGATTTAGCGGTGGACGTGGAACCTCAGGATATTGATCCCGATATCTACGAGGACATTTCTGTTTCTGAGTTTGTGAAGCCAGGTGCCAAGAAGAGCCTGTTCTACATTTTTCTTTCCGAACACGATGACTGGGTGTTCAAAGTACAGCATACTGGCGAGACTCACAATGCGGTCAAAGGTGAATTCTACCCACTTGCTTTAGCCGAATTGGCGATTGGGCACAATCCCGAACAGTATGGAAGCGGATTCGACGACTTCGCGGAAACGGATGAAGAATTCCATCCAAAAACACGCTTTGCCAATGATGCCGACTACAGTCCGGATGATGAAAAAGAGGAAGAAGACGGCCTATTCGGCTTCAGCGATGATGATGATGAAGATGAAGAGGAGTCCGAAGAAGGGGACGACGAAGGCGAAGCGGACAATTGGTAGCGCCCCTCAAAGAGTGCGTAGTGCGTAGTTTTCGATGGGGACACCCCATACCTCGCTTGAAAAGGGTGGGGCTCATCTCGTCCTGTGTCAAAGCGTCACAAGTAGTCAAATTTCCCCTTCTGCAAAGGGGATGGACGAACGCCTGCTCGTCCGTCGAAGAGCCAGCCACAGGGGAGAAGTGGTGAGTTGCGAGTTGGTTAAGAACGGAGGGGGGACTTTCTTGTACCCCATTCGCACGGGGACAGGAATGTCCCCGCTCCTGTGAGATTCGACAAAGTTTGCGACAAAATTAGCGACAAAGTTCGCGACTTATGTTGCGAGCGGCATTATGTTGCGTGGAAACCATTTCTCTTCATTTTAGGGATAATTGATTTTAAAGACGCAACATAACGCGGTTTGAGCAAGTCACCTTTGAGCAGGATGCCACCAACACTGGGAGCATAAACGCGGTAGCGCGAGTAGGTGTTAGGCCCTAGCCGAGAGAAAGGGGGTAGAGACTTGACACACTGGGAGCATGATGCATCTTGCCTCTGCACAGACACCTTTGCTACGTCAAACAGGTAACCCACCTGTTCTCGTACAGTAACGTCACCATAATCTCGCCCAAAAGTTCAAGATTCAGACTTCCTGACCTCGGCGGGGTTCCAAGGGGTTTTTCTGGAAAT
>CAZKJH010000195.1:0-3530 GCA_964553035.1 uncultured Lentisphaerales bacterium | reverse complement strand
CAGAGACGCTGGGGCGCAGAGATTTTCCTCGAGTCCATTGACCGCTCTTACGATTTCATTTTTCACTAGAGCCTCCCCAAAATTCAAATTTAATTCCCCTAAATTGAATTGGAATCGGAACCTGGCGTTCATTCGGGAATCCCTTCTCCGCTTCTTTACTCTGCGTCCCTGCGACTCTGCGCGAGATTCTTTTCCATAGTTCAACAGGCGGGTCACCGCCCCGCGGGACGCCGCGAGGTGCACGACGGATGCGCCATTCAAACGAGGTGTAGAGGCGCCGCTACGGGCGCACATTTGCGGCGAAGCCGCACAACTACTCAAGCCCCAAATCATGAATCGACTCTGCCGCGCCCATTAATATGCTTGGGAAACTTATTTTGAACTCAGCACACTCGCTCTTGCATCCAACCGCAAAGTGTTTGACGAGAAAGGGTGATGCCGGATCGTTTAAAATGCCTTCGAGGCGGTAAGCCGGAAGGTGATCACCGAATTTCGCCACGGACACATGCACGGTCACGAGACGGATACCGTATTCGTTGCGGTAAATCTGGCTGGCGATGATATCCATGGCGGAACTGCCAATCGGTTCACTTTTCTGGTCAATGCAAGCTTGAGGCGAGATGCCGAGATGAAGGTATAGGGAGGCGAATACAACACCGGCAGGTACAAGAAAAAAAAGGGGCAGGGTATGAACCCTGCCCCGTGTGTGTTCATTACAATCGCTAGTCGATTGTAATGGTACGCTTATTTTTTCAGCGACTTGCTCATTGCTTTTCTTTCTTCGGGGGAGAGTTTGCCGTCTCCGTCCTTATCGAAAGTTTTTCTGACTGCACGGAAAGCTTTATTCTCCTCCTTGGAGAGCTTGCCATCGCCATCTTTGTCGAAAGCCTTCAGAACCACTGGGGGGGGGCCGCTGTTTTGTTTCTTTTGAACAGCATTTCCATTCTTTTTGCCAGCCTTTTTCTCAACGGCTTCTTTCTTAGCCACTTGTTCCTTCTTTACAGCTTGTTCCTTCTTAGCCGCTTGTTGAGGTCTAGCGACCTTCGGAGCGTCACAGCTCTGGGCCTTGCAGGCAGCACGGGCGGCCTGACATTCCTTCATGTCCACTTTGCCGTCGCCATTCGTGTCGCACTTCATCTTCATTTTCTGCCCTTTAGCCTTAGGACAAGCGGCTCTATTTTCTGCCCTGCAGGCAGTACGCATCGCCTGACATTCCACTTCGCAGAGTTTACCGTCGCCATCCTTGTCGAACTTCTTCTTCATTTCTTCTTTTTTGGCATTCATCGTTGCGCGTTCGGCTTCGTCAAGTTTACCGTCGCCATCCTTGTCGAACTTCTTCTTCATTTCTTCTTTTTTGGCATTCATCGTTGCGCGTTCGGCTTCGTCAAGTTTACCGTCGCCATCCTTGTCGAACTTCTTCTTCATTTCTTCTTTTTTGGCCTTCATCGCTGCGCGTTCGGCTTCGTCAAGTTTGCCATCGGCATTCTTATCGAACATCTTGAGTGGGCAGCCTTTGGCTTGTTCGGCAGAAACAGCCTTGTTGCGTTTCTTTTCTTGTTTGGCTTCGATGTCTTTCGCGTAGAGAGAGGCTTGTAGCATGACGAGCGTGCAGACAAGTAGTGGATATTTGTATTTCATGAGAGAGACCTTTCTTTGTGTTTAGTAATGCCAGCGTTCTTGTTTGTATTGGCAGTCTTATTTCCCAAACGAGGAGAGAAGGTATTTTATTTTACTTTGCTCTAGAATATTATAGAAATAGAGTACTTTTTCTGTTTTCAGGCTTGACACGTGAACACTGATGAACAACAATGAGCGACAATTCAAAACGAATAAGTTTTCAACGCCATATCGTCTGTTCAAGACAAGACATCGGTGCGTCGTAATTAGAAAATAGGGGCAGTCGGGACTGCAGTCAAATCATTAAGGCAGATGGATAACCCACAAGGACTATAACATGAGCGAAATCAAACCGATTCTCGAAAAATGGTCTGGTAAAATGACAGGGCGCGAACGTTTTCAGCGGCAGATGCATTACAAAAGCTTCGACCGCACGTTCAACATGGAATTCGGCTACTGGGACGAAAACTTCACGGACTGGAAACTATTTCAGGACAACGGCATCACAGGAAATGCGGAGGCCGACATCTTCTTCAATTTCGACCGCATCGATTGTTTCGGAGGCACTAACTGGATGTCGCCGTCTTTCAAAACCGAAATCATCGAGCAGCGCGGCGACACCAATCTCGTCTTCAATAGCGATGGCGTCATCTGCGAAGTCCAGGCCACAGGCCATGCTTCTATTCCGCATTATCTGCGCTCGAGCATCGAAACGCCTGACGACTGGAAGCGCGTTAAGGAAGAGCGTTTCAGGCTGGATGATCCAACACGCATTATCGATGTCGAGTTTCGGAAGAAGCGACATCCGGCAGACCGAGATTATCCCCTCGGCGTGAATTGCGGTTCGATGATCGGAAAAATTCGCGATATGCTCACTTTTGAAGGCCTCACGTATGCAGGCTTCGACTATCCCGAAATGGTAGAAGACATGGTGGAGACCTGCTGTCAGCTTGTGGAGCACTCGCTGGATCAACTCCTTCCGCATTTTCAATTCGATTATGCATCCGGCTGGGAAGACATTTGCTTCAAAAGTGGGCCACTGGTTTCTGTAGATTTCTTCCGCGATGTTGTCATGCCCCGTTACAAGCGCATTCGTCGAAAACTCGATCAGCACGGCATCGATATCTGGTACACGGACTGTGACGGCGATGTCCGTCCCATCCTCCCCTACCTGCTTGAGGGCGGCATCAACTGCCTCTTCCCCTTCGAAGTCATGGGATGCTCGCATCCCGGCGAACTCCTGGATCAGTATCAAGGCCAGCTTCGCATCATGGGCGGTGTGGACAAAATCCAGCTCGGCTCCGGCCGAGAAGCCATCCGGAAATACCTCGATACCCTTGTTCCCTACGTGGAAAGAGGCGGTTACATCCCCTTCTGCGATCACCGCTGCCCACCCAACGTCCCCGAAGATGACTACCTCTTCTACCTTGATCTCAAGAAGAGAATGTTCGGTCTAAAGGATGCGTGAAGTGTTGAAAGATGCCCTTGACTGTCCTTTCAACATAAACATTTCTGCCATCTTTTCCGCTCGTTAGCCGCCTATTCCTTCCAGACGACAACCCCATGTTGGTGAACATTGGGGAGGATGACTCTCCAACGGTCGCCGTGGTGCGTTGGTTTCAGGTCAATGGGTGATTCCCGTTCCGGCAAGTAGAGGGTAGGCCGTACAGGCTTTTCATTTTGGTTCCATGCAAAGTGTAGCGTTTGCGATTTGTTTGCATCAAGGCGAATGGATTCGTTACACGCCGTCGTTTATCTTCAGAGGCTCTTGCAAAACATTTTCTGCGCAGCACCATACCACGCCCAAAATGAACGACATTATAGTCACATATTTCAGAAGGTTTATCTACCCCCCATTTTTTCAGTGCTGACGCATGATTTTTTTGTGAGTTGATTCGTGGGGCGATTTCTTC
>CAZKJH010000194.1:0-3536 GCA_964553035.1 uncultured Lentisphaerales bacterium | reverse complement strand
TAGCGACTGTAATCGGGCAGTCAACGGGGGCACCCCCCGTCACTGACCGATTACTATAGTGCTGTTTATAGTGCTGTCGGGGGGATAGCAAAACTGGACACCTGTGGTTAGCAAAACTGGACTATGGTGGTGGTTAGCAAAACGGGACAGAGAGTTGAAGCGATGAATTTATACTGCAAGCGTGTAAGAAACTGTCATGCGTGTCTTTACGACCGCCTCCTAGATCTGAACACAGAGATGCATCTGGGCGTCACGACAACAATGAGAGCCAATAGAAGAACGCTTCCGTGGTGATGACCAAAACTGGACAAGATTGGCTGACTACTATCAATGCCCATAGCATAAAAACACAACAATTATGATTCCAGGGTTAGGAATATGAATGAACTTGTCCAGTTTTGCTCACCACAAAAATTCCTGTTTTGAAAACCACACTACAGTGCTGTTTATAGTGCTTGCACTTTTTAAAAGAAGAGGCTAGGATATTATTTTGATGCCATTAAGTAGCAAAACTCACTCAACTATTTGCATACAGTGGCTGTTTTTTTGAGATGCCAAACACGCGCAGGGAACGGTTACAAGGAAAGATTATGTCGAAACAATCACCTCTCAAAGCTCTTCCAAAAGAAAATCCAGACGAAGAATTGTCTCCATGCCAGTTTGGTGCCGTTTACGATGGGCAAACGGATTGCACCGCCGCTATTCAAGCGTGCCTGGATCAGCGCGGCACTGTGCGGCTGCGGGGTACGGGCACGGCCTTGATCAGCCGTTCCTTGGTCATTTCAAGCGGAACCTGTCTCAGTTTGGATCCCGGGTTCACCATCCGATTGGCTGATAATGCCTGCTGTACCATGCTGCGTACGCATTGGGCGGATCAGCGCTATTTTGAAGATCAGTTCCCCGATTTTGTTACGGATCCTGCTTTCCCACGGTATTCCGGGCCAGAGGATAGACCGGAGAACTGGACACTGAGTGAGCCCGAGCAGAATATCACCGTTACCGGGGGTGTATGGGACGCTAACGGCGGAAAGAATCCACGCTTAGACCATCTATGGGGCAGCTACGAGTTTCGTGGCTTTCTGATGGAAATCGTGAATGTCAACGGTTTCGTGCTACGTGATGTCAGGTTGTTTGATGCAACAACCTATTTTTTCGATACGGCACTGATCCGTAACTTCACGATCGATAACATTCATCTGGACATGCGCGAACTGCGCGTCAATCAGGACGGCATTCATCTCGAAGGTGAGTGCTATAATGGAGTCATCAGCAATATCCACGGTCGTACCTGGGATGACATGGTTGCCCTGAATGGTGGCGATAGTGCTTACCCCAAGTACCCCAAAGGGTTCACCGTTCCGGAACGCGGCACAGGCACCAACATTCTGTGGAAGTCATTCCGGCAAGGCGGCATTCGTCATATCGTCATTCGCGACATTCATGTCAGTGAAGGCTTGATCGGTTACCGTGCCGTGCGCTTATTATCGACCGAAAAGTACCCCATCGACGAGGTGACAATTGATGGCATCTACGGTCGCTACGCCGTCGATGGTATCCTCATCTCGGCACATTATGAAGCCTCCGCGCGATATGGCACCATCCTTGTGCGCAACGTGGTCTGCAGTGTTGACGGCGAGCCGGAAATGGTTGAACGCAACAATCGCCGGGGCCTTTTCTGGATCGAAAACGAGAACGTCCAGATCGACACCTTGATCATCGATGGGTGCAGCTTTCAAAAAACAGCGAGAAACGGGCAGTTTTTTTATGTTCAGGGCAGCATCCGCCATCTCGTGGTCAGCAACGTGAACATCCGTATCGCTGATGACACGCCTCTGTTCGGCCGAGGCCTGTTCACTTGCGTGGGCGATCGGGCTGCAATCGGGAATGCCCGGTTCTGCAATTTAGTGATTACAGCAGAAAACAAAACACGCTATGATGTCGCCTTCCAAGGCAACTGGCAAAACCTGAACCTTGTCAACGAAAGCATCGAAGCCGACATCGTATTTGACCTTAGGGATTCAGGAAACAAATAGAATAAAAAGGGAAAAACGTGAGAATAGATGCACATTCGCATGGCATGCATGCAGGAAGCAATGAAAAGATTAATCGCGTAAACATTCTGATGCTGACAAACAAAGAATGTCGCTAACCTCAGGCGACGACAGCGACCGCGGGAAAATCCGGGCTCTGCCGTGGGCACTGTCCTTTGGCGTACTGAATAGTTTTTTCGCCTTATGGACATTTGGCGGTTCAATGTTCGTCTTGTTTCTTACTGATTTGGGATTGCCAAAGGGGCGCGTCGGCATGATGCTGTCGTTGTTCCCTTTCTGTGGTCTGCTGGCCTTAGGCTTCGCACCGGTCGCGGCTCGACTCGGGCGCAAGCGAGTATTTCTGGCAGGATACGGCCTGCGCAAGTTTGTCATGGCACTGCTTCTGCTATTGCCCTGGGTGACGACCCACTTCGGTCAAGACCATGCAATTGTTTTTCTAAGCATTGTTATTATCGTTTTTGCCCTGCTTCGGGCCTTGGCCGAAACCGCCCTGTATCCTTGGTCTCAAGAATTCATCCCGAACCGAGTAAGAGGGCGGTTTGCCGCGTGGTCCGCAGTATCAGGTCTTGTAGCCTCTGGCATCGCGCTGTCGATCGCCGGTCATGTGCTGGATAACGTCGAAGGATTAAGTGCCTACCTTTGGCTGATCGGCACAGGTTCGGCACTCGGTTTTATTGGCGTCTTGCTGCACACAAAAGTGCCGGGCGGCGCACCGATCCCACGTGCGACGGAGACAGGTAATCACTGGAACAACATGGCTGCAACACTGCGCGACCGGAATTTCACAGCGTATCTGGGCGGCATGGCCGGCCTGACCATCGGATCGGTCATGCTCATTTCCTTCCTGCCGTTATATGTCAGGCAGCGTATTGGATTCGAGACAGCCACGATCTTACGCCTCGACATGGTCGCCATGATTGGAGGTGCCCTATCCAGCCTGGGATGGGGTTGGCTGTCCGACCGTTTGGGAGGCCGCCCCGTGCTCATGCCAGCATGCTGCCTTTCGCTGCTGGTGCCGCTGGGCTGGCTACTACTGCCGATCGCTTCGACGCATATCGTTCTCCTGTGCGCTGTTCTCTATTTCATCACCGGCGTTGCCGCCAACGGAGTCGCCATCGGAGCTGGACAATTGCTGTTCAACAACATTGTACCCCCGAAGAAAAGCACCGCCTACACCTCCGTTTATTACGCCTGGATGGGGCTGACCGGCGGTATCGCTCCTTTGTTGGCAGGTGGACTGCTGACGTCTGTTGGCGACTTGGCGGCTCCCTTACCGTGGCTGAAGCTCGACAACTATGCTACACTATTCGTTGTCTCTATCTTGTTCCTCGCAACGGGCGGCTTATTCTACCGGCGCACGCACTCCGACGACACCCCCTCCACGCGCACCGCCGTAAGAAGTTTTTTAAACCGGATCGCTCAACGTTGAAAGCTAGTACTCTGTACAGCGCGTATTGGTAAGACAAGATTACAAGATTTACAAGA
>CAZKJH010000193.1:0-3868 GCA_964553035.1 uncultured Lentisphaerales bacterium | reverse complement strand
ACTACCGTTCGCACACGAAATCCTCATGACTCTCAACAAAATAAAATCGCACCCGCAGCAATTATGGCTTTTTTCATTTTGTTGTTGTATAGAGCATGATTTATGCTTTATACTATTTTGGTATGAACAAAAAGAAAGAGTCACTTAAGGAACAGCGCGATGCTCTGCTTGCCGAAATGGGCACGCTACGCGGCGTGATGAACGGATCGCTTGTCGAGCGTTACTCGACATGCTCGCGGAAAAACTGCGCATGCCACCAAGGCAAGCGACACGGACCGCGACTCTATTTGGCTGTCACTGGCGAGAGCGGACAACGTCAAAGCTATGTTCCTGCCGCGTGCGCCGCCCGAGCAGCAGAAGGCGTAGCGCAAGGTAAGCGCTTGCGTGCCATCGTTCGTGAACTCACTGCACTGAACTTACGATTGCTACGAGAACCCCCGGAGGAAGCCCCTCATGAATAATCAAGACCACACAGACAACCCTCTTTACATGCAATGCGTCGGAATTGTCAGGGAAGCCGCTGAAGGATTTCCTGACATGAGAACGGGGGTGAACAACCAGTATACAATCCCTGACGCGGTGATGTCGGCGTTCGCTGTGTTCTTCTTACAGTCCCCGTCGTGGTTATCTTGCCAGCGGGCGATGCAAGGCGAGAAGGGTTAAAACAACGCCCAGACGCTCTTTGGCATCAGTCGCATACCGGTAGACAACCACGTCAGAACACTGTTGGATCCGGCATCTCCGAAACTGCTACACGGTGCCTATTGGAATTTGCTTGGAATACTGGAAGCCAGCGGAGCACTGGAGCGCTATCGAGTCCTTGGGGGTCACACCTGTCGCGCTCGACGGAACGGACTTCTACAGCTCGGAGAAAATTTCGTGTGCTAACTGCCTCGTGGCACACCACGCGGATGGTCGGACGCTCTTCAGCCACAAAGCCGTCACGCCCGTGATCGTAGCGCCGAATGTGCGGCAGGCCGTGCCCCTGCGCCCCGAGTTCTGTGCGCCGCAGGACGGCGTTGCTGAAACAGGACTGTGAGAGCAACGCCTCTAAACGCTGGCTGGATGATACCGCCAACTGATTGCGCAGGGCCAATGCAGTGCTACTCGGCGACGATATCTATGCACACAGGCCGTAAAGAACGTGGAATTAGCCTATTCGTCATTTTACAGGTTTCTTCACAAAAATGATTTGATCGCACAGCACCGAGTAAGGGGTGTTGGTGTCTGGGGGTACCGGCGGATCAAACTTCAGCGAAACATGGACGTCGTAACGATTGTCGTTGTCCGGCGACGGCGGATTATACAAACGCTCACCAAGCTGTAGCTGCGTCAACCAGCTCCAAACCGAAAACCAGACAAAGCAATCCGGGGTCGTTTGAATTTCGCCCAGCGGATAGACTCGATAGTGGCCCCACGTGATGTCGCCAGATTCCAGCGTACTGGTAAGCCCGCGGATCTCGGTATCATTTTGGTAAAATCCGAAATGGAATGGCTTGTCCGGCTTGTCTACGACCGCCGCAAAACCGAACGCCGCATCGGGATCCTTGACGTTCACGGGAGCATTCCATCCCGCCCGGTGTGGGACGAATCGCCGGACTAGGGCCTTGTCCATGACGTCAAAGGGCGGCGGTAGCGGTTTTTCCGTTCCAGCCAGTTCGATCATCATTTCCCACTCGTCAACCAACGCAGTAAGCCCCCAAGGTGGAGGCGTCGGAGCCAGCCGTGCTTTGACGACGCGATAATCGCTGAACGTTTTAGGATAGGCCTTGACCAAGTCGTTCCAGTGCGCTAGGGTGGCATAGTCCAGTGTTTGCCGCAGTCGGCGCACATTCTTCAGGCGCAATGGATCAGCGACCGTATCGTTTTCCATCCTGTCGAAATACCCCTGCCAACGCCGTAGCATCTTAGGCGTCAAACCCATCATCACGCGATTAATCGTGCTCCCGGCACTCAACGATGTGTCCTCGCTCGAAACCTTCTGCGCGGCTTCCAACTCCTTCAGGTAAGTCCGCGACAGTGGGGCGGCGGGACCATACTGGTGATCCGTGAATTCCCGAATGATGTCCGCGACATCGCGATCGATATCCTTGAACAGTTGCACGTAGATGTATTTTTGCAATTCCGTGAAATTGAAGCCGCCCGGTACCGCCATGGAACCCTGTTCGATAAAAACTCCCTCCAAGCCCACCTTATGCATGAGACGTAGATCGGTGACCGTCCGCTCGATGTTATTCCCAGACGGCATGCTACCGCCGGCGGAGTAGGTATTGGGATAATACCAAGTCCAGAGATGTGGAGTCAGTTTGCGCCACGCCAGGAGGTCTTCATAACTAGGCCGATTGCGAGGATGATTCCAGTCCTTGTCGACCTCGTCATGAATATTGGCAAACTGGATGACTAGGTTGTCGGGAAACGTCTGCCCGGCTTGCATCACGGGCGGTTTCTGCGTCTGGGACAGCCGATAGGCCAAGGTATGGATCATCGTTTCTGGGTGCCGAGCTTTGGCGATTTCACATAGCTCGAAAAGATAGTCGAAGAACGGGCCGCCCGGGACTCCGTATTTCTGCTTCAGAGCCTGACAGTCCGGACAGAAACAAAACTCGGAGGTGTTGTCCATGGCGCTGACATCGATGATGGTCTGCTTATGCCCCTGATCCTTGAGGATGCCGATGTGCTCTAGGATGTTCTTGGTCAACTCTGCACGCAGCTCAGGGTTGCTGAAACAAAGCTGGTCGACAAACCGCTTTCCGGCTTTATTCATGCTGAAGAAATCAGGATTAGTTTCAAAATAATCCTTCTTCTTAAGCCAATCAAACACGTGGGCACTCCCGTTCTTCGGATCCGGAGGAATGTAGCTGAACAGCGAATGACCGATTGAAGGCATGAATTTTAGCGACACCATCCCATCTGGGAATGGGTCAGCGCCGCCGGCCGCCGTGATGGCCTGCCTGCGCTCGCTGAACCCCATATTCAGTCCATGCTGGTATTGAAAGATCCTTGGATCCGTAAGCATACGGTAGACAAAGGCAAACCCGCCTTTACGATCAAACGGCTTGAGGGTCAGGGTGCGCTCAACGGTGAAGACCGGTTTCCCTTCATGAGGTTCCCGTTTCGACGCCGCTTCGCCGTACCAGACGCCGTCGGTGTACCAGCGCCAACCGAGCGTGTTTTCCATGAAATCCATCACGGCATACAGGTTCCCATGCACCCCCTTTCCGTACAGGAAGATGTTCTTGTCAACGCTTCGCAAACAATATTCCTGATCCTTAAGTTCAGCAAGTGGATCTGCACCGATGGCCTTCAGAACCGAAGCACTCAACCCGACAAAAATGTGCCCGTCGGATGCTGTAACCTTGTCGGTTGGGATGACAGCGAAGGACGCACCGGTCTTCTGAAACAGAAAGTTGGTGAGCACATTAACCGCATACTCGTCCACTGCCGTAGGCTGGTCCGGTTTCACGATACGGTAGGTAGTCAAGCCGTCTACTGCCACCTGCAACGTAGCACCTGAAGAGCAAGCTACAATGCAGTTGAAACATGCTGTTATAATCGCTATTTTCGAATTTCTCATACCCGTCTTCCTCTTTGTGTTCTAATCTTTACGATCAAAGCTTATTTTGAGTAGTTCAAGAATCCGCTCAGAGTAGCCCCGACAATCTTGTCGGGGTCTCCCAAAAGACCGAGACAGGATTGTCTCGGCACCATTTCTATCGTGCGTAGATTCCTAAATGGCTATTAGAAAATCCATCGCGACTTAAAGGATAGACTAGCCTATTTTTTTTAAAAGGGCAAGTTGAAAAACAGCACGAATTGTAATCGGTTAGCGACAGGGGTGTCGGCATTGATGTGCGGATCAGCGAGCCGA
>CAZKJH010000192.1:0-4155 GCA_964553035.1 uncultured Lentisphaerales bacterium | reverse complement strand
AGAATTTCGTAGCCACCCAGATGCCTCTACCCATCAACTAAATTGACGCGCACCCCGCTATCCCCTCACAAATAATTCGTAATTCGTAATTGTCTCGTCCCTACTCCGTCTTCTCCGACATCCCCACCACCGCCGAGGGTATCCATCCGGTCGCCCTGTCATACAAAACGCGCACCCAGTGGCCGTAACGCTCCCGGACTTCGACGGAGGAACCCAATGGAATTTCAAACAAAATCCGCGACACCGCATCGGGACACAATCGCGCAGACGCGGAGACCGACAGCGATGCTGTCTCGCCTCGCTTCCGGTGTAAAAACCGCATCCAGCCGTTACCGGTCGTCAATGCCTGCTGCATCGTCTCCTCGGGCTCAACTCGATAAACCAAACTTGAAAGCGTATTCGTGGGTGCCTCGCTGATCACACGAGCACCAACCCGCAACCTGAAAGGCCCGGAAGAGAGCTCAGTATACTCGCCTTTCAGCGGATTGAAGACCGAGAGGGTGAACGCCGCCGCACGCGTAACATTCGTGCTCAACGGAATGATCACTTGTGAACATGAAACAACCCCGTCCGCCTGTGAGGTCATGCGCGGTGGATAAACCCTGAAATCCTTCCCGGGCTTATACTCCACCTTCGTCATATCGTCAGCCGTGCCGTTGCCCACCAGCGTCCACTTGAGCGTGAGCAGATCACCCACCATACAAGTCTTCGGTGCGAGCTCGGCATCAAGCTTGTACTCACCGACAGCACCACAGAAATTCTCGGGACGCCCGGCCTCTGGCGGCACCTTAACCTGCATTTCCACAGGCTCCGACTGCGCACGAAACGGGTAGATCCGACGACTGGAGAAGAATCCGGACGATTTCATGCGTATCCCTATCTGTCCGCTTAGCACAGGCGAAAAAATATTCAGCCCCTGCTTCAGAATAATCATGTTCGCCGAAAACATCAGCTTCTGTGGATTGCCGCTGTTCACTTGCCTGAACTCGCCCATCTGCACCATCGTGCCATCCGGCAGCCCCTCGGTACCCATCTGACTCGACAGCTCCGCCTCGCCTAAATCGATAAAGAGTCTCGCCGTCACGCGCTGACCGACATAATAAGTGTCTTGTTTGGGGAGAATCTCAAACACAACCTTCGGAGTGGGGGGTGCACCTTCTTGCGCAAAAACGCAGGTCGTTAAAACGAGACCGGCGACAAGCCATGCAATGAAAATTTTCAGCTTCATGGTGCCACCGTCCTTTCTGCGGTCTCATGCAAGGCCGGAACCTCCGGCATCGGCTTGTCCAGTACGCGTTTGCTTGCCAGCACACTGCTACCAAACACCGCCAGCCCCACCAGACCCACCGCCACCAACACCTTGCCAATCCTCCGGAGCCGTGCAAACTTTAACATCATGCCCAGCCACAAAATACCCCACATCACAGCCAGCGCCTCCAGCCTCACGCTCACCGGTACACCGTAATGCCAGAAAAGCGGTACCCGATACCACGGCAACGCTGTGGCAGAGTCTACACCCTGCCACCCACCCTCACCCAGCAGATGCGCCGCCTTGTCTACGGCGCCCAATGCGAGGTCAAGATTGTTCTCCAGCTCGGGCGATGCACCATCGAGTGCCTCCGCCCGCTCAAAGGCATCAACCGCTTCAGACGAAAGTCCGGCAAACAGCAACATCGTGCCGTAGTTGTAGAGCAGCGCCCCATTGACCGTGCCGCCATCAATCAGCTCTCGGTAAACAAGTGCCGCCTGACGGAAGTCCTCCTGCGTCCTCGCCGATGAAGCTGTCGCATTCGCCTGACGCCACACAAACGATGCGGCCTTTTCCTGCGCACCCGAGGAGGTCGCAACAAACCCTGCCACAAAAAGCAGGATCAGGGAAAGTTTGATTCCCGAGAACAATTCAGCAATCCGTGTGCGCCGCGCTTTCACAAGTGCCGTTGGATCGGAATCAGGACTGAATCCAGAGTCAAACACTTCCTGCAGCAGATTCGAAATCTCCTCGCACGTGACAGCGTCCACACCCTGCCCTGCCAAAATGTTCCGAACATCACCAGGGGTAAACCCACCCCCCTTCGCCCCCATCTTGTCGCGAAGGAGCAACCCCACGGCATCCATGACCTGTTGTGGTGTCTTGGCTTTGAGAATCCCACGCACCGATCGCGAGGTCGCAGAGCTCCGCCGAACAGCCGTGCCGAATGCCTTACGTCGACGCCATACGCCGGCAACGACAACGAGAAGTCCGTATACCACAGGCGGAATGAGAGCTACGGCCAACACCTTGCGACGGTTGAGAGCTTCGGGTTCTGAAATGCCTTTAGAGGAAACCGTGATCGCCGAAGGAACGAGCTGCTGTCGTAGGGCTAGCCGTGCGGATTCCGCATTCGTAGAAACTCCGAGAATGGCGTTGAGGTCGAGCTCTGGAGCTGGATCGACACGGAGAGGTACGGGAGCCGTATTCACGGTTTCGTATGTGCGTGTTATCGTGTTGTAAAAGGACAATTCGAACGACGGAATCTCGATCGTACCGCTCACCATCGGTCGTATCTTGTACGTATAGCGCATGCCCGAGGCGGTCTTCTCGTGTCCGATGTCACCATATTGTCGGAAGCGCTCTGCCATTGCCTTGTTTTCGAAGATTTTAGGTTCGCGCATGTTTGAGGTGGTCAAGTCACCGGCAATATCGAGCGTCAATTGAAGAGGGTCGCCCTGTCTGCACGACTGCGCATCGACAACCACACTCGCGGTTATATGGGTTCCAAGGGAGCCGATGAACGAGGCAGGACGTCCCGCCTCGGGAGGAGGTGTGACCTTAACTTCAAGAGGTTGCGAAACAGCGAAAACGGGGAGCTGCTTCACGTCTGCAGTGCCCTCTTGCTTCGCAAAGACAACCCCTTTAAAACGCGCCGCAGGGAAGCGACAGACGCCCTCGTCCGTCGCCTTCATGGGGAAGACCAGGCTATATTTCCAGGCTGGCTTGCCATTCAACTCAGATTCTGCGCGGTCGAAATAGAATACGGCAGGCTGTCTCTCTTGGAACATGGAAAACATGGAGACACCTGAATTCACGGCGAAATCGTTAATCCGAAAGCCGACGGCATCTTCACGCCGCTGCATCAGCGGATTCAGGAGATCCTCTAGCTTTCGTTCAAAGGTCGCTCCCTTGACCACGCCGTCCGAAAGGAACGGAATCTCGATAAGCCCCGGCGTCTGGCTCCCGCCCGGCATGGGATTCGTGTCAGCGGCGGAACCGTCGAGCTTCGCCACGACAACACTTACGAAAACTTCAAAACTCTCGTCCAGCAAAACGCTCTCACGACTCGATGATATTTCAACCGCTGCATAGGGCTGTGGTTCGGCCCCGACCACGCGCACATCTGGAATTCGGGCACTAAGCGTTTTGCCGTTCACCTTAGCCGAAGCCGTTCCCATTGAAAACACGCCCGTCTCCTCAGGTGTGACGGCATAGACCCACGACGTGCGTTCAATAGAATTATCGGTGCGCTGTCCGTTGATAATCGTGATGCTGCGGCTGGACTGCGAACGCGGCTCACCGCCTCTGATCTGCGCCTTGGCGGTATTCGCGAGTTGGGGTGCCACACTACCGGCAGGCGCACCATCCAGCGTCACAGAAAGGGTAAAGGCATCACCTACATAGATGCTTGAGGCATCCACGGCAACGCTAAGCGTCGGCTCCGCTGTAAATGCAGTCGCCGCCATGAATAGGGTCGCCACCGTTGCGACTCCACGGTAACGACTCATGGCAGTTTTTAGGAACCACAAAACATGCGAACAACTCAAAGACATGCTCATATCCGCATCCCTGAAATTTGTTCTTTTAGATAATGATCGACGTTCACCACCAGAAAATCCTTTTTTGCTTTTTGTGTTTTGTGGATAAAACTTCTCATGCTTGAATGGCTTGTATTCTAGCACATTTACGGGTTCTGCATCAACTGAGCTGACGGGAAGAATTCCGAAGGATGCACGGATCAATTCGAGTCGAAAGGGCGCAGAGGCACAGGGCAAGCGTCTTCTTGCCCTGTGGGAGCTCGGCGAGGACACCGCGTCT
Organism: uncultured Lentisphaerales bacterium; assembly: GCA_964553035.1. Lineage (GTDB taxonomy): Bacteria > Verrucomicrobiota > Kiritimatiellia > RFP12 > UBA3636 > JBBQIY01. Next base: position 86 of record CAZKJH010000192.1, on the reverse strand, counting down.
ACAGCCACTCGCCCCTCTCCCCTCGCAACTTCTCCCTAGTGTGCTGAATTCAAAATAGGTTTTCCAATAAGCTCACGTGCGGTATT
>CAZKJH010000191.1:0-4312 GCA_964553035.1 uncultured Lentisphaerales bacterium | reverse complement strand
CTAGTGCGGAAAGCGGCCAAGAGCGCCCCATGGAACGACCCAGTCCAAAAAAACGGGACAAAGAGAAACTCAGCATCTCAACAGAAAGATGTGGGTAATTGAAAGGATGGCTGACCGATTACATATCCATGTAAATTTCGACTTGATGAATGCCGCGCGAAAGTCCACTATAGAAAGCAAGTTTAATGTGCGTTAGCATTGGCGTGTTTCGTTCCGCCAAATCTCACACGATCGCTCCTTCTTTCCAACCGGAATTTTTTCAGCATGACACCTTGCATTCCTACATCTCTTCTTCTTCAAACCACTATCGCCGCCGCAAAGGCTGGCTCCGCATACGCTGTCAAAGAACGCAGTCGCAACCAGGACGCCAATCTCGTCACCAACCACGACGTGAAGCTGAAGCTCGATGTTGAATGCCAGCAAGTCATCACGGCCCTCATTCTGCGTGACTTTCCAGGTCACTCGGTCCTGGGCGAAGAAGATGACGAACACAATACGGTCGCGGCAGACTCCTACGAGTGGATTGTCGATCCTATCGACGGCACGGTCAATTTTTTCCACGGCAGCCCCTACTGGTGTTCATCTGTTGCCGTGCGTCGCAATGGCGAAATGCTCGCTGGTTGCGTCTACGCACCGGATATGAATCTCATTTTCGAAGCAACCTCAGATGGCCCTGCGAAACGCAACGGCGAAGAAATTCATGTTTCAAAAATTGCAGCAATGGAGATCGCCATCGTGCATACGGGTGCCGATAAATCAGCGTCCTCAGAAAGTCATCCGTTTCGATTTTTCAATGTAATTGCCGGCATCGTGCAACGCCCGCGAATCTGCGGTGCCGCCGCACTCGACATCTGCATGACAGCCGCTGGCGCTTGTGAAGGCTATTTTGAGCCGGGAATCTATATCTGGGACATCGCTGCGGCAGATCTCATTCTACGTCGCGCAGGTGGCACAGGAACGATCATACGCTCCTTCGGGGAACACCGTCTCGCGTATCTTGGTTCGAATGGCCTCGTCCACAAACCCCTCCTCGACAAAATTGAATCGGTATTTTAACCCCGATGAAAATAGACGTTGTTCGTGAAACGAGGTTTGGCAAAATAGGTCTTAGCGAAGCGAATGGCACCATTGTTCGCCTCTGGTTACCCTCTGAAATCACGGGGCAGAGTGAGGACACTGCCACGGTGCTGATTGAAAAGGCTTTTCAGGAACTGGACGAATATTTTAAGGGTGCGCGCCACACGTTCACAATTCCGTTGAAGCCCGTCGGCACACCGTTCATGCTGTCCGTCTGGCAAGCCTTAGTTGAGATCCCCTACGGACAAACGGCGACGTACGGGGAAATCGCAAAACGGATCGGACGCTCTGGCGCAGCACGTGCGGTGGGCACGGTCTGCGGCCGTAATCCCTTGGCACTGTTCGTACCCTGCCACCGTGTTGTTGCGACCAACGGCCTCGGCGGCTTTCGTGAGGGACTGTCGATGAAAAAAGAACTTCTCGCCCTTGAGGGAAAGAGTATCTCTCTACTCAAAGATCCTCGCTGAGACTGCAAACCAGGCTGATGGATGGATGAGGTAAAAATGACAATTTTTCCCGGTGAGTTTCTCAATTTCACTACGAAGACCTTCATTCACCGAATTCATTAGCCCCACCAGTAACTCGCCTGAAATCTCAGCAAAGGGGATTACCCCCTTGACCTTCATGTATTCGATAGGCAGTATTGTGAGCACGTCGACTGGAATCTCAAAGAGCTCCAGTGGAATCGGGGGGGAACTACTCTGCTTCTGCATATCCTCCAACGCTGGTGTCGTGTACTCAGGATGTTGCTCCTCAAGTAGCCCCAATGCCGATATAAGGACTGGGATATCCGTAAGAGGGTGATCCATAAACACATGCAAGAGGTTCATGCAGACCTCTTTCGGGAGGAGGCCACTATCTTTCCATTTCCAAACAATTTCAATTTCTGCCTTAGCCGCATCGCTAGACCAGGACTGCACGCCCGCTTGCTGCATATCAAGCTGGATTGTTGTGGAATTGGCATCTTGCTCGGTCTCGAAAAACAGGGGGTTCCCATCCGACCCTGTACGCTGCGAAGGGCCGATCTTCCCCTTGGCGATGATCATCTCCGCAACGCGAGCAGCAGACATCGCCTGAACGTTGCCTTTAAAGGATTTGAGCTTTTCGGCGATCATGGAGGCATGCTCCAAATCACCCTCCTTGAGCAATGCTTCCGAAAGTTTGATGAGAGTCGAAACCTGTTTCTCAACTTCACCCGTCTGCTCGTAGGCCACGGCGAGAAACTCCAGCCCCGTCCGGTCATCCGGCATCGTCTGAAGCATTTTCTCGAAGAAGCCAATCGCTTCAATCAGTTTAGGATCTATTTTGGGCATATTATTTTCTTTGTGGCAAAAAAGAATGACTATAGACCATCGACCATCGTCTTATCAGAGCTCCGTAATTCATAATTCGTAATTCATAATTCATAATTCGTAATTCGTAATTCATAATTCATAATTCGTAATTCGTAATTCATAATTCGTAATTCATAATTCGTAATTCATAATTCATAATTCGTAATTCGTAATTCGTAATTCATAATTCGCCTCTGGCGAATAGAAAATTACTCGTCACGATAAGGGTGTTCTTTTTCAAACAGGACAATTCGACTCTTCATACTTGCAGCATTGTTCACGTCTCCCTTGTTGACATAAAGCGCCTCGGCTCGCTTGGTAATCTCAATGGCTTTTCGGAAATTACCCAGCTCGGCGTATGCTGCGGCTACCACAATAAGATAATCTGGATTTCGATCTTTGAGTGCGGCACTCGCCTGCTCCGCCAGCTTAAGCGCGGTTTTGCCATCACGAATCTCAGGATAAGGTGACGTACACAAGAGCCAGGCCAGTGCCATCTGATACTCATAATTCTTCGGATCGGCTTCGTAGGCAGACTTCGTCTGCTCAAAGAGGTCACGCGCCAGGGTCAGACTACGTTTATAGGCCTCCTCTTCCGCCTTTTTCTTGAAATCGAGCGTAATGCCAGCCAATTTGAACTTCGTCTCGACATCCGCCTTGTCAACGGCTTTGATATACGCCTCCTCCGCAGAAACAATTCCCTTGGAAGCAAGACGCGTCAACTCATCCCCGAAGGTCTGCATACCCAAGGCCTTGCCTGTCTGGATAACCGACGGCAACATGTGGGTTCTGGCCTCGCGTATGAGAGCAGCAACAGGCGTATTCACCACAAGGACTTCAAAGGCCGCGATTCGCCCATTCCCATCTGCACGCTTGCAGAGCGTTTGAGCAACGACCCCTTTGAGCGTGTCCGAAAGCATCGAGCGAATCTGATTCTGACGCCCTTCCGGGAACTTGTCGATCATGCGCTCGACTGCTGTAGAAGCCGTGTTGGTATGGAGCGTGGCAAAGACAAGGTGTCCCGTCTCAGCCGTTTCGATGGCAATTTCCATCGTCTCAAGATCCCGCATTTCTCCCACGAGCACGACATCGGGGTCTTCACGAAGAGCCGCACGCAACGCACGGGCAAAACTCTTCGTATTCCGATGAACTTCGCGCTGGTTGATCACACACTTATGAGGCTTGTGTACGAACTCAACAGGATCCTCAATCGTGACAATGTGCTCCTCGCGACGTTTATTGATAAAATCAATCATGGCGGCAAGCGTCGTGGACTTCCCGCTACCCGTCGGTCCCGTAACAACCACGAGCCCCTTCGAAAGAAAGCAGAAATCGCGGAGCGCCGAGGGCAATCCTAAATCTTCAAAGGTCGGGATACGCTCAGGGATGACACGGAGGACGCATCCGAAGCCTTGAATGTCCCTGAAACCGTTCACGCGGAAACGGGCGGTGCCCGGAATTTCGTAAGCGCAATCCGTATCCCAAACGCCAGTCAGCTCTTCGTAGTTTCTGCTGGGAATGATCTCTTTTAAAATCGACAGAATCTCTTCACTTGAAAATGGCGGCTCACCTTCAATCACGCACAGCGAACCGTGAATGCGAACGTAGGGCGGACGACCTGCACTCATGTGCAAGTCGCTTCCAAAACCCGTGACGAGGCCATGCAAGTATCTGTCTATTTTGGGCATCTCTTTTCCTAATCGTAATCCTAATCGTAATCTTAATCTTAATCCTAATCCTAATCCTAATCGTAATCTTAATCGTATAGTGGCTAGTGGTTAGAGGAATCTGTCCGACCCGTCCGACCACCCCTTCAAGCATCCAACCCAGTACAGCGGGAGCTAGTCACTAGTACTCTGTACAGCGCGTATTGGTAAGACAAGATTACAAGATTTACAAGA
>CAZKJH010000190.1:0-4498 GCA_964553035.1 uncultured Lentisphaerales bacterium | reverse complement strand
CGGGCTCTCCGAGCACGCCGCTTCAGAGAAGATTTGCCATAATTAGAATTGCTGGGACGTGAGGGGAAATATGGACACAGGTTCGCTGGCTGTGCTAAAATCTACGAAAAATTATGCAAAGGATTATAAATGAAGCATGAAATTATTGTGGCGCTGGATGTGCCCTCGGCAGTCGAGGCGGCTGCGGTCGTTCGCGAAATCGGTGATGCCGTGTCGTTCTATAAGGTTGGGCTTGAGTTATTCATTTCGGATGGTTCACAGGTGCTGGATATGCTGACAGGAGATGGGAAGCGCATTTTCCTCGATCTCAAGCTCCACGACATCCCGAGGACGGTCGAGCGCGCAGTGTCCTCTTGTATGAAATTTGGTGTCGAACTTCTCACGCTGCATTCGACAGGGTCGAAGGCAATGATCGAAGGTGCCGCAAAGGCTGTGAAGGAGGCGAATACCGGCACAAAACTCCTTGCGGTGACGGTACTGACCAGCATGGATCAGCGCGACTTGGATATTCTCGGCGTCACGCGTTCTATGAAAGAGCAGGTGGTTTCGTTGGGGGCAATGGCTATTGCCGCCGGTGCGCACGGGCTGGTTTGTTCCCCTCAAGAGGTTGTGGCACTTCGCAAGGCAATCGGTGTCGAGCCTTGGCTGGTTACGCCGGGGGTTCGCCCTGTGGGTGGCGACGTGGGTGATCAAAAGCGCGTGGCGACGCCGGGGCAGGCGATACGCGATGGGGCGACGCATCTGGTCATCGGTCGGCCAATTCTCGATGCCGCCGATAAACGCGCTGCGGCACTCGCGATTCGAGCGGAGATGGATGCCGGAATACGATAAACGGTGTTGAGTCGGTCTGATTATTCCTATACAATGGTGCTCTTCACACAGGAAAATATTATGCGAAAATTTAACAATCTTCTGGTTACGGGCGGTTCTGGGTTTATCGGATCAAACTTTATTCGATATGTGATGAATGAAACGGATTTCCAAGGTCGGATTATCAATCTTGATACCCTGACGTACGCAGGAAATCCTATCAGCCTTGAGGATATTCGCAAGACGTTCCCTGATCGTTATGCGTTCGTTCATGCCGATATCCGTGACAAGGCACGCTTAACAGAAATTTTCAATGAATTTGACATTGATTCGGTTTGTCATTTTGCTGCCGAGTCCCATGTTGACCGCTCTATTGTTGCACCAGACGATTTCATCCAGACTAATATTGTCGGAACTTTCAATCTCGTGCAAACGGCCAAGGAGCGTCTCGGCAAGATGGTGCTTTTCCACCATGTCAGCACTGACGAAGTGTTTGGCAGCCTCGGAGATACAGGCTTTTTCACGGAGCAAACGCCTTATTCGCCTCATAGCCCGTATTCTGCATCCAAGGCATCATCTGATCACATTGTGCGTGCTTACCATGACACCTACGGCTTGCCGATAACTATTTCGAATTGCTCCAACAATTATGGCGCCTATCAATTTCCAGAGAAGCTCGTTCCGCTGATGATTCTCAACGCCTTCGAAGGCAAGCCGTTGCCGGTTTACGGAGAAGGAATTAATGTACGCGATTGGTTGCATGTGGACGACCATTGTTCCGCCATTTGGCAGATCATGCAGCAAGCGGCATTGGGGGAGACATACGTAGTGGGTGGACATTGCGAACTGAAGAACATCGATGTCGTTAAGCGTATTTGCGCGGTTGTTGACCGCCTAGCTCCACCGCTTGCCTCTGGGAAACCACGCGAAAGTTTGATCACTTACGTTAAGGACCGCCTTGGCCACGATCATCGTTACGCCATCGACTGCTCAAGACTTGAACACGATCTCGGATGGCGTCAGACGGAAACGGCTGATTCTGGTTTTGAGAAGACTGTACGCTGGTATCTTGAGAATACAGATTGGGTCGAATCGGTCCGAACCGGAGCCTATCGCCAGTGGCTTGACAAAAACTACGGTGATCGGCAGTCGTAGCCTCAACTAAGCGATCCCGAAGCATCGTGGGCGCCTGGTATTACAGGCGGCAGGTACGGATGTCGGTGACGACGATGCCCTTTGCACCGAGATCTGAAAGCTCGTCAATGATTGCGTTGATGCCCTTCTTCTTGATCATGGCCTTCACAGCAACCCAGGAGGGGTCGTTCAGTGGGGCGATGGTCGGGGCTTCGATTCCCGGCGTAAGGACGATAGCCTGCTGCAACAGGGAGCGGCAGACATCGTACTCAATCATTTCGTATTCGCGTGCGAGCACGATGCCTTGGAGGCGCCGTAAGAAGACGGCAACCTGAGGGAGCTCAGCCGTTACAGCCGAACGGGAGATTACGATGGCTTCGGATTCCATAACAGGATCGCCAACTGCTTTGAGCCCCGCTTCGCGGAGCGTCTGGCCGGAATCGACGACGTCGGCAATTGCATCGGCCACGCCGAGACGAATTGAAACTTCGACGGCACCATCCACGGGGATGATTGTGGCGTTGACGCCACGTCTCTCCAAATCACGCTTCACGATGTTGGCGTAGGAGCACGCGACACGTAGGCCATCGAATCGATCTGGAACGAGATCGCTCTCTTTCGGTACAGCGTAACGGAAGGTCGACTTGCCGAAGCCCAGTGTCATCACTTCGACGGCAGGGACGATGGCGTCGAGATTGAGGTCGCGCCCTGTGATTCCGATTTCGACAACGCCTTGTGAAACATAGACAGCGATATCCCGCGGACGAAGGAAGACGAATTCGATCTCGTTTTCAGCGTCGATGAGACAAAGTTCACGACCGGAGCGCGAGCAGCGATATCCAGCTTCTTTGACGATGACTATGGCCGCCTCAGAAAGCGTACCCTTGTTTGGAAGTGCAATTCTTATCATAGTAGGTGACGATTTTTCAGAGGTGCTTGTAGACATCTTCAAGGCTGATGCCCTTGGCGATCATCATCACCTGAGCATGATAGAGGAGTTGTGAAATTTCTTCGGCTGTTCGTTCATTCCCCTCATATTTCGCAGCTATCCAAACCTCGCCGGCTTCTTCATTGATCTTCTTTCCGATGAAATGAACGCCTTTTTCAAGCTCCTTAACGGTCCCAGAATCGGGGTCGCCTCTATCGGCTTTGGCTTTAAGTTCAGCGAAAAGTTGTTCAAAAGATTTCATGGTTCCGGCGGGGTTTAGAGGTGAGGGATAGAATGGGCTAGATCAGCCCTTGTGCTGCCTCTTTGACGAGAGCCTTACCGATGACATCACGTTGAATCTGATTCGTGCCTTCATAGATCTGGGTGATTTTTGCATCGCGCATCATCTTCTCAACTGGGTATTCCTTCATATAGCCATAGCCGCCTAGAACCTGTACGGCATCTGTGGTGACGGACATCGCCACGTCAGAGGCGTAGCACTTGGCCATTGCGGAAATCTTGCTCACATCCTTAGCACCGCTGTCCATGTAGGCTGCGCAGCGGTAGACGAGGGCGCGAGCCGATTCGACTTTCATCGCCATGTCGGAGAGCATGAATAAGAGTCCCTGATTGGCGCTGATAGGTTGACCGAACTGACGGCGTTCGCGAGAATACTTGATGGCGATTTCGAGTGCGCCGGTAGCAATGCCAAGAGCCTGTCCGGCTACGCTGGGACGCGATGCGTCGAGGGTCTTCATCGCGACGATGAACCCACGGCCTTCACCCATGATGAGGTTGTCCTTGTGGACACGGCAATCCTGGAAGACGAGTTCGCGCGTGGTGGAAGCACGGATGCCCATCTTGTTCTCTTTCTTGCCGAACGTGAAGCCATCTGTTCCCTTGTCGACGATGAAGAAGCTCGCGCCACGGGCACCCTTCTTCTTGTCGGTCATAGCGCAAACGGTGTAGATCTCGGCTTCGCCGCCATTGGTGATCCACTGCTTCGTGCCGTTCAAAATATAGTAGTCTCCATCCTTCTTCGCTGTGGTCTGGATGGCTGCCGCATCGGATCCGGCGTTGGCTTCAGTCAGCCCGAATGCTGCTACGGTTCCTTCCGCGACGCGGGGAAGATACTTCTGCTTCTGTTCGTCACTTCCACAGAGAATGATGGGCAACGTGCCGAGACCTGTGCCAAAGAGGGCGAGTGCGATGCCGGCATCATACTTGCAGAGTTCTTCAACCGCCACAACGAAATCCATGGTCGAACCACCCATGCCGCCATAAACTTCTGGAATGAAAATACCAAAGAGACCGGAATCGGCGAAAGCTTTAACGATTTCGTGAGGCCATTCACCGGTTTCGTCATAATGTTCGCGAACGGGAACGATTTTCTCAAGGCCGATACGGCGACAGAGGTCCTTGATTTCTATTTGCATTTCAGTTAAGCCGAAGTCAGCGAGGGATTCCATGCGATTTTCTCCTGTTAATTGTAGTGTGGGGAAGTTATGAGTTGTGATTATAGCATATCTACTGTTTTTTTAAAACGGGAAAAACAGCGACCCTGAAAAAAGGGGTGCGATTTTATTTTGTTGAGAGTCATGAGGATTTCGTGTGCGAACGGTAGTG
>CAZKJH010000189.1:0-4554 GCA_964553035.1 uncultured Lentisphaerales bacterium | reverse complement strand
GGATGGGCTTGTCTGGCTTTCGACACCTATGCTGACAACACAGTCGATCCTGCTAACATCGTTTCAGGAGATAATATATCCGGCCAGCGTTGGGTTCAATTGGGTGCGGGTTATCGTGCGATTGGATTCTACTTCGACAAGACAGACGGGGAACCCATCACACTGGAAGTCAAAGCCGAAAACTGCGTCAGCGAGGGGGCGAATGGCGGACAATGGTTGGATTTCGGTGGGATAAGCCCCAATGGTGGCATTCACGAGATAATCTTAAACGGAGGAAACTAGTTATGAATAAATCGATCTGTTTTTATTTTTTTAACGCATGTGTTTTTCTTGTCGCCATTTCTCTGCTCAACGCCCATTCAGCCCCGACACCGCTTGGAAACACCGATTTCGGTGTTTATACGAATGGGATGCTGTTCTACAATGGAGAGTACATTCCACCGCCTTACTCAGTTGTAAGGAAAGAGGATTCGCTTTATGTCAACTCTCTTTTGATTCTGCAGGTGCCCCTGCGAGCGCCCCCTTCTCCTGAGCCGCCACCCAAAATACCGTCAACTGACCCCCCGATTCCCAAAGAAATCACAGAGGAAACAGAACCTTTTGATGCGATTCTTGAAGCGTACTTACGCGATAAGCGCCTTTTTCTTTTCGCAAAACACGGCGAAGAAAAAGGGATTGATATGATGGTGGATGCCTATAAAGCGCTCCCCTGTGTTTTGAATGCAAAACGGAATGACGAGGACACTCTTCGCCTTTGGTGGAAGGGACAATATCTCGGAACAGGGTCGTTTTTAATCTATCAACGGAATGAACCAGGCCGTAATAACGACATAGCAAAGTATTTGTCGATACCCGAAAACGTCATTGCCGAGATTGAAAGTTCTGCGAGACGCATCGTTAGAGTCGTTCGTGATGGCGATTATCTCATGCTCGGAGTTCCCTGGCGTCAAGGCGGTGCTGGTGCCCTTCAAAAAGCGCTTTTCCCTCTTGCTATGGCACTTCAAAAAGCGCAGAATGAAACAGAATTCATCGCCATCATGCAGACCAACATGCCGCCGGGTGAAATTGAAGAACAAGGCCTCAAAAACTTTTGGAAGCACCGCGAACAAGCCTTTGTCTGGGAAGCACGGGCCAAGCGGCTTTATGCGGAATATCTGGAGGAACACTTATCCGACAGGGATGGGCTTGATGCGCTGGATTTCTTCATCCGCGCCGCGCCCAGCGAAGACGCGCTTATCGCAACACTTCAAGCAAAACGTCCGCGATTGCTCCGTCGCATTTTAGGTAATAACTCGGAAGGCAATCCCATCTACTCCAAAGGTCTGTTCTATGAGAAGGACCTCAGAGAGTTCTTCAAGAACCGGAACAACCCCGAGGGCTGGCGTCCGATACCGCCGCCGCCTTACAAACCGCCTTCGGAAATCATCGAGACGATTTCTGCGGCACTCGAGAAAGCGGAAACAGAGACAGAGTTCCGCGCCGCGCTCGACGGTAAATTTACCGATACAGATTGGCGTGGTGGGGCTGCGACCTGGGACAAGTATTTCACCTTCATTTGGGAGCGCAGGAACAGACCAAGGCACGAGTGGAGCGGGGAACCGTCATCTCCCCCCGTCACCTATACCAATGCTCCGTCGCAAGGCCCGGATTTCGATTGGTGAGGTCTTTTATGGCACACCTTACGTCGGACAAGCCACCTGCGTCGAACACCTTCCGCAAGGTTCAACTGCAGACGGACATCGGTCTGCCAGGCGTTTTCACGCTTTCGCTCTCCGGCAGCGGCACCTTCCGCGTGTGGCAGAGTGCAAACCCCGGCACGAACGATACGCCAGTATTGATCTCAGGACAAACCGTCACCAACGGAATCAACGGCATCTCCTGGGGAACCAGCTCCACCGCCGGCCTTTACATTCAAGCTGTCAACGGTGGTTCCTGCATACTGACGTACACCTTCTCCGGCACTGGCTCCGCCGACGGCATCGTCTCCCGTGCGTCGCTGAAGATGACGGGGGTGGACGTAGAATTCGTTTCGATGCACGACACATTTAATCCGGCCAACCGTATTTTTAATCCTACCCCAAAAGACGATCCGCCCGCGATACCCACCAATAAGCTCTATCTTGTCGAGTCTCCGGATATGCATTGCTATCAGGCCGGATTAAAGATTTCATGCGAACCAACGACGCTGATAAACCGAATCGTCGCTGCCGTCCATTACGAAGGAGACAAGCTGGACTCAACGGATACGCTTTTCCTGCCGGGCGGCACAACCACGCTTATCTTCTCGGATGCAAAGTTAGGAATAGAGCCAACCGACTACGCGGTCAAGGTCGGCCTCGACCTAAACAAGAATAACCTCCTAGACGTGGGTGAGGTCATTTCAGGCTTTATTGTGCGTAATCCGACCACGGGTGCTTCTATCGGCACTCCGATCATCCGTGGGAGCGATTTGGACAAGTATAACGATGCCGTCTTTACATTGTCTGTCGGCAGCGGCAACTATCCGTTCAATCCGGTGTCGCATGCATCAGCACTGTTGAGAATTTTCGTTGATGGTAATCTCAACGGTTTGGCGAATGAGAAAAAGCCTGCCGACATTTCAACAAGCACGATAAACGCATTCGGAGGATATTTCTCTGAATGGTTGACGCACAACGCTGGTGCGCCTTTCAATGCGGCTGGCGTAGCCGACATCACCGAATACAGATGGGACGGGACAAACTCGTTGTCGATTCTGGTTGCGGAATCACCTCAGATCAAAGAGGCACTGACCGACTACTACAACAGTGTCGTTTTACATCTAGTTACGAATGTATTTGAAAACTTGCCCGTCGGAAGTGTATTGGTATTCCCTTCATCGAATGAAGACTACGATGTTGCTCATATCAGTCTTAGTCCCACATGGGTTCCGGGATGCACGGTCGAGTTCAGCGACGGGAGCCTCCAACCTGCACCAATCAATGACCTGTTCTCCGCCATTGCCCGCGCAAGAATTATCGACCATAAAGTTCGCTACACCGTCGAGAAGCAGCATTCCGTTCTCTGGGGCGACAGGCTTGTCGTCACGGGTGTCCAGTCGTGGGGCGAGGTCGAAGACCTCTACGACTTTAACCACGAGGCGGGCACGCTTTCGCAATGGGGTGCAGTCATACAGATCGGGTACGGGAATGGGTATCACAATGCTTACCGGAGCGGCGGAAAGATCTACCGGACGCGAATCTTCTTCAATAAAACCTACAATGGACTACCATAACGCCATGAAAACAATACTGTCACTGCTTTTCCTCTCCGTATCGCTAGCCTGCGCAGAAACCAGCCAGGACTTGAAACGCATTGAAGAGATGACGGTCGCACTGCAAAGTAGCGGAGTGACTGGGATCCTTGCCATGGCATCCGCGAATGCGCTGGATGCGCCGTGGATCCCAGACAAATGGCATGTTGAGAATATTCTGAAAGAGCCCGAACGCATCCGGCTTGTTAAGGCAGGACGCGAATTCGGGATCAAGCTGGCTCAGCAGCTTGAGATAGAGGCGAAAGTCTTTCAAGCTTTGCCATCAGAGTCGGAGCTTTTTGAAATATCACTGACAATGTGCGCACTTGCTGAATGGGTCAATAAGCCTGACGGCATCGGAAACTTGCTTCTCACGGGCAAGTGTCTTGATCTGGCAGGTGTTGGACTGGGAAGGCTCACTGCGGACATTGACTTTCCTCTCAAGTCATGCCAAAAACTTGCCGCACGAATAAGACAAAATGAGATACTTATCGATGTCGCGCGGCGTGCAAGAATACTGGATGTCGAATCAGGAACGCATCTGTTCGCGGAATGTCATGAGAGCGACGATATGGAATGGGTGTGGGTTGCAGGAGCGCGGCAAGAAGGCCGGAACCCGAAAGGTTTCTTCGCACATGTTTCACTCCCAGATCCCCCTACAGTTGTGAACTGTCTCGTAAAAGGGGGTAATCACCGCAATGCTCTCGTGGGCGTTCGTCCAAGATCAATGACAATGGCGCTTGGCCTGCTAGATTTCCGCACGATTGTTGGATATTTTCCAAAGCCGTGGGTGCGACGCGAGGCGGAACGAATTGAAGCAGAGAAAGCTATCGCCGATGGTGCCAAATTTGGAATAAAAGTAAATCGTGCCGAAGATAATCCGCGTTTCGATTCGCTGGAATATGGTTTTCAAAAGGCCTGGAAAGAACGGGTAGCAGAAAACCAACAGAGCAACGGTTATCGTGACGGATTCCGAGCCTTCAAAAAAATTTCGGACGGTTGCTTTTTTGACGAAGACACGGATATGATCCATCTGAAGCAGGACGGAGAGGGTTTGATAAAAGAAGATGAACGAAAACGGGAGAAAACGATGGATTATCGCGATAAGTAAGGGTACTTGATGAGAACTATTATCTTTTTGACGATTCCAACATTTATCCTTTTCGGAGGAGTAGTTGCTAGTAAGCGCGGTCAGGTTTTAGATGGCAACGGAAGATCGAAAAATCGCGACAACAGCATACACAAACTGTATTGAGGGAATAAATATGAAAGGACAATTTTTT
>CAZKJH010000188.1:0-4566 GCA_964553035.1 uncultured Lentisphaerales bacterium | reverse complement strand
TCCTCTCGAAAATCACGACTAATACGAGCTTTCACAACTCATGCGTCAGCACTGACATTTAAATTTATTTGAACCGTTACAGAGAATATCAGGTTCTCAGAGGGGAATGGGTAGTGGGCAAGGGAGTGATTTTGATGCAGGGACAAATTAATGCGGCAAAACGCGACTGTGCCGTAGGTGGGCAGACACTTAAGAAGAGCGTACAGCCAAGATGTCCAGCTTCACTTGCTGAACCAGCGCATCAACCGTGTCAAATTTGAGTTCATCTCGGAGTCTGCGGATGAAGCGCACGTCAAGTTCCTCACCGTGGAGATCGCCCTCAAAATCAAGAATGTGTACCTCGAGTTCAGGCGTATGCAAATCAGAGTCGGCAAACGTCGACCGGTAGCCAAGGTTCGCCACGCCCTTCAGCCATCGGTTCGGATCGTGGCTGCGTATACACGTTTCCACTTCATACACGCCAACAGGCGGAAGCACTTCGGCTTCGGGGCGGAAATTCGCTGTTGCGAACCCGAGCTTCATTCCGATTCCACGACCGTACAACGTTCGCTCGCGAATCAGATGTGGGTGTCCTAACATCGCAGTTGCTTCGACCAACTCACCATTCTTGATGGTCGCACGAATAATGGAACTGGAAACACGCCGCCCTTCATGCTCAACCATCGGTGCCTGAAGAATATCGATCTTTCCCTGACTGATTGAAGCAAGTGCAGCCAAGCTTCCAGCGCGGTCATGCCCAAACCGCCAGTTGTCTCCGGAAACAACCGTACAATGATGATCGGGTTTCATCCAGCCACTAAAAATTAAGGGTATAAACTGCTCGGGAGAAAGCGGGGCAAGTTCCTTCGTAAACGACACCAATAAACACCCGTCTACGCCCAACTCTGCCAGTAACTCAAGCCGCAACTCAAGCCGTGTCAGCAACGGTGGCTTGCGTTCAGGCGCAACAACCGCGAGAGGATGAGGATCGAAGGTCAGCACCCAAGCTTTGGCACCGTTCTTACGTGCGCAAGCTAGCGTAGAGGAAAGAATCTGACGATGCCCGAGATGCACACCATCAAAGAACCCCGCAGCCAAGACAATATTGGGAACCTCGTCGGGAAGTCCAATTGGAGATTCCAAGATCTTCACTGGTTCACCCCCTGTAGTGCTGGGAAATAGCCCGCTCAGCATCGCGATCCGATTCACGACGACGAAGCGTCTCACGTTTGTCCACTTCCGCCTTGCCTTTGCAAACCCCCAGCTCAACCTTGACACGACCTTTGATCATGTAGAGACTGAGCGGAACGAGTGTATGCCCCTTCTGCTCCACGAACTCACGCAACTTGAGAATCTGCTTCTTATGCATCAGCAGCTTGCGAGAGCGAAGGGATTCGTGGTTGAAACGGTTTCCGAAATTATAAGGAGGGATTGTTACGTTGTCGAGAAAGATCTCGTTCGTGCGCTTATCAATATGGGCAAACGCACCGTTCAGACTAGCTTGCCCCATGCGAACAACCTTCACCTCGGTCCCGACCAACTGCAAACCCGCCTCGATTTTCTCCAAGACGGTGTAATCGTGAAGGGCTTTGCGGTTGCGCGTGAGCACATGCCGCCCTCCTGGGGAAGACGGAGCGTTTTCTTTAGCCACGGCGGTGTTTACTTCATTCTGCCATCGCGTGCAAGCGCATCGAAATCATATTCGGATTGCAACTTGCCTTCCGCGATCTCGCGGAGAACGATATCCAGACGATCCTCTTCAGCGGAAAGTGGGATTACGAGGGGCCTCATGCCTGAATTGAGCTCACGGAAGCGTAGGGAAACCATGTTCACCAGCACGGGGACGCTCGGTACGCGGGCTTTAGCTTGTTCAAGAAGTTCAATGTTCATTTCAGGTAATACCTTGCAGTTGCTTTCTGGTTTTAGACGAGTTGTCAGTATACGATAGAATGTCCTGAATAGTCAACTGGCGATTTTTTAGAATCGCGCCCTCGCGGACCTTTGCATTATCTGCTTGAAAACAGGCACCGTGTATGATAAAAAACAGCTATGAAAATCCTTCCCGCTATAGATTTAAAAGGTGGCCAGTGCGTACGGTTACGTCAAGGCCGCATGGATGCTGCAACCATTTATTCTTCCGACCCTGTCGAGATGGCGCTCAAGTGGCAATCGCTTGGTGCCGAGTACATTCATATCGTCGATTTAGATGGCGCATTCGCTGGCAGGCCAGCCCATACCGATATCATCACGCGAATCGCCAAGGCCATCACGATTCCTTTTGAAGTCGGAGGTGGACTCCGGACCGACGAACACGTGCGTGAGGTGATAGAAGCTGGCGCCTCAAGAGCAATCATCGGAACACGAGCCGTATCGGATGTCGAATCACTCAAACAGCTCGTTTCGCGCTACGGCGAAGCCATTGCCGTGGGGATTGACGCAAGAGATGGCTTTGTTCAGGTCAACGGTTGGGTTGAAACGACAGCGGTGCGAGCCACGAAGTTAGCCATAATAATCGCTGGTTTCGGCATCAAAACAGTGATCTATACTGACACGGCCACGGATGGCATGCTCAAGGGCCCCAACCTGAAGGCTATGGCCGAAATGGCAGACGCTGTCCCCTCGATCTCGGTCATCGCCTCTGGTGGCGTGAAAGCCCCTGAGGATATAACGGCACTGATGGCACTCGCACGAGCGAACCTCAACGGCGTGATCATCGGCAAGGCTCTCTACGAAAACTCTGCAACACTGCCGGAATTTCTCGCCGCGGCGAAAGTCCACTAAGCCGTGACGACCACCAAAAAAGATCTCGCATGGCCAGCGTGCAAATGGACAACGGCGACTGTCGATACCGCGACGGTCGCGTTACTCGCATCAGAGCTTTCAATTGCCATGAGCGTAGCAAAATGCCTCGTCTCACGCGGCATCACAACCAGTCTTGAAGCCAAAACGTTCCTCTCCCCCAAGCTCGGTCACTGCCTCCTGCCGGATCAAATGCCAGGAATCGCGCAAGCAGCAGGTATCATTTGCAAGCATGTGGCGGCTAAAAACAAAATCGTCGTTTTTGGCGACTATGATGCCGACGGCATCACGGCATCGGCCGCCCTCATCCGAGCCATCAGCGGCATCGGTGGGAGTGTTTCTGTTTTCATTCCTGACCGACAAAACGAGGGCTATGGATTTACCCTTAACGCCTTGCGTCGCTGTCTCGAAGAAATGGGCATCGTCGACCTCATTGTCACCGTCGACTGCGGAATCTCGCAAAGCGAGGCATGCCGAGAGGCGACCTCGCGCGGCGTAGAGGTCGTGATTACAGACCATCACAGCATCACCGAGGAAATCCCTGAAACCGCCTCAGCCATCGTCAATCCAGAACTTCCCGGTACCCCAAAGCAACTGCGCCATTTATGCGGAGCAGGTGTCGCCTTTAAGCTAGCCCATCAACTTGCAAAACTCGCGCTTTCTCCTGAGGACGGTCGTCGCCTTTTGCATTCAATTTTACCGATCATCGCCATCGGCACGGTAGGTGATCTCGTGCCGCTTACCGGCGAGAATAGAATTATTGTCAGCAAAGGTCTTGAAATCATGAATCGAGGCGACTGCGACGGTAACGAAGGAATCCGAGCCTTAAAAAACATGGCTGGAATCAACCGTCCAGCCACGGCCTCAGATCTTGGATTCGCACTTGCTCCACGCATTAATGCCGCCGGCCGCGTTGGAAAGCCTTCCACAGCTATCGCCCTGCTCTCTGCCACCACGAGCAGCGAAGCCACCAAGAATGCAGCCATTTTAGAAGAGAATAATCTCCGGCGACGTGACGAAGAGACCCAAGCACTGGCAGAAGCCAGTGCCCTCGTCTCAGACGCGCTAAAAACGCATGCGCATTCGATCGTGCTGTTTAATTCTACATGGCACCCCGGTGTGGTGGGGCTTGTCGCCTCACGCCTCGTCTCCGCATACGGACTCCCCACAGTCATTATCACGAACGGTGAAGACGGAATCGCTCGCGGCTCTGCGCGATGTCCAGAGCACAAAGACTTGGACCTCATGCCGATTCTCGAAAGCTGTGCGCAACTTCTCGAGCGATACGGCGGACACCGCGTCGCCGCAGGCGTTTCGCTCTGCGTAACCAACATCGAGAGATTCCAGGAGCAATTCGATGGGTCATGCGCGAAGGCAACGGAAGGTCTTGATTTAAGGACAGAACTCCTCATCGACGATTGGTTACAACCTTCCGAAATCTGTGCTTCACTTGAAGCGAGTCTTCATCTCCTAGAGCCCTGCGGCATGGAGAATTGCGTACCGAAACTCGGCGTAAAAGGGATCACCTTGAAATCGGATCCCACATGTTTTGGTAAAACCAACAACCATTGGGAATTGGCGTTCAAAGAAATCAAACACCGCTGTATTGCCTTTCGCCACGAATCGATGCCGTTCAAAGCTGGCGACGTGCTCGATCTGATTTTCACCCTTTCGAGCAGTGTCTACGATCCAGTACAATTGATCCTCAAAGATGCTGCACGATCTGTGTAGTGGCGAGTGGGGAGTTGCGAGGCGCGAGTACTTCGCAATCCCGATTTCGTCGTTGTG
>CAZKJH010000187.1:1576-4568 GCA_964553035.1 uncultured Lentisphaerales bacterium | reverse complement strand
GAATTTCGTAGCCACCCAGATGCCACTACCCATCAACTAAATTGACGCGCACCCTATCGAGCCAAATGAAAACGCCATAGGTTCTCATTCCATTAGTCGGCTCGATAGTGTATAATATGGGCATGAAAAGACTGATTACACAACTTTTTATTCTCTTGATTTTTCTTGGATCGCTCAGAGAGACCGCTGCGGCTGGTGCGAACAAACTCCGGTTCTCTGCAGTCACTGAAATAGAAGGGCTCAAGCTGATTGTTCCTTTACCGCAGGGAGCACGAGAAAATCCGCTGAAACCGGTGGAGGTTTTACGCTATTCTCTTTCCAACGGGAAGCAGACCTGGATAGAGGATCGCTCCAGTGCCCTCGACCTCTGGGCAGAGTCGCAAGCCGTTGCGTGCTGGGTTGATCCCGATGTGAATGTCCTGACCCTTGCACAAATGAATGCAGTCTTTCCTCCAGGACTGGCGGGGATGAATGTGACACGAGAGGTGTTCGAGAATGCAATGAGCGGGGATTCGCTTACGCTGGATCGGAATTCGAAGCCTGAAGAATTGGTTTCTTGGATAGGGAGCTTCTGTGGGAGCAAGGTCTTAGCGGCACCCGAGACGTTGCGAATTAACACGTCGCGGATTTCTTGGCTCCTAAAATTTAAGCTCGATGATCCTCGTACGATGGCATACGCTTTCAGGCTCAATCCTGATTATCCCGGCCAAGCAGAGGCAACGCATAACTGGATGGCTCTGATTTTGAACTTGGCGGAGTTGCCAAATTCAGATACAGACCGAATCATCAATGATCAACTGCTTGGCGCACTTAAAACAACGAGTGGATTTGAAGGGACACGGGCACGTTCAGTCCGTAAGAATCGGACTCAGACTTCGCAGGTGCTTGTAGAAGCAAGTCCTTCACGGGCGCGAGCCCAGCGTAGCATCGAATTCCTCTCCGATTGGTGGTTTATGGACTCACCGAATTACATCATGATCTCGGATAACAGGTCTGCTGAGCAGTTTGCCGGCGTGCTTCTGGACGATTTGGAGGGATTACGTCCCTATTTTGAGCAAGCGATTCCTCAGTTTGACATTGCCACCGACATGGTGGGGGTCTTACGGCTATTCGAGCGCGAAAGTGATTTTATGGCCTACCTAGGTGAGGGTGTTGAGGGACTGGAAGTTGAGAAAACAGGTGGAATTTTTTCAGGCAGCAGAAGAGAACTTGTCATTCGTCCTACATCCAACGTCGCTTCAGTGGGAGAGGGCTCGATCCGGAGTATTATCAAACATGAAGGATTTCACCAATATGCCTTCACGGCGATGGGGGGGATTTCGCCATCCGTTTGGTTTAATGAAGGTTTTGCCTGCTTCTTCGAAAACTGTGAGGTTGATCGATACGGCAAGTTCACGGTTAGTGAATCTCGACGGCATGCAAAGACTCTGGAAAGTCTTTTGAAAAATAAATCAATGGACTGGAACCACTTCATTCAAGCGTTTTTGATGATGGAGCCGCGGACATTTTATTCTGATCCCGATGTTAATTATGCTGTCGCTTACGGCATTGTTTATTATTTGATGAGGGGTGCTCCAATGGAGCGCAATAAACCGTATGCGACTGTTCTGCCGGCCTACCTTGCAGAGCTTGAAAGAAGCGGAGATCCAATCGCAGCGTCGAATGCTGCTTTTGCTAAAGCGGATCTCAAAAAGTTTACAGACGACTTTGTAAGTTTTTGGAAAACCACGAAGAGTCGTCAGGATGCACAGCGAAAGGCGGGGCTTTGAGTTGACGCTATTCTTAAAAAAGGATAGAAGACACCATTCGGAGTTAGAGGCAATTGTCTCGGCTTACGAACGCCAGCTCCTTGTCTATGTCGCTCGCATTACGGGGAGTCCGTCCTCTGCCGAGGATATCGTTCAGGAGGCCTTTATTAAATTGGCCCAGCAATGGCGAGGTCCGATGGAGGTCGGAACGCAGATATCGGCTTGGTTGTACAAGGTTTCTCACAACGAGGCCATTGACCACATTCGCAAAGAAAAACGGCGAGGTGAAATCAACAAACTCCACGTTGATGAACGGGGTGAAACGGTTGCTCCGAGCGAAGGACAAGGCATCAACTCAAATTCTTTTGATGCACAGCGGGTTCTCGACGCACTGGAAGTTTTAAATGAGCGCGAGCGAAATCTCGTCGTGCTCAAGGTTTATGAGGAGAAGTCGTATAAAGAGATCGCCGCAATCACTGGGCTCAGCATCGGCAATGTCGGCTTCATCCTTCATAAGGCCATGCAGAAGCTTGCGGAACATTTTGGCGAGGAAAGGAGACGAAATGGCAACTGAACGAACACAGGGAAGGTCGCCTGAAAAACCGTCTGTGGAGTATCCTCTCGACTGCGGAAAAATTCGCGAGATGCTTTTTGAATACATGTCGCATGAACTCGGGAATCCACAGTCGCTACTCGTTCGCGAGCATCTTCGCCATTGCGAGGCATGTTCTGGCGCGGCGCAAAAAATTCAGAGAACAATCGATCTCATGAGACGCCATGATCCAGGGGAGTCCGTACCATTGGCAATTTCGCCGAAACGTCGGCGACGCCTGATCTGGATGATGGAGCATCCGCTTGTGGCCAACTGCCTGAAGCACTACAAGGTGACGTCGCTTGTTGTTGCGGTAATTGTGCTGATCGTAACGTTCTTGTATCTTCTCACTGTACGGTATCCGGATTTCATGCAACGCGAGCTTCCGCGGTTTCCCGTTCGATTGAAAATCGTAGACCCTCAATCTACGCTACCGCCGCTTCAGCAGCCTGATCCGCCTCCGCTTGACGAACCGCCACAGCCACCCGATTTGGTGCCCTAAGGCCTTTTTTAGCGTTTAGGTTTTAGGCCCTAGCTCGGCGGAGCGTGCTTCGCATTGAAAGCCGAAGGTAATTGGCTAACACCTAAGGCCTAACAGCTAACACCTAAGGCCTAACAGCTAACACCTAAGGCCTAACAGCTAACACCTAAG
>CAZKJH010000187.1:0-1476 GCA_964553035.1 uncultured Lentisphaerales bacterium | reverse complement strand
GCCTAACAGCTAATACCTAAGGCCTAACAGCTAGCAGGGCGGTTGCTAGCATTTTCTGCTTAATAAACCCACGTCAGGCCGACACCAATTGAATCTTCCGAGAGTGAGGATTCGAACTGAACGGCATCGCCTATTGAACTGCTGCGGATCGTCTTTTCAAAGACATGCGCATACGATACGTTCAAGGCGAGGGTTTCGCTTAGGTTGTACCCGAATCCAAGCGTGAGATGGGATTCTACGATTGCGGGGAAGCCGATATTGCGGAGTAATTCATAGCCCATTGTTGGAACCGATTTGCCCTGGATTTCGGTCACGCCCTGTGGGTTCCAGCCCTTGTGTTCTTTGACGGGATTTTCTGCGTAGTTGAAGCCGGCGCGCAAGGCGAACTTTTCGGTTACGTGGTATTGCGTTCCGATTGCATAAACGATTTGGTTTTCCCAATCGAAGTCCTCATAGCCTTCTGAATCGCCCCACGTCAGGTATTTCGTGTTGAATTCGATGAGCCATTCCTCTGTCGGACTCCACGCGATGCCTAAGGCATAGACGGCGGGTTGTTCGAGGGTGAGGTTGTCCTGCTGCGTATCACCCATGAAGGCATCGAAGTTGTAGACATCTTCGAACGTTGATTCTTGCGGTGTTGTATAGCTTGCACCGAATTGAACCGATCCAAGTTTGTAAATCGCTCCGATGGCAGTGCCGGCACTAAAATCGTCCGTCTCTTTTTGGTCGAGATCCAGCATGCTGTAGTTCACGTGCAACGCCACACCGACAGAAAAGTCGTCTGTGATTTTATAGGAAACGGCAGGAGATAATTTCATGCTGCTATATTTCGAGAAAGCTTCTCCTTCATAGCCATTCGCGGGATTGCCGTCAAGATCCCACCCTTTTCCGCGGTAGTCCACACCCATTCCAGAAACACCGTATGCACCGAACCCGATATTCCATTTATTATTGATCGGCTGACTATAACTCAAGAACGGGATGAAGGAGAGAGGGTCATCGCTACCACCGGACATCGTACCGCCCGGTGTCGTGATCTTGGCATCCACTGTCGGCTGGAAGAACGTGACACCAAAAGTTATTTCCGTTTGGCTTGAATCGGGTGTGAACGCGAGTCCTGCGGGATTGTTTACTAATGCCGACAGGCTGTCTTGAGGTGTAGCAACACCCGTACCGCCAAGCGCTTCTGAAACAGCACCGACGCCTTCCATGATGTCACCGTTTGTGGCAAAGGAGAGGAGAGCGGATAACTGTGCAACAGCGGCAATTGATACAAGGACTCGTCTTTTTTTCATGATTAATTTCTTTCTTTTTGATAGGCGATAAGGGTAAAATTTGAATCAGATTTTTTCGAACACAAAAAACAATATCACACAGTGACACTTTCCGGCAAGAGGATTTTTATAAACGAGGGTGGCCCGCGACCGTAGCACCAGAACGCGGCGGTAGCGCCGCGTCTAGCAGATCCGCGCCACT
>CAZKJH010000186.1:0-4775 GCA_964553035.1 uncultured Lentisphaerales bacterium | reverse complement strand
GCGATCTCCGAGCGCGCCGTATCCATGAGTTGTGACCATAATTAGAATTGCTGCTCACGTCCATTCAAAAAATTAGCGACCGAAATTAGCGCTTGATTACATCCGCCGTATTGACGTATTATTTTAAATTCTTTTTTAACCTTGTTGTGAGAGCGATGTGTATATGGCTGATGTGATTGAACAGGCGGTTGTCTTGGCGGCGGGCATGGGCGAACGGTTGCGGCCCCTGACCGAACGGGTACCCAAACCCCTGTTGCCGTTATGGGGCGAGCCGTTGATTGCTCGGACGATCCGCACACTGGAAGCGGCGGGTGTACGGCGCATTGCTGTGAATCTTCACTGGCGGGCCGAGGCACTCCGCGACTATCTGTCAGCATGGTCCGGTCCGGCTACCCTTACCTTTTCATACGAAGCTGAAATTCTGGGTACCGGCGGCGCATTACGACCCTTGCGCGCATGGCTCGGGACAGAGCCGTTCTGGCTGGTGAATGGCGACATTGTCTGGCACGTTGATCTGATGCCGTTAATCCAAGCGCTGCCCAAGCGCGGTCGAATTGCGGCTGCCTGGCTGATGCCACGACGTGGGCCACAAACCGTCGCGTATGATCGCAGGGGTGATATAACCACCTTCCGCAGTCCGACACCGAAACGTGCCGGAACGGCGACGTTTTGTGGCGTACAACTCATCTCTCCAGAAATTTTCAACTATTTTCCCGATACGCAGCAATTCTCGATTGTTACAGCCTATGAACGGGCCCAAGCGGCTGGACGGGCGATTGCAGGTGTGCGTATTCCGGATTCCTATTGGTGCGATGCCGGGACGCCATCTGGCTATTTACAGGCGCATGCCGACGTGAAGCAACTGGCGCAGCGCGGACATCCTGCCGGAGCGGCATACGTGCCGTCTCTTGACTCCTTCTCGCCTGCCGAGACGGCTTTTTGCTGCGATTTGGAGGCCAAGCAACGACGTGCTCCCAACAGCCTGTTACTGCCCGGCACAACGATTCACGATGGCGTGCGTGTGCGTCGCTGCGTGATCGACGGCGCGACCATCTCGCGCTCGATCTCCAATGGGGTAGTCGTGTCGGCGGCGGCGTGCGATGATTCTGTGGTGCCTCAGGCACTGGCAGCACTGGCGTGGAAAGATGCCGCTGCGATTTTTCTGGGCAAGCGCGGTTCAGCGCGCCGCTTCTGGCGACTTGTGCCTAACGACAGGAATACACTCGGTGCCATTGTGGTTGCCTACTCACGCGAACGCAGTGAGAACGCGCGCTATGCTGGACATGCAGTGCTTCTGGCGGAGGCAGGTGTACCCGTGCCCCGTATCTTGGCCGATCTGCCCGACACAAACACGGTGGTGATGGAGGATTGGGGCGATGCTTCTCTGTTGCAGCGTATGGGGCAGGCAGGCGCTGATCCGCTAAAACTCTATCCACCGGTATTGCAAGCGGCGGCAGTGCTGCATACACGGGTGACAGCATTGGCTTTGCAGCGCGGCACTGCGATGGAACCAGCATTCAATGAGGTGGTTTATGGCTGGGAGTACGACCTGTTCGAACGGTTTCTTATTTGTGGTCGCTACGGGCTTGCAGGCGTGAGCCAGAGTCTGCGCCGCGAGATGGAGTCGGTCGCTCGTACGCTGGCGACAGCAACGCCTGTTGTGGTTCATCGCGACTTCCAATCGAGCAACGTGTTGCTCAAGGGCGGCCGCATGGCGCTGATCGACTTTCAAGGAATGCGTTTTGGCCCAGCGGCGTATGATCTGGCCTCTTTGCTGTGTGACCCCTACGTGGCACTCGACGAGGGTACGCGCTCCCATCTCTTGCACCAATATGCAACACTGTGCGGCACAGGAAAAAGTGAATGTTTGCGGCTGTTTCCATGGGCGGCGGTGCAGCGGCTGGTACAGGCGTTAGGTGCATACGCTCGGCTAGCGAGCTTGGGTTTTCCCTTTGCTCACTACATTCCAGCGGCAGCCACACTACTGCGGCTACAAGCGCGGGTGTGCGGACTCGATGCAATGGCAGCTAAGGCCGAGCGCATTCTCGACTTCGAGCAGACGCGTACACGACGGTAGTGAATTACGAATTGAAAATTAAGAATTACGAATTTTACGATGCTGTGGGTGGCCTTCGCTGATGCCTAAACCGTCAACTATCACCAATCGCAGTTACAGGAATTTGCGCGTTTTGCGCGATTAGTTTGCCAAGTCACGTTAATGAGATTTAATGAAATTTAATTTATAAAAGAGTTGAACTTTTGTTTCTTTCGTGATAAAGTGAAGAGTCAAACCCCGAGACAAGTTCCATGATTTAAGGTTCCCAAGTTCGTGAAATAAATCGAAGAACAATGAAAATACTCTGCATAGGCGATATCGTAGGCTCTCCTGGCCGCCGGATATTCAAAACGGTCGTCTCCCAGCTTCGTAAAGAAGGTGCGATTGGAGCCGTTATCGTCAATGCCGAGAATGCAGCAGGCGGAAAAGGGATCACCGCCCAAATTGCAACAGAACTCTTCGATGCCGGTGCCGATGCGATTACCCTTGGCGACCACGTTTGGGATCAGAAAGACACGCCAGCTCTCCTTGAACAAGAACGTCGCATCATTCGTCCAGCAAATTTGCCAGCCGATTGCCCCGGGCGCGGCTGGACGGTTTTCCCGACGGAAATCGGCGATGTCGTCTTAATGAGTCTGCTGGGTCGCGTATTTATGAACCCAACAGATTGTCCTTTTAAAAAGGCTGACGCGCTGGTCAGTGGCCCGCTCCCACGCAACGGAATCATCATTTGCGACTTTCATGCCGAAGCAACCTCAGAGAAAATCTGCATGGGCTGGCACTTGGACGGACGGATTTCCGCACTCTTTGGAACCCACACCCATGTTCAAACTTCGGATGCCAAAGTTTTGCCTCAAGGCACGGGCTACATCACTGACGTGGGCATGACGGGGCCGATCAACTCCGTTATCGGACGCGAAATCGAACCCGTCACTCAAAAATTTATTACAGGAATGCCGTCTTTCTTCTCTGTGGCAAACGGGCCTGCTGTTCTGGAAGGCTGCCTCTTTGATATTGACAGGGTTTCACGCCGGGCCAAATCAGCCACTTGTGTCCGGTACAGTGAAGCCGAAACACCGCAATAAATGCAACACCACCCTCGCTCCGAAACAAAGAGCGGGAGACTCTGAAATTAACGACGGGCTCTGCGCGATGAACCCAGTCAACAAGTCAAAACCCAAAAATCGGAAGTATCATGAAACGCAAAGCTAAAACAAAACCAGACCGAGAACAAGTCACCTCAGAAAAGGACGACGCTCTGCGCGTTGGTCTAGCCATACGGCGTCTCAGAAAACAACGTCGCATGAAACAGGCTGAACTTGCGGGGCTCGTCGACATGCAGCCCGCACAACTCTGCAACTCTGAAAAGGGCAACAACCTACCCTCCATTAAAACACTTCGCAGGATCTGCGATGCGTTGGGTGTTACAGTAAACGACCTCGTCTACCCCAAAGCCTTTTTAGAAAGAACGCGCGGAACTTCCCTTGCTGATGGAATCCCTAATTTGGCAAAATCAGGAGACTCCTCAACCGCAGTATCCGAGGAGAATGAAATTGGCTACATGATGAGTCCAAGCGACAAGCTGTACGCCGAGTTAAAGACCAAAGGGATTGCTCGCTGTACACACTCCCTCCACGATGGTGTCGCAATCAATGAACGCATTATTGCCATGCTCCAAAGTCGCATCACGGATTACATGGTTTTAGAAAACATGTGCGGCGTTTGCAAGCATGCCACCATCCCTCTCAATACACCGTTCACGGTTGACAACGATGGCGCAGAACAACTTGCTTCACGCGTTCGAATGCACTGCGGAATCGGCTCTGCCATCGTTTTTGACTACGTCGAAATGCTTGAAAACAACGGACTAAGAATTCTCTTCTCGACACTTCCTGCTGAAGTTCAGAGCATTTCCTTCTACGATGCAGCCAATATCAATGCTTTCATCGTGATTGAAGAATCGCTTAACGAAGAAAAGCAGCTCTTTAACCTGATGGTCGAACTCGCGAAGATCTATCTCTTCACACGAAATGAAAATGCGGTCGTACACGATACCGATGCAACGCGTCACTTTGCCAAGCGATTCGCGGCAGAAATGCTCATGCCCCGAGAGGCCGTTAAAACCTCTATTGCACAGATCGGCATTCTGCCTGACCAGTGGAATTATGAGATGGTTCTTCGCATCAAGGCGCGGTTTGGCGTTTCTGCTGAAGCTTTTGCCTATCGTCTTGAAGAGCTCAATCTGCTACCTAAGGATGGCAAGTTACTTGAAACACTGGTGACACAGATTCAAAACCACTATGCCAAGACTCAGTATGCAGAACCTGGCATAAACAGCCGAAAAACTACTAAAAACGCTCGGTTTAACGATCTGTTGATTTGTGCCAAGTTGAACCCCGAGAATGCAAAAGAAGTCAGAGTGATCGAAGCTAAGGTAAAGAAAAATTATCCGATCGACCTGAGCATTCCCATCTCGGAACCACCAGCCAAACGGATAAAAAAAATCCCGAACGCTAACCACAAGAAGAGTGGCAGACCGAAAAAAAAGATCTAATCTCAGACTTCTGACCTCGCGGGCTTTTATCGCGCTTATCGCTTCGTCTCGTTCGATATCGGGGCTTGCTTTTCATCACGTTCCGTTCGATTCTGTCCGTGCCCCTCCTTGGCATAGGTGTTAAGTTAATTTTTTTAAAATCAGCTCAAAATGGCGTTGACACGC
>CAZKJH010000185.1:0-4836 GCA_964553035.1 uncultured Lentisphaerales bacterium | reverse complement strand
AGACTACTTCCCCAAACCGCCGTCCCGCTTCCCCAAACCTGTTGCTCTTCTTCGTAAATCTTGAAAAAGTCTTCAGGATTACAATCTTTAAACCCCACCTACCTGCCTCGTCATCCCCCGACTGAATCTTGAACGCCGTTTCGAATATGGCTGTAGCAAGACGAGGTTGATCTTGAGCACCGTGACGGGGAATCGTCCAAAACGCGAACGAGGCGAGGAGGAGAAGGAGGAGCGGCCCCTGCCAACAACTCATCACCTCTATTGACGGCCATCCAGTTCGCGCAACATCCGGTTTACGCAACGGCAACCCAATTTTCGCCCACTTTCTACATGACAACCTCTCGACCAAGGTGTTATAATGACATAAATGACAATACAAAGAGTCCCTTCGCACACCAGAAACCCCGGCGGCCGGCCAGCCAAGTTCAACGAACCCAGCCACCCGGTCACCGTGACGTTGCCTGACCGCGTCCTGCATCTTCTAGAACGAGTGGACGCTGATCGCGCGAAAGCCATTGTTAAACTGGCCGACAGCGCGTTCGCCTCTCGGGAAAAGCCCCACGACCTTGTCGGGATGGTGCCCGTGTCTCCAACAGAGGCGGTCATTTTCGTGGCATACAGCCGACATCTCCACCAAATTCCTTGGCTGAGGCTCTTTGAAGTTGCGCCAGCAAGATACCTGCTCTCTCTGGTACCCGATACGCCACTCGAAAAACTCGAGATCACCCTGAGCGACCTCCTCGAGACTCTGCCCGATGACGATTCCGAGCGCGAACTGCTAGACGCCCTGCGGAAATGCCTCCGCGAACCCCGCCGGAGCCAAACCGCCACGAAGGAAGAAATCATCTTTGTTAAACTGAAGGCAAACACAGAAGAGCCGTACGGGCACCGTTTATCAAACCCTAGAGAATCTCTTGACTAATTTCAACGTGCCCCCCTCAAAGAAGAAATGGCTATGAGTAACTCCAAAAACTGTGAGTCGAAGTTAGGCAAAATCGGCTGGGTGTTGCTGTGGTTAATTGGCATTCCTATTCCAGTCCTGTTTGTTTTGCTTCGCTCGCGGCTTGCATTGGACCGTCATGTCATATAGAATACGGCGTATGTTTAGAATGGTGAAAAAGATGTTGACCGTATCACTGACGACGGCTCTGGAAGGGCTACAGCAACCCGTGTGTCTTTTGCTTGCCCTGACGTCGATTGAGCTGACCGTATTGCAACCTCTCGTACAGATCAATACATTCGGGGAGGGAGGGCGACTTTCGCGCGATAGTGGTCTCGCCTTCATGTTGGTTTTCGGTATTCTCATCGCGGCGTTTACGTCTGGCTCTACGCTTGCCCGGGAAATCGGCCGTGGCACAGTCGCAACGGCGCTTTCCAAGCCGATTTCACGGACAGTTTTTTTGTGCGGTAAATTTTTCGGTGCGGTGATGGTGCTTGCTGTGTTCTGCTGGGCCAGTACGTTTGCTATACTATTTGCAGAACGTTGCTCGGAACATTATATTGAGACGAAGTCGCAGATCGGAAATATTCGCGATACGACGTGCGGCATTCTGGCGGTTCTCGCACCTCTGCTCGCTTTGGCCAAGGCGGCCTTTGTGAACTGGCGCTGGCGTTTTCGCTTCGGCTTATGGTTTTTCGTTTTTCTTTCTGTAATCCAGCCTCTGCTCTTTTTGTTCCTCGGTCTGCTGAGACGTGACGGTGTTTTTTCTGGCTTGAAGGGTTATGATTTCGCCATGGATTTTCGCATCATTCCAGCCGCAATTTTGATCGCCTTGATGTTGGCAGTCTTTGCTGCGCTGGCAACAGCACTTTCCACTCGGCTGCAAACGGGTGCCGCCGTTGCCGTATCGGTTGCCGTGCTTTTTGTGGGATTTCTCGCCGACAGCCAGTTTGGCGGCTCCTCTGGCATCGTGTCACGGTTGCTCTATTCAGCAGTCCCCGATATTCAGCACTTCTGGGTTGTCGACAGTCTTGCCGATGGCGGCATGATTCCGAAGACCTACGTGATGCATGCAGGGTTATACGCCGCCACCTACATGGGCTTTGTGCTATTTCTCGGCGCAATTTCATTCAAACACCGCGACCTGGGATGACTATGGAATCAAAACATGATGGAGATGACATTATCTCGGTAGAGAATCTAACGAAGATCTTTCGCGATTTCTGGCAGCGGCCGAAGAAGCGTGCCGTTGACAACGTAAGCCTGTCCATCAAAAAGGGTGAGGTCTTCGGCCTGCTCGGACCCAATGGTTCGGGAAAGAGCACAACGATCAAGATGATGCTCGGGTTGCTCAGGCCGTCGGCTGGAAGCGTTAGCTTGTTTGGGTGCTCCCCATCGAGTCCAGCCGCGAAGTGTCGCCTCGGTTATCTCCCTGAGTTTTCTAACTTCCATCCCTATTTGACTCCCCGCGAAACACTGCACTACTATGCGGGGCTCTTCAACATGCCGACTTCGCTCCGCAAGGAACGAACGGAAACGCTCCTTCAGCAGATGGGCATTGCGGATGCGGCCGATCGCCAGATTGGTGAGTTTTCGAAGGGAATGTCGCGACGTGTCGGGTTGGCACAGGCACTTTTGAATGATCCGGATTTGATTGTTCTCGATGAACCGACTTCGGGACTCGACCCCATCGGACGCCATGATGTAAAAATGTTCATCACCGCGCTCGCTGCACGTGGCAAGACGATTCTGCTGTCCTCACATCTGCTTGCCGAGATTGAAGATGTTTGCGATCGGGTTGCAATTCTGTGTGACGGAAGTATTCGGGCGGAAGGACGACTTTCTGATCTCCTTGAGCGCCGTGATCAAGTGCGGATGACCCTTGGTGGGCTTTCAGAGGCGCAAGTCGATCAAATCCGTGACGACATCATGAAACGCGGTGGCAGTGTCGCCATTGATCATCCTGCGATGACGCTAGAGGCGTATTTCCTGGCATCAGTTGGAAGGGAAGACGTCAAATGATCAGGCGTGTTGTGGCCTTGTGTATTCTCGGAATCCGGGCACCCTTTAGGTCGCGACTGGTTACCGCGCTTCTCGTGCTGCTCGCCGCGGTTGTCATCTTACTTCCCCTCGGCATCAAAGGCGACGGCACACCAGCAGGCGATTTACGTATGCTGCTGGCTTGGACGCTCGGCATCGCGTTTGCGATTCTCTGTGCTACAACAATTTGGTCGGGTTGTGCCACCGTGTCGTCGGATATCGAAACGGGGCGGCATGTGTTGACCGCAGTGTCGCCCGCAAGGCCGTTTGAGATCTGGCTGGGTCGTTGGTTAGGCCTCGTCGTCACAAATGCAATACTGCTACTGGTGGTCGTTGCTGCGGTGGCGATTCAGCTCACGATCAAGGGACTTTCTTCTGAAGACACTGCTGTTTATCGACGTCTTGAACTTGACCAAAAGTCGATTGACGACGAGGTCGCCTCACTCTATGAGCAGGCTGTTTCTCAAAATGCCATCCATGAGGGGGCTACGAGGGAGCAAGTGCTCAAATCTATTCGTGAGGATATTGCCACGGCGCATCTTCCTCTCGATCCCGGTTTTAGTCGTCGCTGGGTTTTCGTCTTAAAAAAAGGTGATGCTGAGAAAGATTTGCGTGTCACGTTTTCGTTTCTTTCCTCCTACGGAACGACTTCCGGTTGCAAAGGAGCCTGTACGGCATCCCGTGAAGATGGCGACATCGTCGCCGAGCGACCGATTACCGAAGATGATAATGGCCGAATTGATTTTTGGATCCCCGCTGGATCCCTAACGGGTGAACGCACGGTTATTGTCGATTTTGCCAATACGGGGAATCCGAATGACGGCATTGCCGTGCTGGTTCGGCATACGGAGTCTATGCATGTTTTGATTCACGACGGAGGTGTTGTTCGGAACCTGTTCAAATGTTCAGTAACGATGCTTTCTCTTCTGGCCTTGCTTGCAGCGGTTGGCGTAGCGTGCGGAACGATGTTCTCCTTCCCGGTTGCAACCTTCGTCGGAACGGCGCTCGTTTGCATCGCGCTTCTCGGCAGCAGCCAGATGGTTGAGGACGGAATAGAGTCGGGGCATTCCCATCGGGACCCGAATCAGGTTGAGTCGGTGTTTTCAAAGTTTTTGCAAATTTTTTCGACTACAATTTCATCAGGAATTTCTTCCATTAACAAACCCTTTTCCGATGTCAATGCGCTGGATCGTGTGGGCGATAGCATTTTGATCGAGTCGCGCCTTGTGCTTCGGTCGGGTTTTTTCACCGGTGTTGCGCTGCCCTTAGCTTTCGGCATCCTTGCCGCACTGGCGTTGAAACGCCGAGAGTTGTAACGAAAGCGTGGGTGAGAGGGTGTTGGCTTGTCTATAACTTCAGTGTAAACGTGGTTTCTGGTCAAGCTTTCTTCTCTCGTTCTTCTCCTCGTCCTCGGATTCTCCTTCCTGCTAAGTCGAGGACTAGGACGATTCGAGAAAGTTACCCCATTGTTTTTTCGCGGTTGCGCCGTGCCGCAGGCTGGCTTCTGACGCCCACCCAGTGGGCTTTTATGAAAAGTTGGACAAAAACAAATCGATGCCTTGACAACGTCGATAAAAGAAGTAAAATTACCGAACGACTGAGCAACCACCGCAAGTGGCGAAAAAGTAAAAGGCTTTTTTGTCCAAATCAGTGGAAGCGCAGTCGGGTATCTTGATTTTCAGGATGTGACGCTTACGTAGAACGTGAAGCGTACCCATCCAGCAAAATCGCTTAAGGGATCGCCGCTGTCAAGGCGGCGATTTAGGAATCCAAACAACCACAATGATTTCAAAAATACTAGCGGGGAACAAGTCGTCAACCCTACAATTGCGAATACACAATTGAGGGTTGACTCC
>CAZKJH010000184.1:0-4860 GCA_964553035.1 uncultured Lentisphaerales bacterium | reverse complement strand
CGGAAGAAATCGCCCCACGAATCAACTCACAAAAAAATCATGCGTCAGCACTGTAATCGGTCACTGAGTCTTGCATGAAATACTGTTTTTATGCCATAATACATCGTTTCCGAGAAATGCCGCGAGATTGTGACTCGTATTGATGGAGCTTCCATCGGCGAAGGGCGATACGGCTAGAACGGTGGTGAAGTTTAATGAAATGTGAAATCTGTCATCTCAATCAGGCCGCAAGGTCTGTAAAACGTAACATCGAAGGCGATGAGAAAGAACTCTTCGTCTGTGATTCATGTGCGCGAACCTCGCCTCATGCGGGTTCGGTTCCGACATCGTTGACCGATATTTTATTTAGTTTGGGCATGCAGGTGGGCGGTCAGGACAAGATTGAAGACAACGTTTGTTCGGCTTGCGGAATTTCCCGGAGCGAGATTCGTGAGAAGCACCGTCTCGGGTGTCCGAAGTGTTACGACGTGTTCGTTACCGATATTCGGACCTTCTTGTCGGCCCAGCAGCCGGTCATGTCCCCGACGGGCAAGGGCGCAGAGGGCGGTGTCGCTCGGGGTGCAACCGATAAGCTTAAAGAGGCGCTTGAGAAGGCAGTGGCCGAAGAGCGTTACGAAGATGCTGCAGAAATTGTAGAGACAATACGCCGTGCGGGCGTGAAAACGGAGTCGGGCGAAGAACATGGTAAGAACTAAGCAAAAGCAAACAACGGGCGATTGGGTTGAGGGACTGATGTTCAGATCCGTCGTTCTCGGTCGGTCTTCGACCCTGTATCGCAATGTGGCCAACACGCTCTTTCCGGAGCGACTTTCTGGGGAGGATAGCGTGGCGTTGCGCGACCGTCTCTGCAATGCCATACTAAAAGAGCCTGGCGTGCTGGGCAAGAAGGCATTTGCCTTGAAAGCCGAGAATGACGACTTCGAGCATGAGGCGGATCGACTTTTGGGTTACGGTCTTGTGACAAAGGCTTTTTTGGAACACAAGGCGGGAGCGGCGATTGTGGGCGGCCCGGGTACGGTGGCGGTTTGCATCAACGACGAGGATCATTTGACCTTCAAATGTTCAGACCCCAAGCCTTTCACCATGCAGTGGCAGAGTCTGAACGCTGCCACGGAAGCACTTGGAAAGTGCCTTCCCTTTGCTACGAGTCCAGCTTATGGTTATCTTTCGGCCAACCCTGGACATTCAGGAACGGGTCTGAAGCTGACGTGTAGTTTCTGTTTCTTCGGTTTGTTTTTGATGAAGGAGATGGAGCAGGTGCTCCGCGGAATCGAGCGATTGGGATTTGATATTTCGCCGGTGTTCGTCCTTTCAGAAGAAGAGGAAAGTCCGCTTGATTCTCCAGGCTGCTGCTACCGCGTCACGTCGACACAGACGCTCGGCAAGGAAGAGGATGTCATTGAACGCATGGAGCGCATTTGCGCCGAAGTGGCGATTCAGGAGCAGAATGCCCGCCTTCGTTTAATGGAGGATAGACAGGAGGTTCTGTGTGACTTTGTTCGCCGTTCCGTGGCCGTCGGTAGCGTGGCGGCTCAGGTTTCCGAGAGCGAAGGCATCGACATTGTGAATGCAATGATTTTCGCGGTGGACATGAGCCTTTTCAAGACGAAAGCATCGGTTTGGACTGATCTGCACGCCCTCCTGGTACAGATGCCGGGCTCCGCATTGCGCTATTTGGTGAAGACAACGCCAGAAGAGGACGCGATGGAGATGAAGAC
Organism: uncultured Lentisphaerales bacterium; assembly: GCA_964553035.1. Classification (GTDB taxonomy): domain Bacteria; phylum Verrucomicrobiota; class Kiritimatiellia; order RFP12; family UBA3636; genus JBBQIY01. The sequence goes on along the minus strand of CAZKJH010000184.1, from coordinate 3,142 downwards.
CATGCGTGCCGCTATCATCCGGCCTGTGGCGATGCAGTTGTTACCTGCTTGCCTCGATAAAATTTGAGCTAGTTAAAACACGAAAACATGACAGCCTGCTTCTCAAAGAGTGGAAACGGCTGATCCAAGAGAAAGCAGGTAAAATGAAAGTATGCAAATTTGGCGGTAGTTCTGTTTCCAGTGCTGAACAGATTCTGAAAGTAATCGACATCGTGACAGGCGATTCAGGTCGGCGCATCGTCGTCGTATCGGCTCCTGGAAAGCGTTTCAAGGAGGACGTGAAGGTCACGGATATGCTGATTGAGTGTGCGACACATGCGTTGGCTGGAAAAGATTACCGTGCAAATTTTGATCAGCTTGTTTCGCGTTTCGAGGTGATTCGTGCTGATCTTTCGTTGAGCAGTTCGCTTGTGGAATTTGTCAAGAACGAGTTGAGTCGGCGGTTGACGGCATCGGTGGATAATGCTGGCAAATTTATGGATTCGATCAAGGCCCTTGGCGAGGAATTCTCAGCTCGGTTCTGCGCGGAGGCCTTTACGGCACGCGGCTTGCAAGCAACGTACGTTGATCCGAAAGATGCAGGGATGCTACTTTCCGATGAGTACGGCAATGCACAGCTTTTGCCTGAGTCTAATGCGTTCCTTAAAGCTCATCTTTTGTCTATACCTGGCATCATCATCTTTCCTGGGTTCTTCGGATATACGCGTGCCGGTGACGTTGCGACATTCTCACGCGGCGGCTCCGATATTACGGGAGCGATTCTTGCGGCGGCACTCGCGGTCGAGGTCTACGAGAACTTCACGGACGTCGATTCCGTATATCCTGTCGATCCGCGGCTTGTTCCCGAGGTGAATAAGGGTATCCCAGAAATGACTTATCGCGAAATGCGCGAACTTTCCTACGCTGGATTCGGCGTGTTTCACGACGAAGCGGTGCTACCAGCAATCCGGGCCGCGGTGCCGATCAACATCCGCAATACGAACCGTCCCAATGAACCCGGTACCATGGTTGTGCAGACGCGCGTGACAACGCCGGGTCGTGTCATCGGTGTTGCAAGCTCGAGAGGATTTGGGACGATTTTTGTTGAAAAATACTTGATGAACCGCGAGATTGGATTCGTGGCACGATTGCTTGCTATCCTTGCCGATGAAGGGCTTTCGTTTGAGCACATTCCGACGGGCGTTGACAGCGTTTCTGTGCTGTTGCGCGACAGTCTTTTTCGTGCTGACATTAAGGCGCGGGTCTTCGCACGTATCAAGGAGGAGCTTGCACCGGATTTCGTTTCATACGAGTCGGGTTTGGCTGTCGTTATGGTTGTTGGTGAGGGGATGCGCACTACGGTTGGAACGTGCTGTAAGGTCGTGGGGATTCTTTCCCGTGCTGGAGTTAACATCGAGATGATTAACCAGGGATCTTCCGAAATCAGTATGATGTTTGGCATACGCGAGACCTCGCTTCATGATGCCGTGAGGGCACTGTATTTCGAGCTGTTTGGAAAATAAAATGAACAGTCCTGTGCAACTATACGACAGCATGCTCCGCGACGGATCGCAGGCCGTCGGGATCAGCTTCTCCCAAGGGGGCAAAATCAAATTTGCTCACCGACTGGATGAATTAGGTGTCGCCTTCATTGAAGGAGGCTACGCTGGATCCAATGCCAGCGACATGCAATTTTTTAAGGATATTGCCAAAGAGCATCTGCAGACCTCGAAGATTGTGGCGTTTGGTTCCACCCGTCGAGCTGGAGTCGATGTCGCTCAGGACGGCTTTGTCGATGCACTCCTCCGAGCGGAGACCGAAACTTGCGCTATCTATGGCAAGACCTCACGTCTTCATGTAAAGGAGGTGTTACGCACAACAGAGGAAGAAAACGCGCAGATGATCGCCGATACCGTAGGATTCTTGCGAAAGAACGGACGGCGCGTGGTTTTCGATGCGGAACATTTTTTCGATGGTTACAAAGACTCGTCTGAATTCGCGTTGAAGATGCTTCTCACCGCAGTTGAAGCCGGTGCCGAGACGATTGCGCTCTGCGACACAAACGGGGGGACGATGCCTTCGGAAATCTATACGATCGTCAGCAAGGTCTGCGCGATGTTCCCGACTGTTAACGTCGCGATTCATGCGCACAATGATTCAGGCGTTGGCGTTGCGAATTCGTTGGAGGCTGTACGGGCTGGTGCCACGCAGGTGCAGGGTTGTATAAACGGGTATGGCGAGCGGTCTGGCAATGCGAATCTCACGACGATCATTCCCAATCTTGAGCTCAAGATGGGTCGCTCTTGCATAACGCGAGAACGGCTTGTTGATCTGCGAGCGACCTCCCTTTGGCTCGATGATCTTGTTAATCAGCGAGCGGATATCCGTGCGCCGTATGTCGGTGAGGCTTCGTTCAGCCACAAGGCAGGGGCTCATGTTTCAGGCGTGCAGAAGAACCCCAACTCCTTCGAGCATGTTCCGCCTGAATCGGTGGGCAATGAGCGCCGCATCCTGCTCAGCGAGCTTTCCGGTGCGTCGAATGTGCTGTACCGGGTTAAGCAGATGGGTGCCGATTATGCCAACATCTCACGCGATGCCGTGAAGGAGATTCTCGACGAAATGAAACGTCGCGAGTGCGACGGTTATGCTTTTGAATCGGCAGACGGATCTTTCCAGGTTCTCGTTCAGAAGGCACTCAAACAACATAAGCCTTTCTTTGAATTGGAGGCTTTTAAAGTCATCGTTGAAAAGCGCGGCACTGCGGAGCCCTGCACAAGCGAGGCCACGATCAAGGTCAACGTCGGCGGGCAGATCGAGCACACGGTTGGCGAAGGCTTGGGCCCTGTCGAGGCGCTCGACCACGCCCTCCGCAAGGCGCTTTCGCGCTTCTATCCAGAGATTAATGATGTCGTACTGACGGACTTCCGTGTGCGTATTCTCGATCCGAACGAAGCGACGGCCGCCGTGACGCGCGTCATCATCGAATCCTCAGACGGCAAGCACCAGTGGGGAACCGTCGGTGTCTCGCCAAACATCATTGAAGCATCCTGGCAGGCGCTTGTGGATTCAGTGGAGTTCAAACTCTTCGCGGATGAACATCAGAAGTCGCTAGTAGTCCGTGCCGGAAGTCCTGCCTCAATCACCGGCAATTCATAATCGTATA
>CAZKJH010000183.1:0-5156 GCA_964553035.1 uncultured Lentisphaerales bacterium | reverse complement strand
AAAGTAAAATGAAAAAAACAGACCTGCTCAAAGTATCACTTCTCTTTCTCGCCACAGTTTCAGCTTCAACTTCGTCTGGCGCCGGCTTTGCCCTTTATCAGGGATCAGCCGCTGGCAATGCTGACGCGAACTACGGAACCGCCAAAGGTGGCGAACCGGGTTCCATTTATCTTAACCCAGCGGGAATAACATCAGTTCCGGGAACGCAGATTCAGTTTGGCATCATCGCCGTTGCTCCGAAGGCGACCGTCGAGGGAACGAATCCGTACACGGGCGAGAAATATAGCCAAGACGGCAAAGAGAATGTCTGGCCTATTCCCCACGCCTACGTTACGCACCAACTCAATGATGAATGGTGGTTGGGACTAAGCATGTACACGCGCTTTGGTCTCGGTTCCCACATCGATGAGAACTGGTTCGGTCGCTACAATAGCTTCTCCGCTGAAATCACCTCCTTCAACGTCAACCCCACCGTCGCCTGGAAGGCCTCTGATTGGATTTCGCTCTCCGCCGGACTTTCTATCCAGTATTTTGATATCACCCTCAAGCAGAAGATTGATGCAGCCGGCATCGCCCATCTACGAAATTACAACGATCCGTCCTACTCCCCCTATGACATCGATCAGGAATTATCCGCCGACGATGTGGGGTACGGCTTCGACCTCGGTATCATGATGAACCCAGTGGACAAGGTCAACGTGGGTATCGGTTACCACAGCCGGATAGAGCAGAACTGCGAAGGTAAAGCTGAATACACCAAGCCGGCACCCGTCGCGGCCATGATGCCTGCCTACTTCAACGACACCAGCATCGCTGGCAAAGTCACCCTCCCAGACATGATCATGTCCGCCATAACCTACGATGTCACTGAAAAACTGACCCTAGGGTTCGGCCTCACGTATACAGCATGGAGCACCTACGATGAGCTGAAAATCAACTTCAGCGATCCGATCCTCCCCGGCAAAACCCAGAGCATCTCCGAAAAGGACTGGAGCGATGCATGGCGCTACACCGTCGGCATGACCTACGACTACGACGAAGCGGTCACCCTGCGCGGTTCCTACACCTACGACGACTCCCCGTTCAATGACAAAAATCTCGATTACATCATTCCTGCCGACAACCGTCACATCTTCGCCATCGGCGCGGGTTACAAGATGGATCAATGGGTGTTCGACCTCTGCTACTTCTACGAACTGATCGAAGACAAGAATGTTAGTGCCAAGGTTGCCAGCGGCGTGATGCCTTCTCAATTCGTCGACGGATCAGCCCATAGCCTCGGCTTCTCCGTTACACGCAAGTTCTAGGAGTAGGGAGAATGGAGTAGGACTGTGCGTATACCCGCTACTCGCCAATATCACAAAGCCTAAGTCTATATCACCGCACTTCGCACCTCACGTTTTTTCAAGCGGGGCCTGGGGTGCCCCGCCCTACTCCCTACGCCCTACTCCCTCTCTTGTGACTAACAACTAGCGACTTCTTTCAGCCATGCCACCAGCTACGCTTAATCTTCCGTTTTTCAATCGGAAGCGGATCCAGCCGAGTTAGAAAAATTAGACACGGCGAAAGCAGGATAAACACAAGGGCATAGTACTTTTTGTACACACTCAGCATCTCTGGGCCAGGGCTTGCAGAATCTGTAGTCTTCCCCAAAGCATAAAGAATGGAGCCCGAAACTACCATCCCTACGACACCGGCACAAACTCCCGTGATCATATTCAACAGCATTGAGGAGGCAACCCGTCTCTCCGCTGGAATCGTCTGTAGAAAGTAGTGCACTACAGAAGTTTCAATGCCGATTCTGAAAGCTCCTCCCATAATGAATAAAAAGGCGCAAAGTGGAATAACCAACCAACCAGAACTGGGTATGCAAATCCACAATGCCACGACCCCGAGCATCGTAATATAGGCCATAATCATCGTCCGCCTCGGCCCCACCTTCTCACTGATCTTGCCGGAGGCAAATGACATGGCAGTACAGGAAGCAAATTGTAGCAGCGAAAACAAAAGCGCACCTGTATCGCTGAAGCCGTAACCTTTCTTTAATACAAGAATAGCAACTGGAAACAACAAGATCATGGCAAGATTACTGATAAAACTACTGAACAGAAGTCGCCGTAACGCCGACGTCTGAAACGCCTCTACGATCTCATGAGTCATCGGTCTTCGCGCCGATTCGATAATACTTTTCGTCTCGTCTATACGATGCAAAAAACGCGAGGACATCATGCCTAGGATAGAACCCACCACGATGATCAATGTCAGAACGCGAACCGAATCGTTTACTTTCATCAAGATGCTGATCACGACAAGGGAAACAAAGCAAGCGGCGTAGAATAACCCACTGTTCGTGGCGATAAGTTTAGTACGCTCTTGCTCCGTTGCAATATCAGCCATGAGCGGCTGCACCATAACGCCCCCAGCCGCGCGAAATCCATAGAACAAAAACGCACCCACAACCATAAAACAAATCGCCACCGTTTTCATGCCCATCAAGCTCCAAATCCACGCTGATGCAACAGCAAGCGCAGCAATGTTACGCGCTATCCAAAAAAAAGCCTGACATTTGGCACCGCCCACGACGGCTGTCACCGTCTTTCCAAGTGGCAAGAGCAGAAATCCAAAGAAAATCATTCCGCTGAGTATCGCGACAACATAGTCCGGAAAGTCGAGCTTCACCGCCAGCAAAATCATAATCGTCTCACCCACGCACATGTACGCAAGACCGTTCACTGTCGTGAAATAATAGAGGTTGCGCTGCGACCGCATGCGCTGCTCTACCGTAAGTTCCTGATCTAAAATCATTTATATTGGCTACATATTTGCAGCTAAATTCTGACACCTTAATTGTTTTTCTGATTCCTTTAAGTTTACACAATACCACCGCATAAATAAAGCGAGAACCAAACTTTTTTATACGCACTCAGAGACGGGATATTGATCCAGTGGTTGATCCACCTGCATATCATTTTACTTCTTATCGTTACCTATGATAATATAACGTCATTCAGAGGCGAAAGTCCGAAGCAACGACAACAAAACGAAACAGAGAATATTATCATGATAAAACCATTGGCAGTGCAATTGTATTCACTGAGAGAGTACTCCAAGACAAAAAAAGATTTCATTAACGTAGTCAAACGTGTCGCAGACATCGGGTACGCGGCCGTGGAACCTGCAGGATTTCACGATATCCTCCCTACCGAGTTCAAGAAAATTGTCGACGACCTCGGTCTAAAGATGTATTCCTCGCACTCTCCTTGGGCGCGCAAGCCGGAGGATGCTTCGGAGCTCATCGAGACTGTGGGTGTACTCGGGCTGGACAACTGCGTATGCGGCTATGGGCCAGACGACTTTAAAGACATAGACGCAATCAAAGCGACAGCCGAGAACACGAACAAGATCATCGAAAAATTGAGGCCCGCTGGCATTACACTTTACCAGCACAACCATTACTGGGAATTCGAGCGCATCGACGGCAAACTCAAGTACGAAATCTACCGTGAGCTTTGTCCCACTGTGAAATACCAGATTGACTGCTTCTGGTCTACAAACAGTGGCACCGAAAATGCCGTTGATATGCTTAAGATGTTTACCAATGACACCATTTCCCTGCACTTTAAGGACGGCATCTGCCGCCAGCAAGCCTCCATCGATGGTGAGAAAGCAGGCATTCTCGATATGAAGATTGACCTCCTTCCCCTCGGTACCGGCGACCTACCGATTAAAGAGCTCGTCAAGATAGCTCCCGATAGGGTAAAAGCGATAATCGTCGAGCTCGACTACGTTGCCGAAGGTCTCGACATGTGGGAATCCATCGAAAAAAGCTATCAATTCATGACCTCAAGCGGTCTCGGCAAGGGAAACAAATAATGAAAAGCAGCAAAAAAACAGTTGCGGCCAAAACCTCCGATAAGCTCTTGTTCAAAAAAGCTGCCACGTTCCGCAAAGTCAAGATCGGCATCATCGGATGCGGGATGATCAGCGATACCTACTTTAAGGCATCACAAAAATTCAACGTCATCGAAGTCGTGGCCTGTGCTGACATTATCCCAGAACGCGCGAAGGCAAAAGAAGAGCTCTATGGCTGCAAAGCCATGACGAACGAAGAACTCCTGGCTCAAGCCGACATCGAAATCGTTCTAAATCTCACGCCGCCCTGCGTTCACTCCACTATTGCCATCGCCACACTCAAAGCTGGAAAACATGCCTATTCCGAGAAGCCCTTCGGTGTTGACTCTGCCGATGCTGCGAAAGTCATCGCGCTCGCCAAGCAAAAGAACTTACGCGTTGGATGCGCCCCGGATACCTTCCTCGGAGGCGGACAGCAAAGTGCCCGCAAGCTGCTCGACGACGGATGGATAGGCAAGCCGATCTCGGCAACCGCCATGGTCCTCGGCCGTGGCCCTGAGAAGTGGGGACAAGCCCCCTTCTTCTACGACTATGGTGCAGGCCCGATGCTCGACCTTGGTCCTTACTACATCACCGCGCTGGTGAATTTGTTCGGCCCCGCCACGCGTGTTTGCGCGATGACCAAAAAAGGCGCTGAATTCCGAACCCTCGGTAAAGAGGTTGCGGAAATGTATGCCGATCAATATAAACCTTTCGACCGCTTTCCGGTCAACGTGACGACGCACCTGACTGGTGTAATCGAATTTGAATCCGGCGTTCTTGCGACTGTCGTCTCAAGCTTCGAGTCGTTTGCCCACAACCATCCGCCCATTGAAGTCTACGGGGATGAAGGCACGATGGTCGTCCCAGACCCGAACTCGTTCGGCGGTCCAGTCAAAATCCTCCGCCGCGATGATCGCAAGTGGGTAGAAACGCCTCTCTCGCACGGCTACACGGAAAACAGCCGCAGCATTGGTGCAGCCGATATGGCTGTGGCCATTCAAACCGGTCGTGAACACCGTTGCAATGGTGACCTTGCAAACCACGTGCTCGAAATCATGCTCTCGTTCGATAAGTCCTCGAAGAGCAGCAAGTTCGTCGAGCTCAAGACGACCTGCAAACGACCAGAACCGCTCCCGATCGGTCTCGAACCGGGTGAAATCGAAAAGTAGGTAGACGACTCAAGTGGGAAACTACGCCCTAAGCGAAGCTCCCTAGTGTGCTGAATTCAAAATAGGTTTTCCAATAAGCTCACGTGCGGTATT
>CAZKJH010000182.1:0-5172 GCA_964553035.1 uncultured Lentisphaerales bacterium | reverse complement strand
TTAGCAGACTAAAAGTGCCATCGCATTTTCCGCCGAGGTCAGGAAGTCTGAGATTGTGTGCAAGTCGCCAACGGGGAGTCAACCCTCAATTGTGTATTCGCAATTGTAGGGTGTGACGACTTGTTCCCCGGTATTTTTTTTGACTTCATTGGGTTTGTTGGAATTTTAAATCGTGCTTTGAAAACGGCGATCCTTTTACTTCTTTTATCGACGTTGTCAAGGCATCGATTTGTTTTTGTCCAACTTTTCATAAAAGTTGTGCGGGGTACATGGTAATATACCTCAAAAATAGCAAGGCGCGTGACCACTTCGAACTTTGCTATGCCTCAAATTTCCCTAGTTTTTTGCGCTGTTTATTTGCGCTGGACACTGCTGCCGCGACAATGATACGCTCCAAATAAATCAGAGGTGTTTTTACCCTGTGAACGGTTACCGAAAGGGAGTATATGGCACAACGCAAATCTATCTGTCTTACTGCATCGTGGCGCTTGGCACCGGATACGCTTAGAAATGGTGAAGAGCTCGGGTTCTGGAAGGTCGATCATGATGACCGGTCATGGCTTGAGACAACAGTGCCATCGTGCTTTGAAGCGGACTGCCCGAATCTGGCGTATTACGAAGGCGTTTGCTGGTATCGCCACAGTTTCCGTGTTCCCGATACGTGGATTGGGCAGCGAATCGCCGTTCAGTTCGGAGCCGTCAGCTACCGTGCCAGGGTGTGGCTGAATGGTGAGCTGCTGGGTGAGAATCATGACGGATGTCTGCCTTTTGAGTTCGACATTCAGCCTGGACTTTTTGCGGATGATCAAAACGTTATTGCCGTGGAGGTTGACAATACACATCACGAAGGTGATGTGCCGGGCATGCATGTGGGATGGCATCGCTTCGGGGGTATTCTCCGCGAGGTCAATCTGTATACGACCGCTCACTGCTATGTGAAACAGGCCCACGTGACGGCAGTCCCATCCGAGTCAAGTGGCGATATGCAGTTCCGCGTGAAAATCTGTAACACCGGTTTAAAGGATGCCGTGCTTTCGCTGAGCGTAGCCGTTCATGACGCAGAGGACATCGTCTGCACAACAAAGTTTTCAGAACCTAACGCGATCAGTGCCGGTATTAGTGAGACCGTTGAACTGGCAAGTTCCTTGAGCCCCATTCAGCCTTGGTCGCCCAAATCTCCGACTCTCTATCGGGCTGTCATCCGGCTCATGGCAGATGGGCAGGACGTTGACGAAATCGAAATCACCTTCGGATTCCGTCATATCGGTGCCACGCGGGACGGACTCCTGCTGAACGGCAAACCGATTTTTCTGATCGGTTTCAACAGACACGAAGATTCGCCGCGCACCGGTATGGCTGCTGATCATGAGTTGGCTCGACAAGATCTTGTTGAAATGAAGGATGCTGGTGCTAATTTTGTGCGACTCTGTCACTATCCTCATCACCCGAAAACACTCGATATGTGTGATGAACTGGGATTGCTTGTTTTTGCCGAAGTGCCTGTGTATTTTTGGCTTGATATGAACGAGGGCCGCCGGACGAACGCGGCGCGTGTCAGGTCTGCCGCACGGCAGTTAGAACGTATGGTCATGCGTGACTTCAATCATCCGAGCATCATTTTCTGGTCGGTCAGCAACGAGACATTGGAAAATGAGGCGGAGGTACAGCTATCAAATGAAGCACTGATACGTGGTGTCCGCGCGCTTGATCCGACCCGCTTATGCGTGCATGTCAGCAGCCGTTGGACATCAGAACCACATTTCCAGGAAGACGCTGTGATCTGTGTGAATTCCTATCCAAGCATGGCCTTGGCCAACAACACAGCCATATCGACGGCCGACCTTTCGGAGGTAACCCAAACGTGGAAAACCAATCTTGCGAAACTCCGTGAGCGGTATCCCGACAAGCCTATTTTGATCACCGAATTTGGGTACGCATCGTTTGCCGGAACGAATGGTCACGCTTATGGTGAAGATGTGCATGCCCGTGTACTCAAGGCGGAATACGCGGCCTTTAGCGAACCGTACATCTGCGGTGCCACCATCTGGTGCTGGGCCGACCACCCATGGCCTAAAGGGAGCTCCGTGAACTTTATGGGCGGATTCCACGTCAGTCCTTTCGGTGTTGTTACCCGTGATCGTCAGAAGCTCAAGGCCTATTGGGCTGCTTGCGAACTGTTCGCAGCGGCCGCATCCAGACAAGGCAACGACGTGGGCATTAACCGTATAGAACCAACGTAAGCGTCCGGCGAACCATCTTCCGAAGTTTTCACGCAGAGTGCATACTGCATGCGTGAAAGGAAAAATTGTACATCGAAGAGAAAAAGACATTACCAAACGGGAGCGTACGCCCTTGTATCGGCTTTGAGGAGAGTGAAAAGCTGGCCTGCACACCGCAGCGCTTCTTCGTCAAGGTGACACGTCGTCTCAAGTACGGCAGTCCCGTCGGTGCCGAAGAGTTCGGCGTCGTCGAGGCTCCGGTTCCCGAGAGCCTCGTTCCACGCTGTTTGGCCGATGAGTCGCTACTCGCGCATGTGGCCGTGGCGAAATTCGGTGATCACCTTCCGGCTTACCGACTCGAAGGCATTTTCAAACGATCCGGCATCACCCTTTCTCGTCAAACACTTTGCGATTGGATGCAAGAGCTAGGAATCGCGCTAACCCCACTGATTGACGGACTTTTTAGACGCCATTCACGCCTGTCCCCTAATTTTCCCCAGACGTACTTATGCGCCGGGTCCGTCCCCGTATTGTCCGCCCGCGCCGCCAGCGTGCCCGCCAGCAGCGTTGCGGCCGCCCATCTCATTACCCGCATAGCGCATCTCCTTTCGGTTTCATCTTCTGATTGCCAACGTCGAGCTCTGGGGCGGCGCGTTAGCGACGTACCCAGCAGGCCGTGGTTCGGACCTCATTTCTGTTTTCCGATGATCTTGAGATCCTTCGTGATCTCAATGTCGGCATGGTTCCCATATGCTCCGGCACCACCTGTGACATAACCGAAGTTGGTTGCCATCGAGGTGCCGTCCGTCAGCCGGACATTGACCTGAAAACCACTGTCCTGCTTGACCGTGAAGGATGCTGACTTGGACCCTCCGTCTGGAATATCGGTGAAGTTGTGACTCTGCCCGCATACGGTCACGACGACCTCTTGAACCCTGATTCCCGAATTGTTGGTGACGACCATCTCGTTTGACACCCTTGCGCATGAGGCAAGGGCGAGACTGGCGATCAGTATCGCTATAGTCCTATTCATCCTGTCTTGTCCGAACGATTAGCGTTTTATCCCTTGCGCGGTAAAAAAAACCACGCAAAACTGTTGAGAGAAAGTGTGGCACAAAGACAACGGCGGCGCAAGGGATAAAATGATGTTGAACGGAACCGCGCTGAGACGCTTGGGCGGGTTGCCGCTGCTATGGGGTTTGAATGGCCTTCGGCGGGTTGTTCATTGGCGATGTAGGTGCCCCCGACATGCGCGGGAAGGCGATTTGCAGTCCTTGCTGAGCGTTTTCAGGCGGCTCGGATGGGCCGTGGAGGCGTGTTTTGAGGTGCCGGTGCATAGTTCCGCCGTCGCGTTCGAATGGGACGCGTTGAGGCGGAACGGATATGGATGAGAAACGGATGTTCATATGGGGCCGTCGCGGGTGCGGTGAAGTTTCCGAACACAGACGAGGTGTCCGCTCAACGTCAGAGTTGTGGCGTGGGCTTCCCGTCACCACCAACGCTTGGTTCGTCGTCCTCTACCTCCACATATCGGTCGTCTAGCGCACGAACCAGCGCACGGCATAGCGTCCTTCCCCCTTTTTGAATCCAAGCTGGTAGGGATCGCACAGCCAGCGAGCCGTGAAGCCGTCCGTGCGCGGCATCAGCCATCCGAAATCCCAGTTGCCGGTTCGATAGCACATGGGGATTCCTGGTGCCACCCGTACCAACGGGTGGGTGCCGGTCGAAAACAGGGCGCGTTCCGTGGCGTGATAGCCGGGGCCGGTGTGAATAAACACCTCGTGATCCGGCGCGGTCGTTGGATCGGCGGCTAGATCGGCACAGAGCCCCCGGATGGCGACCTTGATTTCATGCCCTTTGGAAAAGGCATCACCAAGTGCGTCGAATGAACCCGATGTGACCCGACCATCCGCGGTGTGGGCCAGGACCTCGTGCCATTCATCGCAGACCATGAACCGGTAGACCTCAAAATTATAGATGAAGTTATGGCTGGGGGCATTGGTGTTGGCATCCCAGGCATCGTGCTGATGATACTTGGGCATATCGGGATGGGGGTCGACAAGCGCCGGGCCTTTCGTACCCGGGGCGGACTGGCCATCCAGATAGGGGCGCGCGATGGCTTGTTCGCCATTCTGGTTGTACATAAAAAAAGACATGGAGGCGCGCGGCCCGAAACCAACCGGTGGGTTGATCGGCATGCGAAAGGTCATGATCCCCGCGACCCAGCGATCCTCGATCAGGTAGGTCGTCCGAAAATCGGACACCTCCCGGACGATTTCTCGATTGGACGACGCCGTGTCCAGGTGTTCGTTGTGGCGAAATTCGGTGTAAATGCGGAGATCGGCGCCATGACGGATGGCATCCCGCAGCTCGTTTTCACTACCGCCGGTGATTTCCCGACCGGCATTCAATTCCAACGCTTTCTTCCATGTAGCCATTGTGTACCTTTGAAACTAAGTTATTACTCGTTTGCATGGCACCCCCAAACGGCGGCTCCGATGCGCGCGGGGCACCGCGTCGCATCCGGTGCCTTGCTCGATCACTCTTACCTCATGTTGACATCACGACCGTACCGCATTGCGGGCACAGGTTTCATTGTCTTCCCATTGCCCAACGAATAGCGTTTTATCAAACATGCAGCAATTATATAACGCTTCCGGATTGAGAGCAAGCGGCTTTTTGCTGCATGTTGGATAAAATGTTGTTGAACGGAGCCGCGAGGATACGCAAGGAGCCTATGGGGTTTGAATGCCTCTGCTTCTCTTTCCCTTCGCGGTATGAGTAGCATCCGGGCGGGCTACACCAACAAGGGGGTGCATAAGAACCGCCTTTCCAAGATGTTTTGATGTTATCAGAAGAAAGACAGAGACGCAAAAACTGGCATTTCTACGCGATGTGGACTTTTTAGACGCCTGTCCCGAATGGCACTAACTTAAGCCCTGTTTCCAGCTCT
>CAZKJH010000181.1:0-5561 GCA_964553035.1 uncultured Lentisphaerales bacterium | reverse complement strand
ACATCAAGACATACGCTAACTAATTTCATGAAGTTTCATGTGTTTCATGGTTAAAACAAAATCCCGTGAGTAGTATTTCAAAAGTAATTTTACGCGTTTATATCAACACCACACCGCTCTGCTCGGTCATCACAAACTCCCCGAAGTTTTCGCTCTACTGGACTGCCTTCAGTGCTCTCGATCCATCTGACCCCGATGGCGACGGCATTAGCACGGCGGATGAAGTCCTCCTGTATCACACGAACCCGAAGATGCCGGATACCGACCTCGACGGCCTCTCCGACGCTTTCGAGATCGCATCAGGAACGGGCACGAATGGCACCAGCCCTCTCGATCCGGATTCCGACGATGATGGCGTCCCCGACGGTCTGACGGAATCCGAATGGCTGTTGCACCCGCTCTTCGCCGGAACGAATGAGGCAAATGTCATGCTGAGCGTCGCCACATCGTTCGACGATCCGCCTCCGGCTGCGTTGAACGTGGCTGGCCTGACACTTCCCGTCCACAACGGTGCTACGTGGGCCTTGCGCTTAGAGCCGGGAGTATCCTATCCGTTCCGTTTAGCAAACGCCACAGACCGCGCGATCCAGTTTGTGGCATGGGACCCCGGAAATACCGCTGGACGAACCCTGTCAAAGACCTTGGAAACCCAGAGGCTAGCGCAAGGCAGGTCGGCATCCACCGACGCCTTCGTGGTCGACGATCCCGACGGAATCTTTGATCGCGGGGCTATCTCGGGCGAAGGGTGCTTCGGCTTTGTCCAGATCGCAGTCGAACCGGACACCTGCCAGACCGGTTCCATCTGCGTGCATGGATCCACCCCGACCGCGTTCGCCGTCTCCGTACATCCAGACTTCGCCTTGGATAGAATGGAATGGAACGCCACAGGCGGAACCCTCTCCTTCTCAACGAGTAAAGACACCGCCTTCCTCTCTCTCGATTCAGGCGAGTCCTTCGCATCAGCTACAGCAACGATTTCCCCTGCGAACTCGCTTTTCGGCTCGGTCTCGGTGGAAATGTCTGTCCACCTCCACGAGAGTGCGGGAACGTACTGCAACGCCTGCGGCTATGTCCATTCAGGCGATTCCGACTGCGGACACGATTCCGATTGCGAAGCACTGTTTTCCCTCGAAAACGCATGCACCTGTCCGCCCCGCTTCATCCAAGTTAATTCTGATGACGACGATCTGGACGGCACTGAGGACCGAAACCACACCGTCCTCGCTGAAGGGGAAAACGATTTCATTTCACTCCACCTGCCGGATCTAGAACCGTGCAGCCATTGCTCCTGCGGCGAAGGAACCGCCTCTCTCAAGATCATAGGCTATTCTGGCGGCCTGCGTCTGCGTCGCAACGGCGATATCATCGGAAACGGTGCCGAGGTCACTTCAACTAACTCCTTTTCCATCGAGGCGACCCAGCCATCCTCGCTCATCGGTTCACACCAGATTACCTACGATATCTACAACGGTTCCGCTTCCGAGCCACGCCGGATCACCCGCCGCTTCACTTCCGCCAACGCTCAGATCAAGCCCGATTACTATGACAGCGGTTCCGTTGATGTTTACGACGACTTGACGGAGGCGGAATACATGCAGGGCGGAGTCTGGCTCCTGCCGCGTCGCCAGGAGCCCTACCTCATCCATCTCCAGAACGAATGTCCGGACGATGCCGTACTCTCGCTTTCGCTCTCCGGCAACGGGGACATCCCGGCGCTGCGCTGCGTCACGAACGCGTCCGCCATCCTGACCCCGCTCTCCGGTTCCGTCACCGGTCCACCGCTTGCTGTGAAGAACGACACCACAAGCGTCTGGCTCGACGCATCCTGCACCACCATCGCAACGACGCTCACCTACGCCATCGCTCCATCCAACGGCATACCCATCATCTCCGATTCGCTGGACATCCAGATTGTCGACACAAGCCTCCCTGAAAGTTGGATCGCGCAAGGAGGCTCGACGGAATACAGCTTCGCGGATGTCGCGACGGACGTTTACTGGTGGCTCTGTGACGAGGACGGTAATTCCCTCGACTACGACTACGGCGGCTCGTTTGTGGTTAGCACTGGGCTTGCTTCCGGCGACTACGAAGTCTGGGCCTACTTCCCGAATCTGTTTGGGAACAATGCTACTTACGCCCCGCTTCATGTCGTGCAGGTTGAAATCGAGCAGGAGGAAGAGGATGCGCTTGCTGGAGCCGAGTCTCGAACGTATTTCTCGCTAAATGAAACAAGTTCGCCCATGTTGGCTGAATGGAAGATAGAACCCATTATCGCCAGTGGTGCACGTCTTTTCGTTTCGGACTCCGGTGGCATGGGTGCGGAGATCCTTTCCGGTTCTGCAGAGATCTTCGTCTCGCCGGGCTCAATCGCGACCAACTACACCGTTACCGCATGGAACGCGAAGTGCACAAACGCCTTTGACGTCGCTATATTCAAGGTGGTAAAAATAACGCAAATCGACATTGTTCCAAGTCTTTGTGAAGAGGGGCTAAATCAGCCACCCTTCCCGGCCATGACGGAACACGTGTTCAACGTCACCCATAGTCCCTTCCCAGACAAGCATGCGGTCGTCTTCTACCGAGACAGCGTTGACACAGGCTTCGTGTTTCGGGATGTCCTTGTCAACCTGAACGCTAAAATTTTACCTGATCCTGACACCGAGAAAGGACTTGGGGAGTGGACAAAGGTTAGCGGCCCTGATTCCGGAACGCTTTCCGGGCAAGAATACGAAAATGCCACCTTCCAGAATCCGCAAAAGGGCGGCATCTACAAGTTCGCCTACAACTTCGACCTGCCGGGCAATGTGCAAAGTGAAGGGATTCTCGTGTTGCCGCTTGCTGGCGCGGATGTGGACGCGATCATACAGGCCGATCTGGCGCGGGCGGACGCATTCGCTAGTAACGTGATGGCAAGGTATTCACCTCGACAACGAAACAACAACCGCAATGGCTTGCGCTGGTTTTATAAAGATGGTGCTGGTGACTATCGTGGAAGGCCGGATGTTCTGCAAGTGCCGTACGATCCGTATCAGACGGTATGGTGCTACAATCAGGTGAACGATGAGTCTGGGCTCGGATCTGTGGCAACTTGGGCGGACATTCCAGTGAGAATGGCTAAGATCAGCAACTTCACCGTCGGATATGCAGCCGCGAAAATCGGGGTTTCCTCGTTGCGGCAAAGTCTCTCGCAGCTGTTAGGCGAAGAAAATGACCCTTCCGCATCTGCAAGCTGGGATGCGGGTGTCGCTGTAGCAGGAGGTACCGACTACGGAACAACGGTGAGTAATCTCGTTCGGAACATCTGGGGCAAAGCCGATGAGAAGAACCAGAAACTCTGGCCAAATCCAATGTCGGCCGAGAACCATGTTGCGCCTGAGGCTGTGTTCAACTACAACTATGTTTTCTGTTCCCCCGGATTTCTGTATATGACCAACCCATAAATGACCACACCATGAAAAAAAAACTACTCCTGCTTCTTGTTATGACATCTGTGACGATTGCGAGGTCACAGACCAATCAACCTAATTTTTTCTCTAATGTCACTAATCTCTGGTATCAGGGGTTTCAATCGAATGTCCTTGCCATCGCGCAACAACGGCTGAGCGTCAACTCAAACGATGTCGCCGGACTTCTACTTTTGATGGAGTGGGAAGAGGCTGCAGGAGACAATGATAGCCTGTCAAACGCCTGTCAACGGGTTATTGAGGTCGGAGCAACAATTACCACCCCCTATTTCTCAGGTGTCTATGGAGAAACAAAAACTAATGCGTTACACATGCTAGATTTCTTGACAGAATACCACCCAACACCGTCAGAATTAGCGGCAGACAAGATAAAAGGGCTATTGCCGTTTAAGCCGTTGTGCGTGGCGGACGAAATCGAGGCCCTGCAAAAGGACGGGTACTTCCAGTGAATCTGATGAATCGGGAAATTGAGGTGGTTACATGAAAAAAGAACTGTTCTCGCTTCTCTCCTTGGTTGCCGCCATAACGGCGACGGCCCAGACCAACCAGATTGACTTTTACACGAATGTGACCAATCTTTGGTATCAAGGATCAAAGTCCAATGTTCTCGCCATCGCACAGCAACGGCTAAGCGTTAATTCAAATGACATTGCAGGACTGTTGCTTATGATGGAATGGCATATAACCGCAGGAGATAACAGTGAACTATCCAATGCTTGCCAACGAGTAATTGATATTGGAGAAACAATCAAAACTGTGAATTTCTGTGAGATTTATGAAGATACTAAAACCAATGCGACCTTCATGTTGGAGTTTATGACAGAATATCATCCAACAACTGCCGAGAAAGAGGCTGACAAAATGAAGGGATTACTGCCCTTTAAGGCGACTTGTAAAGTAAAATGCAATCATGCCGCTTGATTGGTATTCTCTTTTTCATGAGCTTGCTGGGCTGTGAGGCCGCCTAAGGAGTCTCGGTGGATGGAATTGATATGATCTTGAATCGCCTTGATCTGGGCTCGGGTGAAGTTGCCGATGTCAGCCCCCTTGGGGATATAACGTCTGATGATTCGGTTTGTATTCTCGTTGGAGCCTCTTTCGTAGGACGAATAGGGGTGTGCATAGTAGATGTCAGCATCGGTAGCTTTGCGCATGGCAGTTTCATCTAGGAATTCAGGCCCGTTGTCGCAAGTTATCGACTTGATACCTCCCTCTTCCATCTCCTTTCTAATCTTTTTGACTGCTCTGAGAACCTCTTTTTGCGTATGGCCGGAGAGTCTTTCAATATAGAGCATCCTCGTTTTGCGCTCTACCAAGGTCAGCAGACAGTAGTAGGATCCCACACCACCGACGACCAAATCGATTTCATGATGCCCAACCAGGACCCGGGTCTCCACCTCTGTGGGACGCTTCTCGATGCTGGTGTTTTTCCTTGCCGTATAGGCCTTTCGCTGCTGGGGGTAGCGCTTTGGTTTACGGCTCATCTTACGGTATGGCAAGTCTCCAATGGTTATGGCTAAATCACCGTGATGTATGGCGTTATAGACCGTTTTAACGCAGGGAAGATCCTTTACGCCCTGATCTTTGAGCGTCGCGAGGGCATCAGAAGGAGAGCGTTTATCAAGAGACATAAGACTGACGATACGATCCGCCATCGAGGAGGAAATCGTCGTCTTCGGTCCCTTCTGAGCACATGCCACATTTTTACGCTCTTGAGCGGCCTGAGAAGAATATGTTTGGTATTGCTCCAAACTTGACTTGATGTTGGTCACTGCCCCCCGTTTGAGTTCGCGGCTGATCGTGGAGGGATGTACCTCTACGATGTTGGCAATCGCGGTAGGAGAGGTCATGCCGGATCTGAAAAGAGCCTCGATGGTATCGCGGTCACTTCGGGTCAAATGTTTATAATGTTTTGCGGTTGCTGTTTTGATAAGATTAGCTTGCTCCGTTGATACGCTTCTGTTGTTGGATGTTTTGGTAAACCTGATGATAGCAGAGAGACCGTACCAATGGGGCATTTTTTTGGCCGGCCGCCCCCCGGGGGCATAGGTGTTAAGTTAATTTTTTTAAAATCAGCTCAAAATGGCGTTGACACGC
>CAZKJH010000180.1:0-5678 GCA_964553035.1 uncultured Lentisphaerales bacterium | reverse complement strand
GCCATTCAAGTCTGTCCCTTCTTTAAGAATATTTGTACGTGCAAATGGTTGACAATCGCAATACAATCGTCTATATTCAGAGGCAATAAAAAGAAGAGGAGCACCCCATGGCTAAAACAGCATCACTGAACATCCGAGTGGAACCCATTACGAAAACGAAGGCTGAGGCGTTGTTTTCGAATTTCGGCATTACCTTGAGTGATGCCGTGACGCTATTCCTCAATCAGTCTATCATCGACGGCGGGCTGCCTTTTCGAGTCAACCTCGGCACGCCGAACTCGACTACGGTTGCCGCCATGCGCGAGGCGGAGGCGAATGACGCTCCTGGGCGTTTCGCATCCCCGAAGGAAATGTTCAATGACTTGGGGATTTAGCCATGCTACGGGCCGAATACACAACCCAGTTCAAAAAGGATCTGAAACTCGCACAGCGACGGAACCTTGATATTGAGCGGATGAAGAGCATCGTCTCGAAGCTTTGTATTCCAGAGGTATTGCCTGAAGCCAATAAAGACCACGAGCTTTCGGGTACATGGAAGAACCACCGTGAGTGCCACATCCAACCCGACTGGCTGCTGATCTATTTAGTTAACAGCAAGACAAACACGATTCATTTTGTCCGCACGGGAAGCCATTCAGACTTGTTCGGTTAGGGGAAATTAGGGGACAGGCGTCTGAAAACTCCTTTTTCACCACAGAGAGCACCGAGGACACAGAGAGAAGAGAAGAGAAGGTGACGAACCACACGAAACACACAAAAAGTGGTGGTGGTTTTTAAACACAGAGAGTTTGAGACACAGAGGGGATTGTGCTGAAGAGATTAAGATTACTCTTAATCGTAATCGTAATCCTTAATCTCTCTCCCTCTCACGATTAATCTCTGTGCCTCAAACTCTCTGTGTTTTTAGTCTATTATTCCGAGGTTACCCCCTCGGATGTTGTTCAACCTAAAAGCGTAGGTTGACAACTTCGCGCATTGCAATCGCCTCAGCGGCAACACGTTGCAAGAAGAGTGTTCAACTGCGCGACAGTTGAACACAACAGCGGTATCCTGTTACCACTGAGGCGATTGCTCGAATTGAGGTAAGTCAACCTACGCTTTTAGGTTCAAGCGCCGCGGTAGAGGCGCAACAATACACTTAAATCCACGTTTAAATATTCCTCGTCAGAAGAGTGTCAGGGGAAATTAGGGGACAGGCGTCTGAAAACTCTGCTGGGATCGATTAGGATTAGGAGTAAGAGCTGGAAACAGGGCTTAAGTTAGTGCCATTCGGGACAGACCGCAGAGGGACGGAGTTTTTCAGCGATTAGCGACGGACACAGTCCGGGAAAAACGATGTCCCTTCGTGCTGATCGGTGGGGAAAATTCTTAATTCAGAAATTCTGCGTGCTAAATTCTCTGTGGAGAATCCCCACTGCATCCGGTTAATCCTGTAATCCTGTCTAAACCCTTTCAGCACGAAGGTCTCGCGCAGAGATCGGTAAGACCGCAGAGGTTTTTATCAGAGGAAATTAGGGGACAGGCGTCTAAAAACTCCTTTCTCGACTACTCGTTTGGCACCTACACGGGGTACATCGCGGAGAATGCCGTCGCGCAGGCCTTCACGGCGGCGGGGCGGACGATTCTCGTTTGCTGGCGCGAGGGAACGGCAGAGATCGAGTTCCTGACTGTTAGCGACGGCACCGTCGTTCCGATTGAGGTCAAGTCCGAACGTGACGCAGGCGAAAAGCCTGAAGTCGTTTTCTGAAAAATACCCCCCCCCCTTCAGCGTGATCATGAGCGAACGGAACGCCGGTAGTGACGAGGTGCAGGCCCGCCGCTACGATCCGCTTGACCTTGCGTCCAAGATTTCGTGATTCAGAACTCGAGCCACGACGTCCTGCAGTTCGCTGGCACTGTAGGGTTTGGCGACGGTGTCTTTGAACCCGTGTGCGGTGGGGTTGGCCATGACGGGATCCTCCGCGTACCCGCTGGAAACAATGGCTCGGACATGAGGATCGAGCCGGTGAAGTTCTTGGATTACGTCCTTTCCGCCAGCCTCGCCGGGGATCGTCAGATCCAAGATCACGAGATCAAAAGGAGTCCCAGCCTCCATGGCTTGCTTGTAGTGTGCAACGGTCTCGGAGCCATTGGGCGCGATGGCGGTCGAGCACCCGCAGGAATTGAGCATCTTTTTTGCAAGATTCCCAATGGACTCTTCATCATCCATGACGAGTATTCTTGCGCCTTGCGCAAAGCGTGGGGGTACTGCGGCGGGGATCTCGGGATGCGTCAACAAAGAGGATGTGGCGGTGGGCAAGTAACAAGTAAAGGTTGTGCCTTTCCCAAGTTCCGAATCAACCTCAATGTGGCCGTTGTGCTTGGTAATGACGGACCAGACCGTGGCGAGTCCCAAGCCTCTCCCCGTCTGCTTGGTGGTAAAATAGGGGTCGAAGATGTGATCGATTACCTTGGGGTCGATGCCAGTACCTTCGTCTTGCACAAGAACTTTAACGTAATGCCCTTGACTCTGGCCGATGAACGACTTCGCGGGGAGTTCGGCGTTTTCGAGATGAAGGGTCAGACACCCACCCTTTGGCATCGCCTCGCGGGCATTGATCACGAGGTTTGAAAAAACCTGCTGGATTTGGCCCTTGTCAGCTTCTACGAGCCACAGGTCTTCCACCTGTTTGTAAACGAGGCTTACGTTGCTCCCGGAGAGATCGAAGCGAGCGACCTCTTCAATGAGGGTTCCCAGCCTCAGGTTTCCCTTGATGGGCGCCCCCCCCTTGGCAAAGGTCAGTAATTGTTTCGTTAAACGCACGGCGCGAGTCATGGATTTCTCCGCTTCGGCAAGAAACTCATAGCTGGTATGTCCCTTCGGTAGATCCTCTTTAGCGAGGGCGATGTTGCCGTACAACCCTTGCAGGAGGTTGTTGAAGTCGTGCGCGATCCCGCCGGCCAACGTGCCGATACTCTGAAGTTTATCCAGCTTCCCAAGCTCCGCTTCGGCGTGTTTTCGCGCGGAGATGTCGATCAAGGCGATACGGCATACGCGCGCCTCTTCGGACTCATAAGCGAGGGTGGCTGACAACTGCGCCCAGAATGATGCGCCGTCGTGCTTCTTCATTCGTAATTCAACCTCCTGCGGTTCACCCGTTGCGACCAGTTGCTTGCGCATCAGGTAAAATTTATCTTGATCATCCGTGAGAATAAACTGAGAGAAAAGCTTGACTAAGAGCGTACTGCGGACGGCGCCCAGTAGCGTAGAGGCGGTGAGGTTGACTTCCTGAATCATCCCCTTCTCGTTTAGGGAAACATAGCCCATGGGCGCGAGGTCGTAGAGGTCGAAATAGCGTGCACGTGCGGCGGTGAGTTCGGCCTGTGTCCGGCGCAGTTCTTCGTTTTGCATCTCCAACTCGATCTGGTGGACACGCAGCTCATGGAGCATCAGCCGCGTGGCCTCGGGCGAGAGCTTCTCGCAGTTTCTTGGCGATAAGGCAGCCGTATCCTCGGCTTGCTTGCGGAGGTCGGCAGACGTTTTGGGTGCATCTTTTTTCATGTGCTTGCTCCTGAGGGGTGTTCATCTGACTTGTCCGATCCGTCTCCCGCGCGTTCGGTGGTCGCTACGGCATACATCTGACCCGTATCATTCATTAAGGCGGTCGAGATGATCGAGACCGATTTGATTGTACCGTCTTTGGCGAGACGCAGGGTGCGATAGGGCTCGAGAATTTCAGCCTGCCCCAGTTGGACCAGCTTGGCCAGCGCGTCTTTGCGCAATTCCAGCGGGATGCGGTCGCTCACGTTCATCTTCAGCGCTTCCGCCTCGCTCCAGCCATACAGCCGCACCGCGCCCTTGTTCCAGGCGAGGGTCTGGCCGTTCAAATTCTGTACGGTGATGGCATCGTGCGCATCGCGCACCACCACAGCCATGCGAAGTTGGTCGTTGGCTTTCTTCAGCTCTTCCCGTACATGCACGACCTCGGTGATGTTCACAAAGGTCATCACGGCACCCTCAATGACATTATCAAGAGTGCGATAGGGCTGAATATGTAGGGTATACCATTTGCCTGCCTTGGTTTGCACTTCCCGCTCTTTGGGAATCAGCGTATCGAGAACCGACTGGATATCCGCCACCAGACGATCGTAGCCCACGAGGTTGGACACAATGTGCGCCACAGGTCGCCCCGCATCGGACGGGATCAGGTTGATGATTTCGCTGGCGGTCGGCGTGAAACGCAGGATGTGCAGTTGATGATCCACAAAAACGGTGGCGATCCCCGTGCCGGACAACAGGTTGTTCATGTCGTTATTGGCCCGCGTTAAATCGAGCATTTTGATTTGCAGTTCGGTGTTCACCGTGGAGAGCTCTTCGTTGACGGATTGCAGTTCCTCCTTGGATGTTTCCAGCTCTTCGTTCGTGGATTGCATTTCCTCATTCACCGACTGCAATTCCTCGTTGGACGATTTGAGCTCTTCATTGGAAATCTGCAATTCCTCGTTCGCACTCTCGAGGTATTCTTCCTTGGCGCACAATTCCTTCTGGAGTGCCTCAATACGTGCGTCGGACTTGTCAGCCTTGTTCGACTTATCAGCCTTGTTCGACTTGTCAAACGGCACTTCCTCAAGGATGACGAGGAAGAGCAGCGATTCCGGTTCTGCGCCTGCGCCGGTGATCACAGGGCGGACAGTCAGATTGACCGAAGTAAAATGGCCGTTGGTTTTGACGTTCAGCCCCGGACGGCATACCGTCTCTTGGTTTCCAGCCGCTTGATGCAGAGCCACGGTCAGCTCGTTTCGCAATCCCTCCCGTGCCATCTTGAGAATATTGCTGACGCCCGCCTCGCCGGGAGCCGGTTCCAAAAACATACCCGTGCGGCCGTGGAGATAAAGAATGTCCCCGTGGTTGTTGACGAGCGCGCCTGCGGCGATGACCTGCTGTAAAAGCGCCTGTTCGGTCAGCTCGCGCAGCGGAAGTTTTCCAGGGGAAGCCGAGATTGTTGTGGCGCGTGACGGAAGCGCTGCATCCACGGCAGTCATGAGCGGAACAAAACGCTCAATTGTCGCGCGATGCGTACTGAAAAAAACATCTTTGCGATGATAGATCTTGTGTTTATTGTCCAAGGCGACAAACAGGCTGTTGAAATCGCCTATGGTTTCAGACGTGCCCAGAAAGAGGGCGCCTCCCGGATTGAGCGCGTAGTGGAAAAGGGGGATGAGCTTCTTCTGTAAAGTCGTGCCCATGTAGATCATGACGTTGCGACAACTGATCAGGTCAAGTTTTGAGAAAGGGGGGTCCCTAATCACATCTTGTTCGGAAAAGACCACCATGTCGCGAAGGCCTTTATGGACACGGTAGGTGCCGCCGCTTAGATCCATCGTAAAAAAACGGGCTAATCGCTCAGGAGAGATGTCGGAGGCGATGCTGGCCGGAAAAATCCCAGCACGGGCCGTGGCAATGGACTGACTATCAATATCGGTGGCGAAGACTTGAATGGCGCAACTTCTTTTCCGCGCCTCCATGCCCTCCGCGAGAAGCATGGCAAGCGAGTAGGCCTCTTCGCCGGTTGAACAACCCAACGACCACGCGCGGATCGCGGCCCCCTCGCCCTTGTTGGAAAAAATCTTAGGGATAACCTTTTCTTCTAACAACTGAAAGGCTTCCGCGTCGCGGAAAAAACTCGTGACACCGATCA
>CAZKJH010000179.1:0-5692 GCA_964553035.1 uncultured Lentisphaerales bacterium | reverse complement strand
GGCGGTATCCCGTTGCCTCCACCGCGTTGTTGGGGCTTGGTCTCATCCAAATCGCTATCGCTATCGGGATCGGGATCGATTGGGTTCCCGTCGTAGGCCGTCGCCTCTTCCCGGATCTGATATCCCCTTCCGCCCAACCGGCTCAGCATCGCGGCCATCCGGTCGAGTTCGGTCTTGCGATTCTGGCTTTCGGCTTCGTCCAGCGCCTTACCAACAACCAGAACGTCCTGTATCGCGGCGCATTCCAAGGCCGAACCTCGCGCAATCTCGAAGTAGCGTCTCCGGTCCGCATCGGCCGTCTTCCCGTTGCCCTCGGCGATGTTCAACGGTATCGATTGACTGGCGCGCAGCCATGGGTCACGCGCCGAGCGGTGGTTGCCCGTCAGGCCGTCGGCTTTCTCGTAAACCCAGGCGACGTAACCGATCGCGAGGCGGTAGACGTCAAGCTTCTCGTGTCCGAGGCCCATTGGCTTCACCCTCCATTTCTCGATCCCGATCCCGATCCCGATTTCGATATCGATGTCCCAACGAACGAAACACCGGACGGCGCGCGCGGTTCACCACGCTTGAATTTTTGTTTCTGGGATTCCATAGTTTTTGATATACTGTTGAGAAATGGCTGTATGGCGATCAGTCGCATCGCGTGTTCTGTACTGAGACAAAAAGGAAATATCCATGAGCAAGTTAAGAGTCGGCGTTTTTGGTTGCGGCGGAATGGCTCAGGCGCATGCATCGCGTTTCGAGTCCATATTGGATCGCATTGAGGTGACCGCCCTGGCAGATCTCGATATCAGCCGTGCCCAAGCGGTCGCGGACTTGCTACCCGGCAAGCCGTTGGTAACGGCAGACTATCGGGAAACACTACCGCACATCGATGCGGCACTGGTCGTGCTGCCCCATGATCTGCATCATCCCGTAACAATCGAGTGCCTGAACGCCGGCAAACATGTGCTGTGCGAAAAGCCGCTGGCCAACAGCGAGCAAGAATGCCTCGAGATGATCGAAGCAGCACGCCGAAACGAGCGAGTACTCATGACGGCTTACTGCGTACGTTTTAATCCGTTAGCGCGCAAACTGCGAGAGCTGATCATCGATGAAACCTTCGGCCGCTGTTTCCAACTTTCAATCTGGACAGAGCAGCACACAGAGCGACCTCTTGATAACTGGGTCTGTCAGGCGCGTCGGCTCGGCGGCGGTCAATTATTCAGCCACGGTTGCCATTATATCGACATCATGCTCTGGATCATGGGCAAACCGCTATGGGGTTCCCATCTCGGGACAAACCTTGGAACGCCCTGGATGGAGCGGGAGGGCACGAGCAACGTCTCCATTGCGTTTGAAGGCGGCAAACTTGGCTACCACTTCGGCACGTGGGGCGCACGCGGCTCCAAGCTCAAATACGCAGTCCACGCACATTGCGAAAAAGGCATGATCGAGTGGGACTTACATGATGGACAACTTCGCTACTATGGCGAGGCTGAAGCGCATGTGCCGGGCTCTGAGGCGAAACAGCGCATGGTTGTGTTAGCAGATAATGCGGCCGCATCCGGCAAATCCACCACCGAAGAAATGGCTCACTTTGTCGACTGCATCCAAAACGGGAGTCAGCCTCTGACTGATGCCGTTTCCAGCCTCGAGGGGTTACAGGTAATCTGGAAGCTCTACGAAGCCGAGGATCAACACCGTCTGGCCGACTTGCGCGGACTGGGACTGGGCACGCATTAAAGATTTTCTTAAAGCCGAGCGATATTTTATGAGATCAAACTGGGTGCTCGTCCTCTGGACAAGCCCCATGCGCCGCCGGTGACTTGAGAATACATTGAGGGCTGATTTCAATAGGATCCAAGTTTCTTCGCCAATGAAATAATATGTCTGAAGTCCTCAAGGCTGACACTTGACGGCACGGAATGGTCCGAGGAAAAGATGTAGCCTCCATCTTGTTTCATCTTCGGCACGACGCGTTCCATCTCTGCCGTTATTTGGTCCGGGTGATCCCACAGCACCGCATTAATCCCGCCATGCAGAACAAGGTCGTTCCCATAAGTTTTTTTAAGGAGAACAGGATCCATTCCCGCTTTCACCTCCAGTGGATTCAAGGCATCAAGACCGATCTCGATCAAGTCCGGGATGAGAGGATTGATGTTTCCGCATGAGTGAAGATGGGCCTTCACCCCCTTAGCGTGTGCCCATTCGATGGCACGTTTATGGAACGGCTTCACCAAATCACGATACATTTGCAGGGAAAAGAACTGCTTCCCCTTGTACCCCATATCGTCGGGCCATCCGATACTATCGAATGTATATCCTGCATCCCAAACCATATCCAACAATGTCAACTGAGTTTCAAGCTCATGGGAAAACATCTCCCGACACCAATCAGGATCCTCTACAAGAGCATACAGCAGACGCTCCGTTCCGACGATCCAGGAATGTGTCACATCGAAGCCAAACCAGAGATCTGCTTGAATCCAATGTCCGGCCTTTCGCCACTGCGTATAATTGTCCTTCAACTGCATCCAGTTGACGCGATCTCTTGACGGGCTCATTCGCAGCTTCGCCTTTTCCCAACTCTCACGGTCCACGATAGTGAAATCGAGAAACTCCGGAGTTGAAGCTGCATGTTTCCAGTTCTTGAGTGTAGCACCCCAAGAAGTGGTGTGGATGCGATATTCATCGGTTTCTTCAAGGGTTTTCACTTCATACCGAGGAGAGTTGCTAACGCTGATGTTGACAACGCAATCTAAACCGAAATAGTCGACATAGTCCACCTCCTTTGGCATGCCCTCCCTTTGCCATCGCTCGATCGTGGCTTCCCAAGGTGAATCAATAATAGGAATGCGATCCGCCTCGCGGTGCTCATACATGCGCGTAAATCGCTCTCTCGATGTCATCTTATCCATTCTGTTTCTCCCCGATTGCTGTTCCGTCTGCGAGATCGAAGCGATTGACGAACGCATCGTGCGTTTGTTTTAAGCCGTTGCGTATGAAGCCAAAATCACTACCAAAGTTAAAAAACCGCCCACCCATCTCCGCAAATGTGGCCGCCTCTTCGATACTGGCTACCGGCATCCCCCACCACTTGCCATGGCGAGCCGCTGCAACGGCAATCTTTTCGATCGCCTTCATCACTTTCGGGTGCCGGGTTTGTCCAATTACGCCATAGCCGTTCGATAAATCGGCGGGACCGGCGAAGAGAATCTCGTAGCCAGGCACGGCTGCAATTTCATCCACTGCCTCGACGGCTTCAACATCTTCAATCTGAAGCGTAAGAAAGGTTTCACGGTTTGCGTGTTCAATATACGCACCTGTGTCAGCCAGTCCCATGTCAGCGTCGCGCATTACGTTTTCGAGGCCACGGCGTCCGATCGGACCGTATTTGCCGTACTCTACCCAGCGCGCAGCCTCCTCTGGCGAGCGAACATGTGGGATCATCATACCGCTGGCTCCCTCTTGCAACGGACGCAAAAAAGTGGCATACCCTTCTTGTTTGCGAATACGTACTAAAGCGTCTGCACCGCCCAACCTCGCCGCCATGATCAGCGTCTCTATTTCACGCCACGTGAAGGAGCGATGTTCCATATCGAGCCAGACGGCGTGAAAACCGAGCATGCCAGCCAATTCGACTGCCATCGGGTTGACGCTCATGCTGATACTAGCCATTAAGACTGGTTTGTCAGCTCGTAAACGAGCTAAAACTTTACTATTGCGCATAATTAATCCTACTTTATTTATCGAAAATTAAATTCAACGGTAAACTGGTCACGAGTATAGCAAAAATTTAAGGGGGCTGTCATCATGGATTCCAAATCACCATGGATCTTTTTTGAACAAGACGTGCGCTCCCTCTCCATCTTCATCTTAATGGCTCTTGATGCGCTCCGAACAAGCAATTTGCATCTGTCCAACCAAGGGCGCGCAACCCAGAGTCACTCAAACCGAAAGCTGTACAGATCAGCGTCACTCAACGCAAAGCGTATGCGCACCAGTTTTCCGACCAAGGCACTGATGTCCGCGCCGTGCTTCCATTGCACCTGGCGGTCAAGTGCGTCGCCACTGATCTCGCCACAGTCTTCCAGCGCATACCCCTGAATGGGGAGACCGTTAAAATCCTCTATCTGGACCCGGATCGACCCTGCAGCAGCGGTGGCAAAATTGAGGCGGAGCGTAGCCCCTTGGAACCGGAGCGGTTTCAGGCTCAACTGCCCACCCACGCACGGTGCGTTGACGGACATAGACCCGTCAATGCGAAAAGTGGCACTTTCCTCACACGGTTGACCCACGACACAGGCGACTTTCTTCTGGACCGGACGATGCAACTGGCAGGTCACATTGTCCATCTGGTCGATCAGCGAGGGGTCGGCAAAGAGTTTGCCACGCGACCCAATGTTCTGGCGCTCCAGATGGCTGACCACACGGATGCGTCCGCTTTCATAGCCGGGCGAGCGCTTGTAAAGGATATCTTCCTCGGTGAACTCCTGCAGCAGGATTTCACCTTCACCGATGCGTTCGTGATCGTAAATAACCAAAATATGTCCTTCGGGCGTTTCCACAGCATCTGGATAGCTTACATTCGAACGTTCATCGAGGAGAAGATGGTGAGGCCACGTGATACCGTCGTCTTCCGAAAGAAGCGCGGTCAGGTGGCTGCGTTTCGTGAACTGGTAGTGATTGATCAGCAAGAGGCGACCAGACCGCAAGCGCCGAATATGAAAACGGGCGCAGGGTCCCTGCAGAACAGCGTCGGGCGAGGCTGTCCACGTCTTGCCCCTGTCGAGGGAAACCGCTTCGCCAATGCCATCCAATCGACGCACGAGCATCCAGAGTGAGCCGTCGCACCGCTCCACAACCATGTGCTCATCCCAATGCCGGTTGGGCACGTCGGCCGAACCGAGCAACGTAAACGTCTCTCCGTTGTCGCGAGAGACGAAAACGTTCGAGAACTGTTCCTGTACTGCGCTGAACGGATAAGGGCCCCCACGTGAGAAGACCGAGCAGGGCATAAGCCATTCACCCGTTGAAAGGACGGTCGGCTTATTGATCATGGTTCCGTTGGCAATGCGTCGCGGTGCAGACCAAGCCGGCGCAGCGAGACTGGAATCGGTACAGCGGATGCACCAAACCCCACCGCGCCCATCGTAAGGCGTCCCGCCTGAGGGGTGTGTCTTGTTCTGCATCCAGAAAAGCCACAATCTGCCGAGAGGATCATGCCAGAGCATCGAATCCGATGCACGGATGTCGGCCGGCGGATCGATCACCAACACGGGCTCAGACCAAGTCTGACCGTTGTCGTCGCTAGTGACGAGCACGACATGGTTGTCTTTGTCCTCTGTTCGTCCTCCACTGTACCACGTGGCCCAAAGCCGGCCGTTCGTAGCGCGCTCGATGCCCGAAACCCCCTGATAGGTACGCGTACGTTGCGCATATTCGGGCCCGGGGTGGAAGTTTACGGTTACCGGTTTAAGTGCGAGATCTTCAGGTAATGGGGGAGAGAGAGTCATAGAAAGTCCTCTGAGAATTGAGCAATTTTTCTGGCGATGTCGCAGGGGTGTCTCGGCTAGTCGCATTTAAGATTCTTTCAGTTGAAATGCTAGCTGATTTTTTCTTGCCTTGCAACACAAAAAAGGGATTCGAAGGTATTCGGTTAGCGACAGGGGGCATTAATGGACTGGACATACTTTACCTTGCGCTCCTA
>CAZKJH010000178.1:0-5876 GCA_964553035.1 uncultured Lentisphaerales bacterium | reverse complement strand
AGGCGGAACCGTATGCGCTAGCGGTCAAGAACATTCGCGATAGCTTCATCGGCGGTACGGGTTATCAGGGCGGTATGGAGGATTATTTCGGGCCGCCGTCCGAGGAACTGCTGAACGCAAAATACAGGGAAAGCGTCAAACTGCGCCCTGCCAACTGGAAACTGGCTTTCTGTGATGATTTCCAGCGCGCGGAGCTGGGTTCGGATTGGGAAGTCAAGGCAGGCATGTGGACGGTTGAAGACGGGGCACTGGTGACCCGGGGCGAAGGAACCCTCATGATAACGCGAGCGTTCCCGGGACTACAGAAAGTCGAATTCGAAGCGACCGTGATGCCGAATCCGGGTGTCTCGGATGTCAGCCCGTTTATCCAGTCTGGGACGAACGGGGTATACGCGGGCTATTTTCTGCGGTTCGGCGGGAATTACAATAAGGACAGCGGCATCATGCGGCAGGGCAAGCTCATGCAGGAATCCAAGCGCGTCATTGAGCCGGAAAAAACGCACAAGATCGTGGCTGAGTATGATGGAGTGCAGGTGCGGCTTACGGTAGACGGTGACGTTGTCGCTTCGTTCTCGGACGACTATCCGCTCATCGGTGAGGAGCACGACCGGATCGGCATCTATACCTACGAGGGAACCACCAAAATCCGTAACCTGAAGGTTTATACGTCTGAAGCAGTCAAAGCGGATGAAGCAGTCAAGGCCCAGATTTTTGACAATGGTGGCGAAGGCGAGGGTTTCGAATAGAAGATGATTTTGGTTCGCTAGCACCTTCCGGTTAAGTCTGTTTTTAGTTTTATATTTCAAGAGGAAAACGTAATTATGGGAATCACGATATGGGAGAACCTGTCTAACGAAACGGTGGAAATGGCTCGTATCGCACTGAAAGACGTAACGACACTGGAGGAGTGGAAAACCATTCGTCCAATCCGCCATCGGGAATATATGCATTCACTCGGGCTCGATCCTTTACCGCAACGCTGCGACTTGAAGGTCACCGAGTACGGGGAATTGAAAGGGAAAGGTTTTCGTGCTCGAAAAATTGCTTTTCAGATTTTGCCGGATTGCTGGAGCTCGGCCTGCATCTACTATCCCGATCCGCTGCCGAAGGGAAAAGCACCTGGCGTACTGTATGTGTGTGGACACCATTCGATCGGAACGCACAGCGCCCAATCTCATCCGATCATGTGGGCTCGCCGGGGCTACGTCTGCTTGATTGTTGACACCATTGAACAGAACGATAACCCCGGCGAACATCACGGGGGAAATTTGAATCGGCATGAGGCTTGGTTGGCTTTGGGTTATACGCCATCTGGCGCAGAAGTCTGGAACTCCATGCGTGCCCTAGATATTCTCGCCGCTGATCCGCAGGTCGATCCTGAGCGTTTGGGTGTGACCGGATGTTCCGGCGGTGGTGCCTGTAGTTTTCATACAGCGGTGGCGGATGATCGCCTGAAGGCCGTTTCCACGCTGTGTGGTGTTAGTTCGCCACTGGATGCCGTTCGTAACCGGCACATCACAGGACACTGTGACTGCATGTATTCGCACAACCTTTACAAGAAGGATATCAGCGAATACGCGGCACTGCTTGCACCGCGCGCTGCGCTCTTCTGCATCGCGGATCATGATCCCCTTTTCCATCCGGACGAAAGCCGCGCACTCGTTGAACGGTCGAAGCCTGTGTTTGCTTTGTACGCGGAGCAGGAGCGTTGTACCTGGCTGGCGTGTTCCGGCCCACATGGGGATCATCCCGAATTCGACGAGGGTACGCAGCGTTGGTTCGATCAGTATGTTGCGAGTGAAGAACATCCCTTGCTCGTACGAGGAGGGCTGGAACTGCCTGAAGTCGATACGAGTATCTTCAACGGATGTCCGCCTTCGCCGAACCGACTGGATCTTTTACCACACTTGACTTCGACGCGAGGCACCTTGCCCTTGCCCAAAACGACTGCTGATTGGCCGAAAATCCAACGTCAGGCGCTAGAAACTCTCAATGCCGAGGTGCCAGGCTTCTCGGGCAAGGGATACCGCGAAGCTTCCCTAAAGCTTGTGGGCGACTGGCAGTGGAGCCAAACTGGTCCGGTGCTTAATCGCATGCATGCCGGTCACATTGACGGGGTTTCTGTCTCGATGCAGATTGTGAGCCATCCAGGCATACGAAAAAAACTTATTCTGGGTGTTGGTAGCGAAGGGAATTTTGCGCAGCATGCCATGGCCAGTGCATGCTGCGCGCTCGACAACAGCACCTCCGTTGCATACGGCGGGTTCGAACCACGCCTAGCCGGTAATGCGCCTGCGTCACATCCGTATACCTTGCCACTGGGTTCTTGGCTGGCACCTATCCGAACAACGCTTGTCCGGTGTATGGCGTTGGTGGGCATGACACCCGTGATGATGACGTTTCACGATATTGGCGTGGCGTTAGATTATATCAAAGGGCTTAACGAAGTGAAGGACTGCGAGATCTATCTGCATGGTCGAGGTGAAACCGGTGTGGCCGTGTTGTATCGTGGAATACTGGATGAGCGGATCACGGGCATAATCGCCGAAGACATACCCAGCACCCATTTAGAAGGCTTCCCGATTTTAGGCGTTTTAAGAGCCTTTGATCTGCCGCAGGCCGTCGGGCTAATGGCACCGCGTAAAGTTGCACTTGTGACACCGGGGCAAAATAATTGGAACTGGCCCACGCGAGTTTATGGACGGCTTGGATGTCCCGAAAACTTCATGAGGACTGATGACCTTCGTAGCGCCATGAATCGCATACTCGCCTAAGCAAACAAAAAAAATACGACAGGAGCATCTTTGAACCCTCACGACGATAGCATCTCAGCCCCTCGCATCATACAGACCAATGCCGCCATCGGCGATCCCGGGAACCTTCATATCTACGGTGCTGATCCCTCCTCGCCGCGCCCCTATGTTCTGGCGGTTCATGGCGGCGGCTGGCATGCCGGGGATCAGACTTCATATACGCGGCTGGGCTCCAAATTCAAGGCTTTGGGAGTGGCGTGGGCCCAACCCAGTTATCGACAGGCACCGAAGTTCCGTTTCCCCTGCGCTTACGACGACCTTGTGCATCTCTTGGCGTGGCTACGCGATCATGGAACTTCACAGGGGCTGGATGCCTCGCGGTGTCTCCTGTACGGCAGCTCAGCAGGCGGACACCTGGTGATGCTATTGGCAACGCGCGCAACGAAGGAGAACCGGCCCATGCCCTGCATCCGGGGCGTGGTCAGCTACTGTGGCATCATGGATCTTTGCGCTCAACACGCTTTTGACGCAACACGCAAGTCAACCATGACGGAAGATTTTTTGGGGGCAACGCCAGAGACCGGTGCAGCGGCGTATCGTGATGCCTCGCCGCTGTGTCACGTCCATGCTCGGATGCCTCCGGTTTGGATGGCGCATGGCACGGCTGACGGCACGGTTTCGATAGATCAGTCACGGCAAATGGTGCGAACCCTTAAGGCAGCGGGACATGATCCGGTCTACTTAGAGGCTCGCGGGCTCGGGCACACGCAGGTTGAATTCGGCTCTGACGGCAAAGCTCTCGTAGCACCAGACTTATTGTTTGAAGCAGATATGCTGAGGTTTGTGTATCGGAGTTTGTGCGGTTAGAGAAGTCGCGAGTCGCGTAGAGAGAGGGAGTAGGGCGTAAGGCGTAGGGCGTAGTGAGAAGTGCGTAGGGCGTAGTTTCCGCTGGGGACACCCCAGACCCCGTCTGAAAAACTTTGTCGTAAACTTTGTCGAAAAAAATCGCGCGTTTGAAGTAAAAAGATACGTCAATCAGGTCATTCGTGTCAAAGGAACCAACGAGTCGAACTTATCGACTAATAAAAAAGATAATCATCATGTTTAAGTATGCGTATGAAAATAATAAATCCTCCCTACAAGCTGCGGTGGTCGCCATGCTAACCGTGTGCGGAACAGCGACCGCGAAGGAGACCGTGCCCACCTTTGTGCTGGACGCTGACGGTACGCAACCGGCACCACGGGTGGTTATCGAGGGTGTCTGTGCCTGGCCGAACCTGACCCGATTGCCGAACGGCGATATCGTCGCACTAATCCACAATCAGCCGAGTCACGGGCAACTTCCGGGTGACGTCGAATGCTGGGCGAGTACCGATGAGGGAGAGACCTGGACAAAACGCAGCATCGCTGCACCGCGTGAGACACCTGAGCAAAATCGCATGAATATCGCGGCGGGACTAACCAAAGAAGGGAATCTTATTCTCGTCACCAGCGGCTGGTCGTCACCGGGCGATCCAACCGCTGAAGGTCGACCTTACTACGGCCACATGCTTTCTACCTGGGTCTGCATCTCAAAGGACAACGGCAAAACATGGAGCATCGACAAAAAGGGCTTCCCTTCACCTGATGCCGCCCGTGGGAAAGCGTCCTGGGGAGCTGCCTTTGTACCCTTCGGAAACATCATGCCCGGCGAGGACAACACGTTGCGTATTGCGGCTTACAGCGGCAGGCAAAACTACGTCATCAGCGGAGACGGAGAGTCTTGGGATGCGCCGATTCCTCTTTCCGACACGCTCGGGTTCAATGAAACCGATCTCTTATACCTCGGCGACAGCAAGTGGTTGGCCGCAGCACGCTACCAAAGTGGAGGACTAACCCTTTATTCCTCTGACGACGATGCAAAAACCTGGAAGCAGCGCTCCACACCTACTGGGAACCTCATGCACCCGGCCCACCTCCTGCGACTGGCTGACGGTGTCCTCGTTCTTTCCTACGGGAACCGAAACGATCCGATGGGAGTGGAGGTCAAATTCTCAACCGATACGGGCCGCACGTGGAGCCAACCGTTCCGAGTCCTCAACACAAACCAGGGCGATATCGGCTATCCGAGCAGCGTGCTACGCAAAGACGGACGTATTCTTACCGCCTACTACGCGAATGGAATCCCCGCTTACAGTGGCTATCACATGGGTGTGGTCATCTGGGACCCAAACACAACACGCAAACAGTGAGAACGAAGTCGCGGCGCATTCACGATTCATTGACTTCCTGTAGCCGCGATCGGTGATCGCGGACGATTTCGGCCTCGCTGAGGCCAGCCACAGGGGAGAAAAACCTGTAGCCGCTGATGACCGGTCAATGAATCGTGAGTGCGCTCGCGCGGTCGCACGCGGCCCCGCGTTGTGAATCGGTTAGCGACAGGGGGGGGCCACCGACCGTAGCACCAGAACGCGGCGGTAGCGCCGCGTCTAGCAGATCCGCGCCACTCGTGCTGAGTCAAGGGCGGTAATCCGCCCGGGTGTGCGGAGGTCGACGATGACGCCGACATAAGGAGCCGCGAGTTCGATGCCACGGTGCAGAGGCGGCAAAGCCGCCGCCCGTTGTGCGCATCGTGGCGGCTAAAGCGGGACTGGCGGGTCACCGCCCCGCGGGCCGTCGCGAGGTGCCAACGGATGTGCTGTGGCACGGACTCGGCGGCGAACATGACGGAAGGAAGAGGCGATCCGACGCACACTGACGATGGCACGCCTCGACATGTGGCAACCGTGCGCGCCCATCGGATTCCGGCTATGCCGGAAAGCGAGCTGCCGCGTCAGAATCGATGCATGGCGTAGCACGCGCCGGGCGGACTGGACTTGTGTCCGTCCGACCGGCGATACGGGCATAGCCAGGCGCGATTATCACGCGGTGTTGCTCGCGACCGATGGACGCGCACATTGGCGGCGATAGCCGCTCCAATCCACCTAAGTCTCACAGCTAATTGGATTCGACAAAGCTCGCGACAAAGGCTTAGGAGCGCAAGGTAAAGTATGTCCAGTCCATTAATGCCCCCTGTAGCTGACCGATTACCCACGGCGTTTTCATTTGGCCTTCCTTCGACGCATAATCAGGCCGAGAGTCGTC
>CAZKJH010000177.1:0-5959 GCA_964553035.1 uncultured Lentisphaerales bacterium | reverse complement strand
AATTCTCTGTGGAGAATCCCCACTGCATCCGGTTAATCCTGTAATCCTGTCTAAAACCTTTCAGCACGAAGGTCTCGCGCAGAGATCGCTAAGACCGCAGAGGTTTTATCAGAGAAAATTAGGGAACAGGCGTCTGAAAACTCCTTTTTCACCACAGAGAGCACCGAGGACACAGAGAGAAGAGAAGAGAAGGTGACGAACCACACGAAACACACAAAAAGTGGTGGTGGTTTTTAAACACAGAGAGTTTGAGACACAGAGGGGATTGTGCTGAAGAGATTAAGATTACTCTTAATCGTAATTCCTCCACTCTCCACCTAACCCCTCTCCCCTCTGTGCCTCCTACTCTCTGTGTTTAGGGGAAATTAGGGGACAGGCGTCTGAAAACTCTGCTGGGATCGATTAGGATTAGGATTAAGAGTAAGAGTAAGAGCAGGAAACAGGGCTTAAGTTAGCGCCATTCACGCCTGTCCTCTAATTTCCCCTGTCCCCTGATTTTTCATCAACTCGCGTCCCTGCATAACTAAAATATCTGATAATATGAAGCAATATACAACATTTACGGCGCTGAGTTCAGCCCTAAAAATAGTTTTTTTTGCGCCAGTTTTTTTTGCGCTGGACGGTGCTGCCGCGACAATGATACGCTTTAAATAAATCGGGGTTGTTTATACCTCCCGTGAACGGTTCCGTTATAGGCCGGAATTCATACAGAAAAACTAAGTACAGAAAAATGAGAAATAAAGGATTAGCTTGTATGGCCGTGATCGGTCTGGGAATCGGTATCGCTTCGGGGGGCGAGATGCTTGTCGTAGAAAAAGGCATCAGCAAGGTGCCGATCATCGTCGCGGCAGATGCTTCGGCAGCAACGACAGAAGCGGTCCAAGAGCTAGTCACCTATATTGAAAAAATATCAGGGGCAAAAGCACAGATCTTGGTTGAGGGGCTTGCCCCCCTTCCTGAAAGTGCAATCTGGATTGGTGCGCATTCTAATTTGGACAAGGTTTTTCCTGGCGCTAATTTAGCGTTTACGTACCCTGAGGAAATTCTGCACCTTTGTAATGGACAAAACATCCTCATCGCTGGCCGTGATCGCATTGTTGGAACGAATCAGATTGAGTTTGGCACCGCTAACTCCATCTATACGTTCATTGAGAAGCGGCTCGACGTTCGCTGGTTGTGGCCGAGTGAGTTGGGCGAAGACATTATTAAACGGGAGACGATCGCGTTTGCGCCCTTCGAGTTTCGCTTTCATCCTATCTTTCGTTTTCGTCGCCTCTGGCCGCGTCAGCCCCGTATTTGGCATCTGAGACAGCGGTTGTTGCTCTATTCGTATGAATTTTCAGCCGGACACGCCTACACAGATTGGTGGGTAAAATATCATGAAGCGCATCCGGAGTGGTTTGCGCTGCGGGCGGATGGCACGCGTATGCCGGAGATTTGGGGGGAAGAGGGTCAGGCCGCCAAACTTTGCGTGTCGAATCCAGAGGTTGCTGCTCAATGGTTGACGAACGCAGAAAAGGCCTTCCGTGAGAATCCGAGTCGTATCATGGCCAGCGCTTCTCCTAATGATGGAGGAGGCTTCTGTGTCTGTGAAACCTGTACCGCAATGGATAATCCGGACGGAGCGACAAAGGATTGGCCGTATATGTCCCTGACAGACCGTTACGTCAAATACTGGAACGTGCTTGCTCGGGGTCTACGGGAGCGGTTCCCGGATCGCGAGGCGATCGTGGGTGGCTATGCTTACAGTGCCTATAAGGCTCCGCCCATCGCGGAGATGCTTGAGGCGAATATTGCAGTTGGTTATGTGGGATCGTTTCCCACGGCGAATGACGAAGTGACCCAAGCACAAAAACAGGATTGGTTGGCTTGGGCTGCAAAGGCCTCAGCGATGGTATACCGCCCGAACCTCTTCCACTACTCTGGAGGTTGGCTCGGTCTGCCGACGCTTGCGACGCGGCGCACGATTGAAGATATGCGTTTTCTGGCTGAAAACAAATGCGTTGGTTTCGAAGTCGACACGCTGCCCGGTAGCTGGGCGACGCAGGGCTTGGAGTTTTACCTTCTAGCCCAACTGGCCTACGATCCGCTACAGGATGGCGACGCCATTATTAAGGATTATTGCCGCCGCGGTTTCGGCCCTGCTGCCGCAGAGATCGAGCAATACTTCGGGCTCATGGAACAGGCCCACGAAGCGATTCTCCAACAGACTAAACCCTCCAGCGGTGCAGCCCGCGAAATGATTGGTGTCTGTCAGTCGGTTTATACGCCCGAGTTCCTTGCGCAGGCGGAAGCGCTCATGCTCCAAGCCGAGGCGAAAGCCGCTGCCGGGCCGGAGCTCTACATGCAACGCGTTGCTTTTTCGCGCACCGGTCTCTCGTACGTTCGGCTCCAAGCGGAGATTATGACTGCGATGAAGCTTGTGCGTGAGAGTCGCGGCGCAGACGTGGCAGCGGTGAAGCTCGCTACCGAGCTTTGCGCCGCACGCGAGGCGTTGCTAAAACAGGCTCCTTCATACGCTATTAAACCCGCTCACTGGTTTCATGAGGCTCGTCGGCTCGAGGATTACATGGGGCCGCCGTCTGAGGAGCTGATTAGCAGGCAAACGATAGAAGCTGTTCGTTTACGTCCGGCAGAATGGACACTCGCTTTCTCTGATGACTTTCAGCGCACAGAGCTGGGCCGAGATTGGGACGTCAAGACCGGGAAGTGGACGGTTGGAGGAGG
This sequence comes from uncultured Lentisphaerales bacterium, assembly GCA_964553035.1. GTDB lineage: Bacteria > Verrucomicrobiota > Kiritimatiellia > RFP12 > UBA3636 > JBBQIY01. The sequence goes on along the minus strand of CAZKJH010000177.1, from coordinate 3,232 downwards.
GGAGTTGACGGCGTCAGGCGAAGGAATCATTAGGCTGACACACGCGTTCCCCGGGCTTCAAAAAGTCGAATTCGAAGCGACTGTGACGCCGAATCCCGGCGTGTCGGATGTGACCCCGTTTATTCAGTCTGGGACGAACGGGATCTACGAGGGCTATTTAATGCGGTTTGGCGGCAACTACAATAAGGACAGTGGTGTCTTGCGTAAGGGAGAGGTGATGCAGGCCTCTGAGCGTGTCATTGAGCCCAACAAGACGCATAAGATTGTAGTTGAGAATGACGGCGCGCAGGTGCGTCTCACGGTGGACGGCGACGTTGTCGCTGCATTTACCGAAGACTATCCGCTGATTGGCGAAGGACACGACAGGATCGGATTCTATAAGTTTGAGGGGATCCTCAAAATCCGTAATCTGAAGGTGTTTACGTCCCCAGCGGTCAAGATAGAAAAGGTTGTTATTGGAGAAGGCGAGGGGTTTGATTAAGAAGTGGCTAGTAGTAGTGAAAAACTAAGGACAGAAAAATGAGAAATAAAGGATTAGCTTGTATGGCCGTGATCGGTCTGGGAATCGGTATCGCTTCGGGGGGCGAGATGCTCCTTGTCGATAAAGGTGTTAGCAAGGTACCGATCATCGTCGCGGCAGATGCTCCGCAAGCGACGACCGAAGCAGTCAAAGAGTTGGCTCGCTATATTGAAAAGATAGCGGGGGCAAAACCGCAGATCCTTGTCGGGCCGGTTGACCCCACGCCTGACAGCGCGATCTGGGTTGGCTCCCATCCTGACTTAGCCGAAATCTTTCCGGGCGTGAATCTGGAGTTCACGTATCCGGAAGAGATTTTGAACCTCTGCAATGGACGCCATCTGCTCATTGCCGGTCGCGATCGGATGGCAGGCACGAACCAGATCGAAGCCGGTACAGCAAATGCCGTTTACACGTTTATTCAGAAATATCTGGGTGTTCGATGGTTCTGGCCCAATCAACTCGGCCTCGACATTCCAAAAAACGAGACAATCTCATTCGCATCGTTTGACTATCGTTTTCACCCGATTTTTCGTCAGCGCACGCTGTACCCCGGTCGAGCACCCGAATGGGATCGGTTTCAACGGATTCGCCTGAATTCTTACGCTTTCCGGGGTGGACATGCCTATACCGATTGGTGGGAGAAGTACCATGAAGAGCACCCAGACTATTTTGCGCTTCAACCCGACGGCACACGCGATTTTTCAACGCATCCGAAAGACGCCAAACTCTGCGTGTCGAATCCGAAGGTGGCGGAACAATGGCTGGCCAACGCTGAAGAAAAACTTCGAGAGGATCCGACCCTCCTGATGCTCAGTGCCACTCCCAACGACGGACCGGGGTTCTGCACCTGCGAGAATTGCCGTGCCTGGGATCATCCGGATGGCACGCAAATCATGGGCCAGGTCGCAATGACGGATCGATACGTGCGGTATTGGAATAGCCTGGCACAGGGCCTCCAAGATCGTTTTCCGGGGCGCGAGGTTTATGTCGGGGCGGCAGCCTATAGCACCTATAGAACACCGCCAGTGGCGGCCACGCTGGAGGACAACATCGCCATGTGTTATGTTGGGCATTTTCCGCTGGCCGACGACGAGGTTACGCAAAGCGAAAAAGACGCCTGGCTGGCGTGGGCGAAACAGGCGGCAGGCGGCATGGTCTTTCGCCCTAACCTGTTTCATTACTCCGGCGGTTGGCTCGGTCTCCCGACGCTAGCCTTACAGCGCACAATCAAGGATTTCCGGTTCCTCGCGGAAAACAAGTGCGTGGGACTGGAAGTCGATACCTTGCCGCACTGTTGGGCTACGCAGGGAGCGCAGTTCTACTTGATGATTCAACTGGCGTACGATCCGTTGCAGGACGGACAGGCGGTCTTGCAGGATTTTTACCAACGCGGGTTCGGCCCCGCCGCCAAAGCCATTGAACAGTACTGCAATGTGATGGAACAGGCCCATGAGGAAATATTGAAGAAAATCAAGCATTCCGGCGCATTCGCACGCCAGGCCACGGATGTGTACCGAGAGGTTTACACCGATGAACTCCTCAACCAGGCCCGGCAGTGGATGGATCAGGCGGCGACTCTGGCGGTCGACGGGCCGGAAGTCTATCAGCAACGCGTGGCGTTTTACCGCACGGGCTATGACTTTGTCCAACTGCAGGTGGAGATTATGCGGACCATGGCGCGGGTGCGGGAAAGCCAGGGGAAGGACACGGTTGCGGTGCAAAAAGCCATTGCGCTTTGCGAGCAGCGAAATGCCATGCAGAAGGAAAACTGGTTCGGCGCCCGATACTTCCCTTGGTTTCACGAGTCGCGCAGACTGGACGATTACATGGGGCCTCCGTCGGAGGAATTACTCAAGGCGCAACACGACGAGAGCTTTCAATTGCATCCTGCGGAATGGCATCTGGCCTTCTCTGACGATTTTCAGCGTGCAGAGCCAGGCCCGGAATGGGAGGTCAAACGAGGTACGTGGACGGTAGAAGAGGGTTGTCTGACGACTCGAGGTGAAGGAACTATCATCATGACGCAGTCTTTCCCGGGTCTGCAAAAGATTGAATTCGAAGCGACCGTGATGCCGAATCCGGGGATCTCGGATGTGAGCCCGTTTATTCAGGCTGATACAAATAAGACACAATCGGGCTATTTCCTGCGGTTTGGCGGCAATTACAACAAGGACAGCGGCATCGTGCGGAAGGGAGAGACGGTGCAGGAATCTAAGCGTGTCATTGAGGCGGGCAAGACGCATCAGGTTGTGGCGGAGTATGACGGAACGCAGGTGCGTTTGACCGTGGACGGCGACGTTGTTGCCGCGTTTTCAGACAACCATCCGCTGATCGGTGACGGTCATGATAGAATCGGCTTCTATACGTATGAGGGGATCATTAAGATCCGCAATGTGAAGGTGTATACCTCCAAGGCGGTACGGCTTATGAAGGCGGAATTACCGGGCTATCAGGGGCGGGATTGAGAAGTGCATCGTGCGTAGTTGAATAAAACTTTGTCGCGTTATGTTGCGAATAGCATAACGCGACTTATGTTGTGAACGCTCTGATAAGGAACGATTTTCACTTTTTTGGCAATCGCGGTCATGCGTAACCCTTTTTCACCCACTTCTCTCTCTTTTCGTGCTGTCTCTTTTTGTCGTAATCGGTTAGCGACAGGGGTATGGCAGGTTCATGACGGCGGCGGGTGATGGGTGTACCACACACGATAGC
>CAZKJH010000176.1:0-5977 GCA_964553035.1 uncultured Lentisphaerales bacterium | reverse complement strand
GTTCTGTTGAAGAGATTACGATTATGATTATGAAGGAGAGATTTCCTTAAGTTAGCGCCATTCGGGTCTGTCCCGAATTTGAGCTTGCGGTGGATGTTTGGCTGTAGGTAACCGTTCACAGGGTATAAACACCTTTGATTTATTTGGAGCGTATCATTGTCGCGGCAGCAGTGGCCAGCGCAAAAAAAACTATTTTTAGGGCTGGACTCAGTGCAGCAATTATGACGGGCGTACACAGTAGACGCGGCGTCCTCGCCGCGTTTTCCACCCAGATTTAACGCGGCGAGGACGCCGCGTCTACAATCCGCACGTTCATCCGCGACGTGCTCAACGAGACCGTCTCACGCGGTTATCTGCGAAAGATCATCGCGAAGGTCTCTCGCACTCTGAACCCGCCCTACGCGGAACTGCTCAAGCTCCTGCCCCTGGAACAAACCCTGAACGTTGACGAAACCGGACACAAGGAGAACGGCGACAAGTTCTGGACCTGTGTGTTCAGGGCCGGTTTGTATGTGCTGTTCAAAATCGAGAAATCCCGCGGTTCAAACGTGTTGGTGGATGTGCTCGGCGAGGAGTTCAACGGCGTTCTCGGTTGTGATTACTTCTCGGCCTATCGCAAGTACATGAAAGACTTCAGCATCACCGTGCAGTTTTGCATCGCCCATCTGATCCGCGACATTAAATACCTCGCCGAACTGCATGACGCCGAGACGAAAGCATATTGGAAGAAACTGCTCGCCGCCGTGAAGGATCTCTTTCGAGTGATTCACCGGTTTGCATGCCCTGTACAGGTTGACAATCGCGAGAAACTCACCCCGAATGCCTTCGGACATGCGCTGGAGCATGCTCGCAAAACGATCATGGAAGTCGCGCTCAACGACGTGCCCTCATGCCTGGACAAGGACGGCAAGGAACTGAAGCGGGAAGCCTTCAATATGGCCAAGCGTTTTCGTGACAACGGCAAGTCTTACTTTGAATTCATCACCACCTCCGGCATCGGGCTCACCAACAATTTAGCCGAGCAGGCGGTGCGCTTCGTGGTCATCGACCGACTCATTACGCAAGGCACACGCAGCATTAAAGGACGTGAAACCAACGAACGGCTCTGGACGGTGGTCGGCACCTGTGCACTTCAGGGGCGTTCCGCTTTCGAGTTTATACTCACGGCTGTTCGTGCCCACTTCCGTAGCGAACCCACACCCTCCCTGTTACCCGCCTTGGGCTAATTCGCCCGGCTCCCAAACGGTTGGGACGCTGGGCTGACGCCTCAGAATACCGATTGCGCACGAACCTTTTGGGTTGAGACCCCGTGAACGGTTACCCTTTTGTTTGATCCAGCCGCCTCACCCCACAAGATTTTAGCGGCATTGCCACCGAGCATCTTATCGATATCAGCGGGCGATACTTTTAAAGCGCGAATGATTTCTAGAGCGAACCGTATCTGCATCGGACCCTGCAACGGCACATCGGTGCCAAAAACGATATGATCCGGGCCCAGCAACTCAAACATCCGTTCCATCACCCCAGGATAAACGTACATCAGTGTATGGGCTGTATCGACATAAACATTGTTGAGACCGCGTGCCGCCACCTTTTCAAGTCCGCTGAGATTGGGGAAATAGGGGTAATTCGGATTCTGAAAGATACCGGCAAGATGCGCCATGACAATCGTGGTCTGGGGATGGCGTTCTGCAAAATCAACGACGGCACCGGCATCGGAAAATCCCGTGCCCGGCATGCAAGACACATGAAAGAGCATGAGGGGTACACGTTCCGCTACACAATCCAGAAATGCGGCAGCCGCTTGTGACCGTACGTTATAACCGTGGTAATCTGGGTGCACTTTAACGCCGATAAATTTCGGATTACCCGACAGGAGGCTTAGATCTTCCATCGTCTCGGGAAACATCGGGTTCACGGTTACGTACCCGAGTAGCCGAGTTGTCTGTTCCAACGCATTCGCCAACTCTCGGTTACCCTCGCAGGTATCGTACATGATTGCTCGCGCCGACGACACGCACAGATAATCAACTCCTGTCTGGGCTGCATAGTTTTCCAATTGCGCAGCGTCAGCCTTCCAGAACGGGGCAAAGTTAATGTTGCCGATGTGTCCGTGAATATCAATGATCACGTTTACCTAAACTTCCTTTACAGGCAGCGGTTCTGTCTCACGCCGCAATGATGTTAGCACTTCTGCCGCTCCGTTGGTGATGATCACCGCGTCTTCCCAACGGAATCCCTGCTTGTCGTCTGCCAGAAACACATCGACATTAAAGGTCATGTTTTCTTCAAGATTGAACTTGGAAGAGCTCTCGATGAAGGGATATTCGCATTCCATCTGTCCGCACCCATGAGCGGGGCCGTAGAGGATCGTTTCACCGTACCCACGCTTACGAATAAATTCATGCACCTGACGCGCAACGTCGGCTGCGGGCGTACCACCGCGCAGCAGATCGATCGTCATCAGCTCCGCATCACGTCCCACATCCATAAAGCTGCGTAGCGTGGTATCACAGTGGCCCAGCACTAAGGGTCGTCCAATACTTCCGCTGTATCCCGCCACTTTGGCACCTACACAAACCTGTATAACCTCACCGCGCTCAATTTTACGGTGCGTGGGACGGCTGATCGCCTGCCTCGAGTTCGATCCGCTGCAACACCACACGGGATACCCTGTGGCCTCAGCACCGTTTTGCAACATGGCCGCGGTTGCCAAGGCAGCCACCTGAACTTCGGTAAGGCCAGGCCGGATTTCATCGAGAATCGCCTGCAGCCCAATCTCTGAAAGCTTTGCTGCTGCGCGAAGACAGGCGAGTTCTCCTGGGGTTTTAACGATCATAATCGATCGTACGACCTCATCGGCACTCACAATTTCTTTTCCGTCAAACCCGGCATCGAGGCTGGTGCGGATGGCGTGCGGAAACATGTGCCAGCCTGCGATCCCCAAGCGAGAAAACCCCTTACCGCCAACTACATCGGACCAGGTTGGCAGTTTGGATCCCGGATAATCTGGTTGTGACGACTCCCGAAAATCCATCACTTGCACGATGTCCTTGATCTTGGAGCGTCCGCGAGCGAAGGTCAGGCTCTCGGGGCCGATAACCAGCGTTGGTTTTCCCTCTGCCGGAATCAGGACGGCCGCTGTTTCAAAGCTCGGCCAATAATCGGAGAAGTAACGGACATACGCAGGTTCCGACTCGGTTGAAAACGCCAGCAACGCGTCCAGCCCCTGCTTAGCCATTGCCTTCTGGATACGCATTATTCGATCAGAAAACTCTTGGTCACGAATAGACACGGGTGCAACGTTGTTAATCTTCGTCATCATAAAATTCCTTTTAGCGTTTTTCTTCACCGTGTTCCGCAATCCACTTTTTGGCATATTCTACAGCGGGGAGATTTTTGTTGCAAAGCGGCGTGCAATGAAAAATCATCCCGTCGATCTGCTTCTCTTTGTAAAGCTTTAGTGCAAAAGCGAGCTGCTTCACCATGAAACTTACATCCAGCTCCTTCTTGCCGCCAAAATCCCACATGTAGATGCCGAGTAGTGTCGGCTTATCAGGCACCAGCGAACGGTATTTCTTGAAATTTTCCTCGATCTTCTCGATGTTAGCCCCAGACCATATCCAGAGAGAAACCGTGTCGACGTATTTCATATACGGTTTGATCGCAGGACAGAGCAGGTGGGTGTACAAGACGATAGCCAGATTGAGGCGCCGTTTGTAAGCCAGTGTCTCATCATAGAGCTGCTTGAGAGCCTCAAGGGAAAGCACGGCTGGTGCGGGCACAATTTCGGAATCCCTGTCAAAATCAGGCCTTTCATGAAACCTGAAAAAGTCATCAAGATAATAGCCTGTCAGGTTGGGCGTCGTGTCACGCAACCCGAAAACGTATTCTTTTAGGCGCGGATACGAATTGCCGGCACCCATGGAAATAGTCCAAGCAATCCGCTTCACGTTCTCAAACTGCCGATTGTATTCATCGTTCCCGACCTTCGTACGGATCACACAAACGTTCGGGATGCCCATTTCTTTAATGCCGTCGGCCATACTAATCGGAGGGCTCCCGGGAATGTTGTAGGGTTCAATCGCGTCCGGTCCATCAAAAACCCCCGAGTCATGCCCCCACATCCAAAGATGATCTCGTAGCGTGTTCTCGTTAACTGCTGTATTCATAATATGGCTTTGACTCAGAATTAATTGCTTCAGAAAAATGTGACCTCGGAATGCAGGTGTTGAATTAGCTTAGGAATCATCCCGCTGGTTACAACTTTTTGAGGGGATCACATTTGTTAGGTTCGATGTAAGTAAAAGGTTAGTTTTTCCTCTCGAAAAAAGCAAGCACTAAAAATGTTTTAAGAGGGAGTGGGGTGGGGGATATTTGCAGAGCTTTGGGTAATGTTATTCACCACAACGCTGAGATCGCCGAAGCAATGAACAACCGGAGCATTCTTGGATGGGGGCGGCGATGAGCTCACCTCTGGCGTGTTTTGGAAATTCATGCGTGTCGCTCATGCCAAATTCACTGTTTATTCTTCATTTCGTTAGTTCCTTAATGGCCGCTATCGCCGCATTGACGATACGGTCGCCGGTATCAGCCGCAACAAAACTCGCTTCAGCCGCGCCATATCCGCCTTCCTTGACGGCTTGTACCGTCGGGATGTAGATTAGACAGGGCGAGCCCTTTCCACAATAAGCCAGTCCCAACATGAATGCGTGGGGGAGAGGGGATTGCTCCCGAAGATTCAATTGGTGCTGAATAAAAGGCTCGCCAGGTATCGCAACAAGCGCTAGGGTGTCATTGATGACGACGGTCATGAGGCGAGCGTCGGTGGACTTGTTCGCTGTGCGATACGGGATATCCATCGTCTCTTCCTTGATTTTTAAGGATGTCTTTACCGATTTCAGCGGGGGCATGTTCGTCGCAATGCGCAGTGCCGCCTTAGCCAAGGCGACGCCAGACTGCTGAACGATATTGAAGCCGTGGTCACCGCGCAAGCTTATCTCAAAGGGGTCAATGTCGCCCTCTGCGCCTTGGAGGAACATACCCATGCAGTCTGGACCCAGTTCCTTCTCAATATAACCAACCATGGCACCGGGAAAGTCCGCCGTAATCATGGAGTTTCCCATCATGGTGACGGGGTGGCATGCATAGTGTACAATCAGCGCGCGCGGTTTGCCCGTCTCGTCTTCAATCCGAATGACCCCCACGGTCGAGTCTCGCGGCCCCGTGGGAATCCGCTTCGGATTATCCCACATCATGGTCACGCCGCCGTCTGGTCTGACAAAGCGCCGATTATGACCCAGGTAGACGCTTTCGTATGCCCCCTCCGCTGCGGCGAGCCGCGCCGGAAAGAGGTTTTGCATCGCCTCCCCGATCGCGGCAACGATTTTTTCTTCGGTGGCCGCATACCAGGGATCCTGCGAAAGGCCTTGCCAGTCCACCTTCTCTCGAGGGTCGGACGGAACAAAAGCCCACGCCCAGCCTCCGTCCGTCGGACAGTTCGCTCTCGGAACCATCCCGGAGTGTGTGTGGCTGCTGCTGAGAATCACGTGGTCAACTTTCCATTTCTCCTTTGCTTCCGCGACCACTTTTTCGGAAGAAAAAAACTGGAGATCGAGACTGATGATCGCAAGGGATGTTTCGTCATTCTTGAGTACGACAACACGCGCATAAAGCGGGTCGTGCAGGTTTGTCGGTGGCATCTTTTTTTCCGGCAACGTATCGGGCAGGCGAAAAGACATGCCTTCCGCAGAAATAACGGGTTGGTCAGGCGAGATGTCCGCCCGAGCTGTGCCGACATAGAGACGGCCTGTGTCATTTGCGGCGTACGCTTGGCAACCAACCCCGATAGCCATAATCCTTGCGACACTCTTTCCAACAAAATACTTCATGAACTCCTCCTTTTGAGTTAAATCTATCAAATGAGGCTCTTGCAAAACCCCTCGCGTCGCCCGCCTGCGGCGGACAGCGCGAGTGT
>CAZKJH010000175.1:0-5996 GCA_964553035.1 uncultured Lentisphaerales bacterium | reverse complement strand
AAAAAAAATCATTTTTTTAGGGCAGGCACCTCAACAAAACAAAATCGCACCCGGACGTTCCGAAATTCGGACGTTCAGACAGAGATCAATATGAGGGGCGCATTTTCCATGTCCGAAAAACGAGACTACGTGACTCCGCGATTCTGTTTGCCTTTTTTCGGGGCACTTCAAGATCAAAACGCTTCGAATCCATCCCACAGCCAGACCTTTCCTGTTCAAAGAGTTCTTTTGGAATGACGAAATGCGCCCCCATGCGCACGTACTCTGCCAAAGGCGCGTTTACTTTGCGAATCGACCCTCGCCAGAGTCCGCCACCCACTGACGTGAGCGGAAGACACCAAGCAGCGTGAGTGTCTTCAAAGCTGAATGCCAATCTTCGATAGCCTCCAGGGTCTTCGCGTAGTCGTGGTCTTTCATATTCTTCCATTCAACGACAGTGCTGAGGATCGGCGAGCTTGCGAGCCGTATCGTCCAGCACTTAGTTCGCGCTGAACAGTTAATTTTTTTTCTCTGGGGGGTGCGCCAGTCTAGGCGGGGGTGGGGGGATGTCCCTGCGGTTGGTCGGCTCAGCCGCCAGTAGGTCTGCAAGCAGCGCGTTACCTGATGCCTGCACTAGCGTCAGGTTCGCCTCACCTTCCCCGATACGTTGTGTTTCGAGGAGTTCGAACATGGCGTTGGCCACTTCTGCGTCAGCGCTGATTTCAGCCATTGCCTTGCCGACAATCGCCGGCCGCACGGCTGCCGCTTTGCCGAACTCGACCGCGGCCTGGCGTTCGGCAGTACTCATGATGACACTCACCTGGTTGACTCCATCTTGCTTGATCGCGGCCGTGACCTGACGCAGGCGGTTTACCACTTTGCTCTCAATCCCTCGGATCATCTGCACATCGCGGAAGTGAACCTTACGGATGTAGATGGATCCTAGTTGATATCCCCATTCGTTCGATTTGGGCGTAACCTCCTCGCGCACCGTGCGGCTCATGGTGTGCCGGTCAATGAGCATCTTTGCGAGCGGGAGGTTGCTCAGGCACCGGACGGTGGAATTGCTGACGTTAGCCGCCAGCGATCCGCGCGGATCGATGTTTTTGAACAAGTAGGCCACCGGATCGTTGATGAACATCTCGTACCAGATCCCGATGCCCATGGGTGCGCCTTCTTCGGAGTTGACCGGCTGACTGCGCAAATACTCCTGATCCAAGCGCATGTCTGTCACATGGCAGCGTCCGAGCCACTTGACAAATAGAGCCTTCCATCCCAGCCGCGGCCAGAGGAAGTAGAACCCCGGCTCTTTCAGTGTCCCAATGACCTTCCCGAACAGAACGTATACGTGACAGCACCGTTCTTCGACGATTGTATAGACACCCAGTAAGCGCGCCACTCCAAACACAAGGGGCAAACCGATCAGGCAGGCCACAAAAGAGAAAACAGCAGATACCAACAGGGCATTGTTCATGAGTTTACCTCCGCGATGACTCGCTTGGCTTGAGTAAACAGCTCCAGTTTTGCATTCCGCACATAGGCATCCATTGCCGGCTTGCCTCCGTGACCTTTGAGCACCGCAAGCTCCGCAGCCAGCCGCCGCAACGGCTCTACCTCAGCTTCCGCTTTCAGTGTCTCGATCTCCACCGCGCGTCTGGATTCGACAATCCGTTGATCCGCTGCCGCTGTCGCCAGACTGATGTCGGACGACACCTGGTTATGGGCTGTGTTGATGGCGGCCAACGCCGATTCCACATCGGGCGGCGGATCGATCCCGGTGATGAGCGAGGCATCAAGCAGAATGCCGTATCGGGCTTGCGAGCACTGGCACTCTCGATCCATATGTTCGTTCAGATCCCGCAGGTTCTTACGGAGATCGTTGATTGATATGCCCTCGACTAAGATGGTTTCGTCGCCTCCAGTTCTAGGTGCTTCAAACGTTGCGATTCTTTCCCGCAGCACGGCGACGAAGTAGCCCATTACATGCGCAATTGGATTCGTAACCCCGAAAAGGTAGGCATATAGGTTTCGTTCGGAGACCTGGAACCGAATCTGGCCAGTCAAACCGGTATTCAACTGATCCTTAGTGACGGCTTCAAGCACGGTGCCGTTGTGGTTCGCCTCGGGCACCTCCGGGTCAAACGCCATGTTGGCCGTTTCCGTGGCGATTGAGACTTTGTGCACCTTTTCCCAAGGCCACTTGAAATAGGGACCGCCCGGCATTACGACGCGAACTTGCGGATAGCAGTACCGATCCCTCTCTGTTTGCCTCAGTGACTCAGCGATCGGATCGTCGAGGGTCGTCGCGTTGCCCAATCGTTGCGCACGTCCAAACACCGTTTTCACGGCCCGCTGGTTCGGGCCGACCGTGTAGAAACCCGTCAACCCAAAGCGCAGTGCGAACCAGGCCGTAATGCCAACAATGAGTCCAGTCATTATGTCCATCTGTGCATCCTTTCTTGTGCGAACGCCATGCATGACCGTCGTTTCAAAGCGTGACGTGAATCGGCGCGCTTTGAAACGTACGAGTCGATGCGATTGTTGGCACACGATTCTTAGTTGAATGTCTTCGTTGCTGCATTCATAGACGAGGAGCGGAACGTGACTTTCTTGATTGGCATCTTGTTTTTGAGCAGCTCGTAGAAAAGCTCGCAAAGATTCTCACAAGTAGAAACCTTCTTGGTCACAACGATTCTGTATTTCGGGTATGACCAAGCAAGCGGGTGGTCTATCTTTTTTAGAGGGACACAATGCTCAGGGTCGTTATTGATGCCTTCCTTTTTGTATACGGCAAGAACCGCTTCAAGCAACGGGTCGCCTTCTTGAAACAATGTTGCGTGATGGAAATGATCACAAACTTCCCATGCCTTTTTGAATCCTTCTTTACAGGCGTGTGCATATCCAGTCACAGGGTCTACGGTGTCTTCAAGTTCAAACTCTAAAAGCCCCGAATGCCCATGAAGATGCTTTGCTTCACAAGGCCAGTTCATAAATCTGTGTGCATACTGGAAGTCCAACTTTACGATTGATCTATACTTCTCTTTTGACATGATAATCTCCTCTTTAGGGTGTGGGTTTAATATACTAATTATCTTAATTTAACTAACATCGACATTTTCTACTCTACGCATGCCTCCTTTCCTCTTGCCGAACGGTGCGCGTCAGTTTCGCGCGGTAGCGCGTAACATGGAGGCGCGACGTTCGACTCTCGTTCGACACGAGACGACCTGACGTCACTCGTTTACTCCGCGATGACCGGTATGGTCAATCCTTTGCCTTCGCGGTTGATCGTCAATTGCAACGTATCCCCTGGGTTACGGTCTCGGATCAGGCGGACGGCAGCCTCAGCGTTCACAATCGCTTTGCTGTCGATCCTGGTTACGACGTCCCCAGGCATCACGCCCACCTTGGCCGCTGGTCCTTCAAACACCGACTCGACGACCACCAGCCCCTTTCGGTCCACGAATCGCACTCCGACGCGAGCTGTGAACTTCGCTGTCACATCCAGTTCGTGGATCGTCATCTCGCCATTGATGCGTTGAAAGAAGGGGGTCGGCGCCTGATGTTCTGCATCAATGGGACACTTGAAGCCGTATGTGACCTCGGCGTCCACTGGAAGTTCAGAGTTGATCAGGGTCACAACGCTCCCTTTTGTCGCATCGAACCAAGACACATGCACGCCAAGCGGCTTCTTCGGGTCATTGAAGATATAGACATTCAACTTGGCGTACTTGCTTTGGCGGAACTGCAGCTCGATGCAAAACGGGTCGGCTTCCAGGTCTGCCAAAGCCATGCGCAGTGCCACTGGCAGTCGCACCGCGCGCGGATACCAGAATTCCGCGGCCTTGGCATGGTGGCCGGGTACTTCCACCGGCTTCAGGAGGAGACCTCTCCGCTCCTTGTCCAGTTTGAATGCCTCTTTGTTCCGCGTCTCACGGAGCAGGTCCTCGATGTTGGCGAATGTGGTAAAATCGTGAAACACTTCGCTGCGGCCGTCTTGCAGTTCCGTTACGACCGCTCCCTCAAGCAAAGTGAGTTTGGAGGATATGCCTTTGGACGGCGTGATGCGCGTCCCACTGTTGTTCCGGCAGTCGATGTACAGCGATCCCTTCCCGTCGGCATCCATCTGCAGGTCGATGAAACGGACGGAGATCCTGATCGGCGCCGAAGCAGGCGTATCCGCCGTGTTGGCTGTTTGGGTTGCGGCCCGGTGACCCGCTTTAGGCCGTTGCTCAGCTCGGGCCATAATCACACTAGCCAGACCTACCACTGCGAGTGCCATCATCGTGATGCGCATATCTTTCTCCTTGTGTCGAACGGGGAGTCAGCCCTCAATTGCGTTATGCGCAATTGTAGGTCTCGACGACTTGTTCCCCGCTAGTATTTTTGAAATCATTGTGGTTGTTTGGATTCCTAAATCGCCGCCTTGACAGCGGCGATCCCTCAAGCGATTTCTCGAATTTTATTACGAGAAATTTAGAGGAATCGCACTCTCTCCGTGCAACACAATTCACTCCGATACTGTTGTGGTTTCCGTCCATTCCAATCCTTAGCCTTTTCTGAGAAACCCGTCGTCAAACGTCTTTGCTCGTAATGACAATCCGATGTCAGATTTAGTGTATACTCGTATGAGTGACGACGTCAATACAAAAGTCGGCCAGTGTTATGCGACGCCAGTGTTATGCGATGTCTGTCATGTCTGTTATAGGTTAGAAGCTGTGAAAAAATCGAAAACCAAATCGAAAACCAGCGATTTCGTTTATCGAGCAGGCGGTTTTCCTAAGAAATTTGACGGGGAGTTATTTTCTGGTTGTCCGACGCTATGATTGCTGTTCCAATCTCATTTTCTTTACTCTGCGTCCCTGCGACTCTGCGCGAGATTCTTTTCCATATTTCAACAATAGTCACAGGATCTTCCGACCTGCCGTCTCTAGAGTTGCAGACCAAGGACTATCGGGTTGTACCCGTGCTTGACCAGAATCCCGTCCTTGAACTCAAGGTGTAGTGCGCGCGACGGAACCAGCACAGCGGGCCGCTCGGGAAGGTAGACCCAGATATCTGATTCACTACTTTTCTCCGCAGGCGACCCGAGGAGTATGAGTACGTCGTATTTCGTCATGCCATCGCGAAGTTTTTCCGCCCGACTCTCTACGGTGGCAAATGGCTCCGAGACCTACCCAACTAGTACTCTGTACAGCGCGTATTGGTAAGACAAGATTACAAGATTTACAAGATTAAGTTCTTGGTTTCAATATTGTTAATTATGTACGCTACCCGAAAATTACCGTCATTTCTGCCTGTACAGTGTACTAGTTGTGACCAGAATGAATCGGAGTAGCCGAATAGGAGTCGAGAGAGCGAGAAAAACGCGACAAACATTTGCTCCTTGATAGCCAAAACGTCAGCCCACATCCGTTTCCGTAATGCGGACAGGATGCAGGCCGACGTCCACGAAGCTAGCAGCAGGCGCAGGATTTCGACATCCAGAGCATGCCCACACCAATCCTCGATGACGTAGCCGATGGGCATACGCTCTCACGGACTTGGTGCAACGTGATCAGGAAGAAGCGCTTCTTAAAACCTGTCGACGATAATTCCGTCGCCGTAAACTGCGCTTTCGATGGATAAGCCGAAGATGGTGCCGTAATAGACCTTGCCGGCGTTCTCGCCGCTGCTGGGAGTGCGGAGGGATCCGCATCCGGTCAGTGTTGCGACGAGAAATGTTGCCGCGATGAGCGTCAGAAACTTTTTCATGGGGTATTTTGTTGTTGTTGGTGTGCTTGTTTGTGCGATGTCCGCCCCACGCCCCGCCATCCGGCGCGGGTGAGGTACACATGACCCCAGATTTCGGGGACCATGGCGGAAAGTATACCATGTTGCTACGACATTTTGCAATCCCCCGGTAATCGGTTAGCGACAGGGGTATGGCAGGTTCGTGGCGGCGGCGGGTGATGGGTGTACAACACACGACAGCCACGGGGCGTTGACGAAGGCGGCGATAGCCGCCAATGTGCGCA
>CAZKJH010000174.1:0-6021 GCA_964553035.1 uncultured Lentisphaerales bacterium | reverse complement strand
TTCTGTCAAACTCCTACACCTACGCCTACGACAACATTGGCAACCATACGACTTCCACGGTTAACTCCACCTCCACCACCTACGCCGCAAACAGCCTCAACCAGTACACATCCATCCTCCGCGCCCCTGCGCCTCTGCGCGAGCCCTCCTACGATCTTGACGGGAATTTGCTGACCAACGGCGTCTGGTCCTACACGTGGGATGCTGAGAATCGGTTAAAGGCGGCTTACTCCAACAACGTTTGCGTTGTCTCGAACGCGTATGATTATATGGGACGGCGTGTACTGAAGACCTCTCACGGTGGCACGGAGGTTCGTCTATGACGGCTGGTTGCCTATATTGGAGACCGTGGAGACTGTAAGTGGCACGGTCTCCAACCAGTACGTTTGGGGAAAAGACCTGTCTGGTTCCTTCCAAGGAGCGGGCGGAGTCGGGGGACTCCTTGCAGTATCTCTTAACGGAACGTGGTACTTCCCGTTCTACGACAACAATGGGAACATCACCGCTTACATCGACGAAAGTGGTGCTGTCGTGGCAGAGTACGCATACGATGCCTTCGGCGAGTTACTTGACGCCTCCGGCGCAATGTCCGCCGCTTTCGCCTTCCGTTTCAGCACGAAGTACTACGACTCTGAGACGGGTCTGTACTATTACGGCATGCGCTTCTACTCGCCCGCCCTCCACCGATGGTTGAATAGAGATCCGATTGGACAGGAGGCTGAACTCAACCTGTATTCCTCACGTTTTAAAGGGAAATGGGATTATTACGACTTGGCCGACTGGATGGTAAGGAGTTATTATGCCATTATGCGATTCCCGGGGTTCTGGGCGCAAGACTCTCCGGCGGCGGTTTCGGTGGCAGTGTGGTGGTCATGGTGAATAAAGCCGATGTTGACGCAGCTTCCGTTGCGTTACGCAACGTCTATGCGAACAAGCACGGTGCACGATGCGACACTCGGATTATTACCTGTTCTGACGGAGCCAGAATCGTCCTCGGATAAAGACGACAGATCAAGAAGGCTTCAAGCACCTCTGGTAATACAGACTCCGGTGGCACGCCACCGCGTGCCCTGAAGCGAAAACCGTTGTGATAACCAGTGCTCGGGGAGGATCCAGGGCACTTTCATTTTGATGACGTTTCGTTTATACTTTTGGAATGATATTGAAAAAAAATTCACGCAATCTCGCGCTTCTTGCCTTGATGCTTTTGGTGCCCGTTTCAAGCATGGGTGTGCTGTTTGGCATGATCTTATTTCCGAATAGTCTCGGGGGACGATTCCTCTTCGGGTTGACCAAAGCGTGGATACTGGCGCTCCCAATTGTTTGGCTGAAGTGTGTTGAGAAGAAGCCGCTGAGTTTCTCCCCCGCGAAACGCGGTGGGTTTGGTGTCGGTGTCCTCAGTGGTGTGCTCATCGCCAGTGCCATTGTGGGGCTTTACCTAATCGCTGGAGATCGTGTGCTGGACAAGGATTTCTTCGTGGAAAGACTCACGGCGATCGGTCTCAGAAATTGGCCGCTGTATCTCGGTGGGATGATCTATTGGATCCTGATTAACTCCGTGCTTGAAGAATATGTCTGGCGGTGGTTTTGTGTGGAACAGTGCAGACGCGTGTGGAAGCGGAGTTTTGCGATTCCGCTCTCCGCTTTGTGTTTTACCTTTCACCACATTATCGCGATGTCGTTGTTTTTTCCGCCCGTTGCGGTCGCTGTTTGTTCGTTTGGCGTTTTCTTAGGTGGATTGATCTGGTCGGCCATGTACGTACGCTATGCGTCGATCTGGCCTGGCTATATCAGCCATGCCATCGTTGACATAGCCGTATTCGGCCTCGGTGCTGCGATGCTGTTTTTCTAGAACCCCAATAATTCTTCGCTTCGCTTTGCCTGTGAATAACCTGTGAATAACGTATGAATAACCTGAAGATCAAATCCACTTTACAGCCACTCTATTGAATGGTAAAGTTTCCACTTGATTATAAAAAGATACTTTGACTGATTATGGCAACGCGCAAAAAACAATTTTCGATTGAAAAGCCTGCATTCCGGGTTCCACCCTATAGTGCAGAAGCAGAGATGGCTGTTTTGGGAGCGATCATGCTGGATGCCCCCAGAACGATCGACCTCTGCTATGCTGCGGGCATCATCGCTGAGAGCTTCTGGATCGCTCCCAATCGGACGATATTTGAAACGGCGATTCGGCTGAACGGAGCAGGCAAGCCTGTTGATATTGTCACGATCATGGAGGAGCTTCGCGTCAAAGGCGAACTCGATGCCGTAGGCGGCTCAGTGGCTCTGGAGCGCATGGTTGATGCGACACCTGCTGTAGCCCATGCAGACTACTACACCTCCATCCTCCGCGAAAAGCATCTGCTACGTCGTATCATTACAGCAGCCGAAAATGCACAGGAAAAATGCTATGCCCCCGACCGTAGCATCGAGTTGATTGTCAGCGAAACGGAGCAGGAGGTGCTCGCCATCTCGGAGACGCAATCTACTGACTCCCTCAACTGGAATGAGTCGCTCCAGCAAACGATGGGCAAGATCGATACCATGCTCCAGCGCAAGGACGGCATTAGTGGGCTCTCCACGGGCTTTAAGAATATTGATAGAAAGATCGCGGGCATGCGCAATGCGGAAATGATTGTCCTCGCTGCTCGACCTTCGATGGGGAAGACGTCGTTGGCCATGAACATCTGCGAAAACGTTGCGCTCGGGACGAACGTGGGCGGAAAAACAAAGCTCAGGGAGCCTGTTCCCGTTGGAATTTTCTCGTGTGAAATGTCGACCGATGCGCTGATTACCCGCCTCGTGTGTTCACGTGCTCGCGTGTCGCTTCAAAGCGTTATGTCGGGCTATGTCAACAAGCAAGAGGCCAACACGAAGATCACACGCGCGGCTTCGGACTTTATGAATGCGCCGATCTACATCGACGATACGGGCGGCTTGGATGTAATCGACCTCCGTGCTCGTGCGCGCCGGATGAAGAAGAAGTTTGGAATCGGTCTCCTGATGATCGACTATCTGCAGTTGCTCAACAGCCGTGAATATGCATCCCAGGGACGTCAGCTCGAAACCTCCAGTATTTCCTCGAACATCAAGGCCATGGCCAAAGAGCTCAATATTCCTGTCCTTGTGCTTTCACAGCTTTCGCGTGCACCCGAAATGCGGGAGAAGGACGGACATCCGCGCATTTCCGATTTGCGTGACTCCGGTTCCATCGAACAAGATGCTGACGTCGTCATGCTATTATGGCGCCCGAGCTATTATGAACGCAACAAAAGTGCGGCTGACAAAGATGCCTCGGGCGAGGCTGAGAATGCAGCTAAGTTAGACATCGGCAAGAACCGTAACGGTGCAGTCGGTGTAGCGCATCTGACATTTGAGGCCGAATTTACACAGTTCACGGATGCTTCTGGTCCAAGTCACGAGGACGAATAATCGCTCGTGGGGGCGCAGAGACAGACGCGACCGTCTTGGACAGCCACGTTAGTTGGAAGATTGGCGTGTTATTGTAATTCTGCTTTTAACTTCACCTGATCGGGGCTGTTTCGATTAAGTCTGTCGAACAAGTGTGCCGTTACTGCACAGGGTTAATCGTTATCTGCACTTCTTTTGCCAATCGATCGACGAGATTCAGGGAAGGTGCATTGGCACCCGGCATCGTGGTCGCGGCGGCTCCGGCTGCACAGGCAAAGCGTATCGTTGTTTCGTTCAGAATAGAGGTGGGGAAATAATGATGACAGAATTCGGCGAGGAGCGCATCACCTGCGGCTGTCGTGTCCACCACGTCGACGAGCGGTGCGGTCCCATGAAAAACATGTCCACCACTGTTGCGGTCCGCAAACCAGCATCCGCCAGGGCCATCCGAAATAATCACGCAGGCGCACTTCTCAAGCAAGCGCAGGCTGGCGACTTTAAAATCTTCCGGCGTATGCGGTTCGCTGCCGAGGAGTTCGGCGCATTCATAGCGATTCGGCTTGATCACGCAAGGCCCCGCTTCGAGCCCCACTTCCAATGCAGCACCGGATGTATCAAGAATTGCCAAAACGCCCACCTCGCGAAGCTGCACGATCATGTCCGCATACACCGAGGGCGCAACTGACGAAGGAAGTGACCCCGCGATGATGCACACGTTCGCGTGTGCGATACAGGGGGCAAGCACCCGTGCAACACTCCAATCCTCCGAGCGGAGGTTCGGAAATGCTGAGCGGTTGAGCTTGAACATTCCATCAGGCGTTGAAAACATCACATTCCGCCGTGAAGGCCCCTTCACACGGATGAACGCATCACGGATTCCGTCGTTCGCCATCATTTGTTCAAAGAGTTCGGCTTGCTCGATGCCGAGAAGTCCGGAAGCGAGAACGGGATGACCACGCATCGCAAGCCAGTGCGCAGAATTCAGGCCCTTGCCACCCGGAGTTTCGATTTCGCCGAATCCCCTGAGCACATCACCCGGCTCCGGAAACTTATCGGTTGAAATCAGGATGTCGATGGCCGGTGAAAGGGTGATGGTGGAAAAGGGTAGAGTTGTGTTCAACGTCTGACAAGCGGTTCGTAACCCATGTACTCGCCTTGGCGCGTGACATCCACCACGGCCTGCCAGAGCGAGTCATGAATATCCACCTTCTGCCTTTCAATGGTAGCGAGCTGAATTGGGACATGCATGAATACATCTGCACAATTGCCTATCACGCAGTTCGTGCGACCTGCCATCGCGGCATGGACGGCGTTTTTAGCCAGCATGTAGCAGAGAATCGCATCGGTTCCCTGTGCGGGGATGCTGCGGATGCTGTAGCTCGGATCGAAATACTTAACGGTCACATTTTTGCCGATATCCTTGAAGTGCGATTCAATCGTTGCTTTCAGAAATTCGCCGATATCCTTCTTCAACAGGTTCCCCGAAGGATCCTTCCGTTCCTCACCCCCCTTAATCAGATCTTGTCCAGCACCTTCCGCCACGACGATAACGGCGTGCGTTTTGCCAATGCTGAAACGGCGCTCCAGTGCGGTGAGAACGCCATGCTCACCTCTTAGCTCAAATGGTGATTCGGGAATCAGGCACAGGTTCACGACTGAATTCGCGAGAGAGGCGTAGGAAGCGATGAAGCCAGAATCACGTCCCATGAGCTTCACGAGCCCGATGCCGTTGGGTGCTCCCTTGGCCTCAGCATGCGCCGCCGTAATAACGGAGCCCGTGGCGTAGACGGCTGTTTCGAAACCGAAGCTCCGGCCGATGAAGGCGAGGTCGTTGTCGATCGTCTTGGGAACACCCACCACGCTGATCGAGAAATTCCTGCGCTTCGATTCCTCGGCAATATCACGTGCAGCGCGCAGTGTGCCGTCACCTCCGATGCAGAAGAGGATGTTGATGTTTAAGCGCGAAAGCGTGTTGACAATTTGAATCGTGTCTTGACCGCCTCGTGACGAGCCAAGAATCGTTCCACCTTCTTGATGGATGTCTTCTACCACATCGGGGTCAAGAATAAGAGGTTCGTGACCGTAAGAGGGAATGAAGCCCTCTAGTCCATAGCGAACGCCGAAGATATGGCGGATGCCATAATCAAACCAAAGACTCTGGACCATGCCTTTGATGACATCGTTCAGGCCTGGGCAAAGTCCGCCGCACGTCACGATCGCGACACGGCTCCAGACGGGATCATGAAAAATTTTTTTGCGCGGTCCCGCCTTCTCGAACGAAGGAATCGGTCCACCTTTTTCTGTAATCTTTCGCATGTAGTTGACATCATGCGTGATCAGAACTCGATCCTCATCCTCAACGCACCGAGCGGACTTGATGGGGCTGTCGATAGTACACTCGCCGAGTGTATCGATATTGAAGTTAAATTGATCCGGATTTGCTATTACTTCCTTAATGTTCATAAAGGTCTCCTTGAAATGAGGGGCACAAGCCTGAAGGCTCCTTATTACACCACATACTACGCCATGATGTCAATTTATTCGTGATTTGACCAGTGCTGACGCATGATTTTTTTGTGAGTTGATTCGTGGGGCGATTTCTTCCGC
>CAZKJH010000173.1:0-6124 GCA_964553035.1 uncultured Lentisphaerales bacterium | reverse complement strand
GCTATCGTGTGTGGTACACCCATCACCCGCCGCCGTCATGAACCTGCCATACCCCGGTCGCTAACCGATTACAGGTTAGGGGTAAAAAACGAGTGCATTTTTGATAGACAAAGAATATAATCAAGAATGAGTTACTGAAAAATTCCTTGTACATTTTCCCGTCCTCAGTTTCTCTATGCATAAAGGATTCCATGAAAAAAATAGTTTGCCGCTTTCTTGTATGTCTATTGTTTTTAGCCCCTTTTGCAGCCATCGCTGACTACTATACTGCCCCCTACACCTATACCGTTAGCGACGGCAAGGCCACGATTACAGGGTTTACCAACTCGTATTCGGGAGCTTTATCCATAACGAACACACTGGGAGGTTTTCCCGTTACCACTATCGGTAACTATGCGTTTAAGGATTGTGAAGGTTTGACTAGCGTGACAATCTCCACCAACGTCACCACGATTGGCGATGGCGCTTTCTCCTCTTGTACAAGCCTGACTAGCGTGACGATTCCTTCTCGCGTTACCTCTATTGGCGCTTGGGTGTTTTCCGGGTGCGATAGGCTGACCAACATCGCTGTCGATTCTGCCAATTCCGTTTACAGTAGCGCGGGCGGCGTGCTATTTAACAAAGCGGGGACTAGGTTCATTCAGTATCCAGGGGGCAAGGCAGGTGCTTATACGATTCCGTCCAGCGTGACTTCCATCGGCAATTGGGCGTTCTATTTTTGCACCGGTTTGGTCAGCGTGACGGTTTCTTCCAGTGTCGTCTCCATCGGCGATAACGTGTTCTCCAGATGCTCTGGTCTGACCAACATCACTGTCGACGTTGCTAATCCTGTTTACAGCAGTGTGGATGGGGCGCTGATTGACAAGAACCGCACGACACTCATTCAGTGTCCTGAAGGCAAGGCTGGGGGGTATACAATCCCCTCCAGCGTTACCTCCATCGGCGTCTCTGCCTTTTCCGGCTGCACCAGACTGACTAGTGTGGCGATTCCCTCCAGCGTTACCTCCATCGGTGTCGCTGCTTTCTCGGGCTGCGCCAGCCTGACCAGTGTGACGATACCCTCCAGTGTCACCTACATCGGGCACTCCGTGTTCTACCGTTGCACCAGCCTGACCGGCATGACAATCCCCTCCAGTGTCACAGTCATCAGCGACTTCGTGTTCTACTCCTGCTTGAGTTTGACCAGCGTGACGATCTCTTCTAACGTGGTCTTGATCGGCGACAGCGCGTTCGATGGCTGTGACAGCCTGACCCGTGTGACGATCCCCTCCCGTGTAACCTCCATCGGTGCTGACGCGTTCTCGAGATGCTTCAGCCTGACTAGCGTTCTGTTCAAGGGAGATGTGCCTTCATCGGCGGGCTCCGATATCTTCCGTTTCGGGAGCTATCCCACCGTCTATCGTTTGGCGGGTGCTTCGGGTTGGGAATCCTTTTTTGCTGGTCGCCCTGTAATAATATGGGATGGCGTGTCCATCCCGCTGATATCTTCTGCTGTTTATCGGTTCTGGTCTCCTGTCTTCAGTGGGCACTTCTTCACGATGAATGAGGAAGAGAAGAATAACATAACCGGAGGGCTTTCGGCCTATTGGACTTATGAGGGTGTTGCATACGTAGCCTATACCGATCAGAAGGAGGAAACTCTGCCGGTTTACCGATTCTGGTCGCCCGTGTTTAGAGGACATTTTTATACGATCCATAAAGACGAGATGAGAAATGTCATAGGGCACCTTTCGGCCTATTGGACTTACGAGGGGGTCGCTTGGTATGCCTATCCTACGGCGACGACCAACAGCACGGTTCCCGTGTATCGGTTTTGGTCGCCGGTATTTTCTCATCATTTTTTTACGGCGAGCGAGGAGGAGAAGAGCAATATTAGTGGTGATGCTGGGCTTTCTGCCTATTGGAGGTATGAAGGAATTGCGTACCATGCCATCCCCACACCACGCTCGGTTCAGGATTCCAGAGTGGTAGATGCTTCGGCAGATCAGCTTGACTTCGGGGCTATGCCACAATCGGTGAATGGTACTGCGGCGTTGTCCGAAGTTGAGGAGGTGTTGGATATGGGCCTGGCTTCGCAATCCTCAGAAAGGGTGCTGGGGGACGTGGTTTTCCCGTTGGTCGATGCAGGCGGTGCGGTCAACGCCTTCATTCTCGATTACGCCACGGACAAATGGACGTGTATTGTCAGTAATAGTGAGTTGAAAGCAGAGGCCGTGTTTACCGCCGTGCAATCCGGTCATGACTACCGAATCGAGGTGTGGGCAGATGATTCGGCGGGATCGGATGCGGTATCCTTACATGCAAGCTCCTTCAGATGGCAGCTTGATCCTCCGGCGACGCTGGACGGCGATACAACCTTGTCCGAAGGTGACGCTATCGTGGGTGCCCCGGTGGCAAGATTGAAGACACCTACTAATGCTGGAACGCTGACGTTGAAGCTCTACTCGTCGTCGCAGGGGGTTATTGAAACACGGGAGAACGTAGCTGGCGGCGACACGGTCGAATTCAGTCTCCCGATTTGGAACCGCTGGTACTGGGTTGGCGGCTGGCGAGATACTGACAACACGCTGGTGATGTCGCTCTGGATGCGACACGAAACGGAAGAGTAGTCAGCAAATTGCTTACAGCAATATACGCATAAATTCTAGTTATAAATCATTTTTTTTGCTCTTGATAAAAGGGATATAATATGGTCTAATATTTTCCGTCTCCAGTTTTGGATTTTGTGATTGAATGTTGCGACGTACAGCATTCTGTATATTATGAAAGGGGGGCAGTATGTAAAACATGTTTAAACGATGGTTGATCATATTTTTTGGCCATCTCTGTTGCCTTGGGGAAGTTTCTGGTATTTAAGTTTGGTATTAATTATATAAAAACCGAGAATTAAGGACTTAACACAATGAAAATGAATAAAATTTTAAGATGCATGTTTATCATTACGTTTGCCACGATGCTCATGGCAAATGCAGCTACACGCCGTGCGTTACTGGTGGGTATTAATAATTACAGCCCGAGTTGGGGTGTCTCCTCCCTTAACGGATGCATTAATGATGCAAATGGAATCCGGAATACGATGATGCTTGCCGATCCATCGGGTCGTTGGCTGTCGGGGAATCTACAGACCAAGACAGATTCGGGGGCAACCAAAGCCAGCATTCGCGCCGCATTTCAGGCGCTTGCAACACAAAGTACAGCAGGGGATACCGTTGTCTACTTCCACTCCAGCCATGGTGGGCAAACCAGCGGCACCAGCACGTTTATCTGCGCCTACGATGACGTATACCGTGACACTGAATTTGGAGCCGATTTGGCGCGCTTCAATTCTGCGGTAAACGTCATCGTCATCGTCGATACCTGTAATTCCGCCGGCCTGTTCAAGGGCGAAAATTCATGGCCCTTCATTGAAAACGCCATGGCGAGTTACCGTGCGGTGAAGACCTTGAGTCTAACAAAAGCCGGCTTGCCGATCCCGAAGGCATTTGGTGCTAACATCGCCTTTATGGTGGCCTGTGATTATAATCAGTCGAGTTGGGAAGACAACTCATCCGGTTCCTCGTACGGTTTGTATTCATACTCGTTGATTTTGGGTTGCAGTACTCTTTCTGTCGATGCGAATAGCGACGGCGAATATCAGTTTATGGAGCTGTTCAACTATGCGAAAACCAGAACGTCTTCATCTCAGACAGCCCAATACCTTAACAGTGCGCTGCTGAGCAGCTTGGCTGCCAGAGCCTCCAGATACGCTGATCCTTATGAGCCCGACGATACGTCAGCGACCGCAAAGTGGATTTCTGATGGTGAAACTCAAAATCGCTCCATACAAGTAGTTGGAGATGTGGATTGGGTGAAGTTCAGTCTTACGCAGACGTGCTCTGTTGAAATCAAGACGCAGACACGCAGTGGATTTAATTCAGGCGATACTCTTATGACCCTTTACGGGCCAAACAATCCAACCTTGGGGATTGTCACCGATGACGATAGTGGTGACGGTTTGTGGTCGAAAATTTCCAGGCCTGGATTGGTGGCTGGAACCTATTATGTTGCGATCACTAGGTATGATAATAATGCTATCATCCCTGCATACCAACTTGTTTTCAATACCAGCGTTGACAAACCAGTTTACCGTTTTTGGTCTCCTGTTTTTAGAGGGCATTTCTTTACAATAAGTCCGACGGAGAGGAACAATATCATCGCGACTCTTTCGTCCCACTGGACTTACGAGGGCGCTACGTATAATGCGTATTCCCTCCAAGTGGCAGGGTCGCTACCGGTTTATCGGTTCTGGTCTCCCGTTTTCTCAGGACACTTCTTCACAATCAACGAAACGGAAAAGAATAATATTATCTCGGGTCTTTCGGCCTACTGGACTTACGAGGGCGTGGCGTGGTACGCCTACCCGACCCCTGTGGCCGGCTCGGTGCCGGTTTATCGCTTCTGGTCTCCAGTATTTGCTCACCATTTCTTCACGGCCAATGAAACCGAAAAGAACAATATCATCGGGGGCCTTTCGGCTTACTGGACTTATGAAGGCGTTGCGTATTATGCCTTAGCACCGCGCACGGTTTCGGATTCCAGAGCTGAGAATTCGCCGCTTGATCAACAGGACTTCGCGGCTTTACAGAAATCGATGGATGGCGCCGCTGTGGTCTCCGAAGTAGAGATGCCGGTTGATTCCGACCGAACTTCGGATGTCTTTGGAACGGGGCTGGGCGACGTGATCTTCCCGTTGTCGTATGCAGGCGGTGCGGTCAACGCAACCATCTTCGATACGATTACGGAAAAATGGACAAGCGTCCTTGGTAATCGTGATTCACAGACAGAGGCGGTGTTCACAGATGTGCAACCCGGTCGCGAGTATGGCTTTGAGGTGTGGACGGATGATCCAGCGGGATCGGATGCGGTATCTCTGCATGCAAGTTCCTTCACATGGCAGCTTGATCCTCCAGCAACGTTGAACGGCGACGCAACCTTGGTTGAAGCCGACGCTATCGTTGGTGCCCCGGTGGCAAGACTGAAGACGCCTGCTACTGACGGAACGCTGACGCTGAAGCTCTACTCATCGTCGCAGGGTGTTATCGAAACACAGGAGAAGATTTCGGGTGGCGATGCAGTCGAATTCAGTCTCCCGGCTTGGAACCGCTGGTACTGGGTCGGAGGCTGGCGCGATTCTGACAACGCACTGGTGATGTCGCTGTGGATGCGGTATACCACTGAGGACTGAGGCAACTATCACGAGGGAAGGGTCTTTTGAACAGGAAGGCCCTTCCCGTAAGCAACTGACGCTCGTTCGTCTAGACGGACTCTCGCTATTTTGCGATATTGTGCACCCATTGTAAGGGCAAGTATCGCCTTAAAGTGACGAGTCCGTTTTGTTTATCGGTTTGGGTGATACCCGACCCTTCCGCCATCTGAAATAACGCTCCGTGGTGGGGTGGGGGCAGTTTAATCAGCTTCGACCACCACTGCCGAGTTGACAATCGCAACTTCAACGACCCCTGCGTCAGGCTCTGGCTTCGTTGCTCTATGCCGAAGAGGACTTGGAAGCGCTACGCATGGCGCACGATCCAGTAGACAAGGCACAGCCTTCACCGAATCGGCAACGCAAGCAAATGACTCGCGACTTCATATATCGTAACGCCGAGTCGGTAGACTCGGAATAATTCTCTTAATTCACGTTCCTCTTTTCGCCACCAGAGTTTCAACGTGGATTAAGAGTATTTCGTGCCACTACCGTGGCACCTGTATTCTAGACTTTAGTATTTCTGGTTATTGAGCTTGTGGAAACATGGTGGCTAGGAATACTCTGCGTAGCTGCCTCAGCCTATCAAAAGACGATATTGTAATCTTGACTTCAATCTTGTTCGAGATTATGGTGAACGGACATTCCTGTCCGTGAATGAAATGGGTTGGAAAACCCGCGCTCCGTTCGTGTCGCAACTTGCCGAGACGGCTGCGGCAACGTTTCTTACTAGCGACTTCTTACATCGTAACGATTAGGATTACAATTAAGATGTCCATGATCTCTTTCAAGATCGACAAAGTTCGCGACTTATGTTGCAAGCGGCGTTATGTTGCGCGGAAACCATTTCTCTTCATTTTAGGGAAAATTGATTTTAAAGAC
>CAZKJH010000172.1:0-6193 GCA_964553035.1 uncultured Lentisphaerales bacterium | reverse complement strand
GAGGCGCCGCTACGGGCGCACATTTGCGGCGAAGCCGCACAACAACTCAAGCCCCAAATCATGAATCGACTCTATCGCGCCCATTCATATGATTGGGAAACTTATTTTGAACTCAGCACACTAGCCACTCACAACTCGCCACTCGCAACTCGCAACTTCTCGCTTGTCCGCCCCACCATCAAGAGCGTAACTGCTGCGAGAAGCAGTGGGAGCGCAATAACAGGAAAGATAGCGTGGGAAGGGATATAAGTGAAGAGAGCATTCATCAAGGTAGGTGCGGCGACGTTTCCGAGTGCTCCAGCCGCAATCGTGATCCCCAGCACCGTACCGGAGTAGCGGGGGTTCAGTGCCGCAGACATCCCGACGATCAGGGGCCAGATGCCGGAAAGGGCTGTGCCAGTCAACACCAGAAGGATGAGGCAGGAAACCCAGCCGGTCGCCCACTGTTGCAGCACCAGTGTCACCGCCGTCAGAAGCAACAGCATAGCAACTAAAGGCGCGTAAGGGATCCGCTCGGGTATGGCGGAGCACCCCCAACGACCCAGCATCATACCGCTCCAGAAAAGAGAAATAAACGCAATAGCCCAACGCTCCGGAGCCTGATGAACGGTCTGAAGATAGGCGTTGCCGTACATCACCACACTGCCCTCAACCAGCACATAAAGAAAAATCGCAAGACAGGGCAGTACAAACCTGCGGCGGCGGATAATCGTTTTGAATGCCGCAAAATGAATCCGTTCATCGTGAGTCGACACCGGCAAGATAGCGCGGGAAAAGAGCACCACCAACAAGAACGAGGTAACTGCAATCCCTGCAAAACAGACTCGCCAACTGACACCAAGCGGAAGTAGCCAGCTCATCACCGCAGGCCCGGTAACGGCACCTAGACAGTAGATGATCTGCGAAAAATTCAAGAAAAACTTTCGCCGGTCTGGATACATGTCTGAGAGAACGGTGGTGCTCATGCTTTCAATGATCCCGCCGCCCAGCCCCATCAGTGCGCCGCCTACAAAAGCCATTGACAGACTACGTGTCAGACTCCAAACCACCGCCCCAGCCATCAGCAGGCCGCAGGCAGTCAGCAAAACAATTTTTTTTCCAACAAGATCGGATACAATACCGCCGACAATCGCCGCAATCACAAAACCGCAGAACTGAATGGCTGAGACTTGTGCCAGCGTACCCATACTGACCGACAACCCGTCCGCCGCACGCAGCAGTACCGCCGGCAAAGCGTTAGAAGACATGGCAAAAACGAAAAGCGACAAAAGTGCTGCAATAGCGGCAGGCCGTCGGCTTCGGTCTGTATACGCTTCAACGGGAATCATCGACTTTGTACTCATAATTGCAGATCTTTCTTTAACATGCTTTCCATCTAAACGAATAGCAAGGCCGTTCTGTTTCCAGGTAGGACTTAATCATGCGCTCCAGCACAGCGGACGTCATGCGGTGCCTGTGGGATTCCGGATAAAGCTCCGCCCTGTCAAGATACAAACAATACTTACACCGTAGATTGCAATCGGCGGAGGATGGTTTGACAAGCAGTGAAAACGGATTCATGTGTCCAAGTTTACTTTATTCTGTAGATTGCGACAACAGCAACTTGACAAAATCACTCCTCTTGTGGCAATCTCTAACCCATCAGCGGAAGCTGAATCGTCGTGGCGACCATCGTCACGGGTAGTCTTTTACGGTCGACTTGTACGCACTCGTTTCAACCAACGGAACGCCATTCTCCATGAGAAAAGTTAAACTGATTTCCGCCCACGAGGCGGCCTCATTGATAGCCAGCGGATCGACCCTGGCCACCGGCGGATTTGTCGGTTGCGCACACCCAGAAGCCCTGACGGCAGCCGTTGAAGCCTATTTTTTAGAAACAGGAAAACCGTGTGATCTGACGCTCGTCTATGCCGCAGGACAAGGCGATGGTTCAAGCCGCGGCTTAAATCACTTCGGCCATGAAGGCATGCTCAAGCGGGTTGTCGGTGGCCATTGGAATTTGGCGCCGACGATGGGTCGCTTGGCGATGGAAAACAAAATCGAAGCCTATAATTTTCCACAAGGCGTTATCAGTCACCTCTTCCGTGAAATTGCCGCCGGCAACCCCGGCCGCCTGACCCATATCGGCCTCGAAACGTTTGTCGACCCTCGCTATGGTGGCGGCAAATTGAACGAAAAAACAACAGAAGATCTCGTCGAACGGATGAGCATCGGCGGTCGCGACTGGTTGTTTTACAAGGCGTTTCCGATTCATGTTGGCTTGCTACGGGGAACCTCCAGCGATTCCTTCGGCAATATTTCGATGGAAAACGAGGTCATCACAGCAGAGGCACTTTCAATCGCCCAAGCCGTGCGAAATAGCGGTGGCCAAGTGATTGTTCAAATTGAACGCATGGTGGAAGATTTTTCTCGCGATCCACAGAAGATTACCATCCCGGGAATTTTCGTAGACGCAGTTGTTCTAGCCGACAAAGCGCAGCATACGCAGACGTATGCCGAAGCCTTTAATCCCAACTATCTGCGACAAGGCGACATCGATACACTAACCTTACCACGCATGGAAGACGGTCCGAGACGCTATATTTCCAAGCGAGCATTTCAGGAGATCAAGGCGGGGGACATCGCCAACCTAGGAATCGGCCTTCCTGAAGGCATTGCCCAGATCGCAAAGGAGGAGGGTCGGCTGAACCAGATGACCCTCAGCGTTGAATCAGGGCCCATAGGCGGCATCCCTGCATCGGGGTTGAGCTTTGGAGCATCGTCTTTTCCTCAAGCCATCATCGATCAGCCCTACATGTTCGATTTTTATGACGGTGGCGGCCTCGACGTGGCATTTCTCGGTCTGGCCGAATGTGATCGACATGGCAATGTCAACGTGAGTAAATTTAACGGTCGGGTGGCAGGTGTTGGTGGGTTCATGAACATCACCCAAACGGCGCATAAGGTCGTCTTTGCTGGAACCTTCACGGCTGGCGGCCTCGATGTCGCCTTTGAAGACGGCAAACTCAAAATTTTGAAAGAAGGACGAATCGATAAATTTGTCGATCACGTTGAACACATTACCTTCTCGGGGCAATACGCCCAGAAAAGAGGCCATCAGGTTCTGTATATAACCGAGCGCGCTGTGTTCGAGTTGATCGGCACCGGCATGGTGCTGACCGAAGTCGCCCCTGGGATCGATGTCGAACGCGATATCCTCGCCCACGTGGCCTTCAAACTGCGGATCAGTGAAACCCTGTGCATCATGCCAGCTTCCATATTCGCCTGAGCCCCGCAACCTTCAAAAGAACGAGCCTACAAATACCGTTAAAGGAATGAACATGAAAACACTGTGGATAAGCGGATCCGTGCGCACGCCAATCGGCGATTTAAACGGACAGTTCTCAAACGTCAGCGCCGTAGAACTCGGTATCGTATCGGTTGCCGAAAGCTTGAAGCGCGCAGGAGTCGATCCCGCTGCCGTCGAGGAGGTTGTCATGGGCAACGTTCTCCAGGCGGGTCTAGGGCAAAACCCCGCTCGGCAAGTCGCGATTGCTTGCGGCGTGCCGCAGGTGACGCCGTCTTACACGGTCAATCAAGTCTGCGGATCAGGCATGAAGGCTATCGACCTCGCATGTCGCACCCTGCTCCTGGGCGAGGCATCCGTAGTGGTCGCCGGGGGTATCGAGAGCATGACCAACTCCCCCTATATTCTTCCCGCGTTGCGGCAGGGAGCACGAGTCGGCGACTGCACGGCCAAGGATACGGTTGTCTTCGACGGGCTGACCGATATTTTCGGTCACTATCACATGGGCATCACCGCCGAAAACATCGCCACGAAATATAACATTGGCCGCGAGGCGCAGGATCGTTTTGCTCTGGAAAGTCAACGCCGCCATGCCGCTGCACGTGAGTGTGGTAGTTTTACGAACGAAATTGTTCCTGTGACGGTCAAATCTCGCAAAAGCGAAGTGATCGTTGAACACGACGAGCACCCCCGCGCCGACAGTACGCTAGCCGCTCTGACCAAGTTGCGACCTGCATTCAAACCCGATGGCACCGTCACGGCTGGCAATGCCTCGGGCATTAATGACGGTGCTGCATCGCTTGTCATCAGCGCAGGAACGCCTGCCATCGACACCTCGCTGTGTGTCCGCATCCGGGACATCGTTTGCGTGGGGTGCCCACCCGAACTGATGGGTATTGGGCCGGTTGGTGCCGTCAACAAGTTGCTAGCCAGACAGCGCATGAAGGTAACCGACATCGATGTCTGGGAGTTGAACGAGGCTTTTGCCGTTCAGTCACTGGCAGTTCTCCAAGACCTCCAGATCGACCCCGCAAAGGTCAACATTAACGGCGGTGCCATCGCCATGGGCCATCCCATCGGCTCCAGCGGAGCACGGATCGTCGTCACGCTCATGCACCAGATGAAGCGACAGCAGGCCGCATTCGGCATCGCCTCGCTCTGCGTTGGCGGTGGCATGGGACTCGCCATTTTACTCGAAAATGTTTAACAAGGAATTTTGATATGAAAAACACAGTCATCGGTGTCGTCGGTACCGGCATCATGGGGGGTGGCATCGCCCAGATGTTCGCGGAACGTGGCTTCCACACCTTGATCTGGGATACTACACCCGTCTTCACTGCTAATGGGCAGAAGAAAATCAACAAGCGATTGGCGGGGAGCGTCGAAAAAGGCAAATTGACTGCGGATGAAGCCGAAGCGATCCAGAGCCGGATTCAGCCGGTCGAACACTTGTCAGATTTGGCGGATGTTGCGCTCGTCATTGAAGCCATCATCGAAGATTTCGATGCGAAGACCCAGCTTTATACTCAACTCGAAAAAGTCCTTTCTCCGCAGGCGGTGATCGGGACTAATACCAGTTCGCTCAGCGTCTCGGAGCTGACCCGTTCGCTCATTCATCCTGAGCGGTTCTTGGGCATCCATTTTTTCAATCCGCCCACCAAACTCGAACTCGTCGAAGTGATCGCCACCTCGGTGCTTTCGCCCGAGGTACTCGAAAAGGTACGGGAGATTCTTGTGGCGTGCGGAAAGACCGCTGTCAACGTCAAGGATTCCCCCGGTTTTATTGTTAACCGACTGCTCCTCCCGTTGATTAACGAAGCCGCCAAACTTGTCGATGCCGGTGTCGCCTCACCAGAGGAAA
The DNA here is from genome assembly GCA_964553035.1 of uncultured Lentisphaerales bacterium. Taxonomy (GTDB): domain Bacteria; phylum Verrucomicrobiota; class Kiritimatiellia; order RFP12; family UBA3636; genus JBBQIY01. Next base: position 1,046 of record CAZKJH010000172.1, on the reverse strand, counting down.
TCGATACAGCCATGTGTCTGGGTGCCATGCATCCTACGGGACCGTTACACGTGGCAGACTTGATCGGCTTAGATGTGTGTCACCACATCTTAACCTCGCTTAGCCGGGCGCTGAATCAATCCACTTATCTTCCAGCCGCCGCACTTTCGGAGCGAATCGCAGCCGGACATTTAGGACGCAAAACAGGACAAGGATTTTATACGTATTGAACACCGCGTGCTGCGCTTAGCAAAGGACAACTCTCTATGGATATTAAAAATCGACGTTGCCTCGTCACCGGCGCAGGCCGTGGCTTGGGACGACAAATTGCGCTAGACCTTGCCAAAGCTGGTGCCCGTGTGCATGTCTGCGACGTTTCGTCAGAAGCACTGACTGCGATTCAGGCCGATAGCGCAGACCTCTCGATTACGAGCCACATCTGCAATGTGACTGATGAAGCCTCGGTCAAGTCACTGTTTGCAGCCATTGCGGTCGAGGGGCCGTTGGACGTCCTTGTTAATAATGCAGGCATCATCCGCGATGGACTTCTGATCAAGCCCAGCGATGACGGCATCAAGACGATGACGCTGGAAAATTTCAAAGCCGTTATCGATGTCAACTTAACCGGCGTCTTTCTCTGCGGACGCGAAGCCGCCGCCGCGATGATGGAAAAAGGAGGCATCATCGTCAACATCTCCTCGGTATCTCGCGCTGGCAATTTTGGGCAGACCAATTATTCCGCAGCCAAAGCTGGTGTTGATGCCATGACGGTCGTGTGGAGCAAAGAGCTGGCTCGGTACGGCATCCGCTGTGCGGCGATCGCTCCCGGCTACACCAATACTGAAATGGTAGCGGCAATCAAACCAGAAGCGCTGGAGAAGATCAAGGCGCAGATTCCTTTGAAGCGGTTGGGGGAGATGACGGAGATTTCACAGACCGTCCGCTTCATCATTGAAAACGATTTCGTCAACGGCAAAATCCTCGAAATCGATGGCGGTTTACGCATTTAAAAGTAATCGGTTAGTGACCGGGGGTGTGGCAGGGTTTGTTGCGAGGGTAAGCGGAAG
>CAZKJH010000171.1:0-6306 GCA_964553035.1 uncultured Lentisphaerales bacterium | reverse complement strand
ACGCTATTGGGGGCGATGCATGATGCGAGCTGTGCTTGTATAAACTCCCGAAACAGTCGTCGTGGTGTTTGATCCCGAACTGTTTGAAGAAGCGGTAACGATATTTCTTGCGGCAACCGTGATCGTCTGCTCTATGGCAGCAGCCGTACTGTTGGTGGTGGTGGAAATGGGCAGTGCTCTCACAACGTAAGTCACCGACTCCCCATGCGTTGATGAGAGGGTTCCGATGTCCGTATTCGAAAGGAACCATGTGTAATCAGACCACCCCTTGGCACTGAGGCGCACCGACTGGTTGATTTTGTTGACCTCAGAATAGGCTGGAGTAACGGTGATGGTATATTTATCAGGATCAGCCGATTCGCAGCCTACTATGAAAAGAAGTGAAGCCAGCGGGATGGAGGTTGCAAGGGCAAAGGTGATGAGTTTCTTGATGCTCATGTTAGTTTGAATTCCTTTATTGGTGGTTGAATTATACCAAACTTGACCCAAGATGACAACAGAAGGCACACTTTAATTTGTAATCGGTTAGTCACGGGGGGAAAGCCAAAATGGACAGGCCATGACCCAGCCCCCGTTGACTGCCCGATAGAGTTGAGAATGGCAGAAGGGGCTTCCGGTCTTGGGTTTTTTCTTTGTCGCGCGATGTTGCTCGCAACATAACGCGACAAAGGTTGAAGACGACTTCCACCTTCAGCCCCCCACGCACTTCCCTGAGAGATCCAAGATTACATTGAAGCGGTTGGGATCCCAGATGGAGATTCGGTCGCGTCTATTCCCGCCGCTACGGTTGCGCCTCGTTGTGCCAGATCCCAATAATGTAATCTTGCAATTTTTTTCAAGATTACATTATTGACGAAAAAGCCGTTGTGGCGTAGACTGTTGGGAGTTTATGGAGACAAGCTAAGGTTTGAACAATGTTGGCATATTGAAGCTCACGGAGGCGTGAGCCCATGCGGAGGATCAACTATGCAATATCAAACAACTGCAGCAGCTCGGAGAGGGGCCGAATCGTGCGAGATCATGGGCCAACTAGCAATTGAGTCCGCAAAGGTGGCAGTCAAAGGGGTGAAGCACGCGACCCGGGCGATTAAAAAATGGAACAATTACCGCCCGGCGCGGTATAAGTTGCTGAATTGTCCAGCACCGGATGATGTTCTCGCCCAGTGGAGCAAAATTCAACGGCGACGCAATGTTTTGGAAGCCCTGCGGTTCGGGGCGATGCTGCTGAACGTCTCACAATATGTGGACTGCTCCCCCATCTATGGACGCGGCAAGCATATTGTTGCGCGCAATCCCGGCCTGAAGGGATGGCTCCGAAGTGCATGTCCGGGAATTACCTACGTGACGGCCATGTCCTATCGGAAACTGGCGGAAATTACCTGCAAGGTTATCCATCTTCCAGAGTTTATACCGCTGGACTGGGTGATGCCCGGGACGGAGGCGATGGACGAAACGCGCGAGCTGAATCCAGAAAACAAGCTCAGCATGAAGCTCAAGCGCGGGGAGTTTCTTCGCCAGATCCGGGTGTGCCGCGAGGAACTCAGCAAGCTTCTGGAAGGCACCTCGAATGTCAACCAGCTCTTTGCAAAACTCGACGAACGAACGCACGAGCACCGTCATCGTCTTCATGTCAAGATTACGGTCTGCCCTACGGGAGAGAAAGCGGGACGCATACTCGGGCGGCAGTTGCAGGCCGCTTTACAGGTCGCGCAATCCCTGCCGGAAAGCCTTTCGGGCGAAGAGAAGCAAGTTCTACTCCGTCTTCTTACTGATCTGCAGGAAAAAATACAAACCCACAGTGCCTGATTCGTACTTTTCCGCGCCACATTCAGGTAAAGAACTCCGAAAGCAAGCGGTCGCCAGTGCCCATGAGACACAGGCTTGGGGAATTTTGTCCAGAATCAAAGCATATCTAGATTATAATCTCGAATTTTTCAAGATTACTGAGAAACGGTCAGCAATTCTCATTATAGCCGAAGGCGGGGCATTTTTCGTAGACGCGACGCCTTCCTCCATCACAATGAGAATGGCTGGCGGATCGGTTGCTCATCATCCCGTTCATGCCAATAATGTAATCTTGCAAATTTTTTCAAGATTACATTGAATCGGGCAGTCGCGGGGGGTTGGGTGGAAAGCCAAAAAGGACGGGCCTTGACCCACCCCTGTGACTGATCGATTACCTTTAATTTATCCATTCAATTTTGGGGTGAATTGGCAAACTAACCGCGCCCCCACGAAGCGGGAAGGGCGCGGTTAGTTTGCCAAGGAGTGGGTGGCGGTTAGTTTGGGGTCGATTGCTTCTCTCGCTGGCTGAGGGGCATCCCCGCCCCGGGATCGTCCGCGATCACCGATCGTGGCTACAGGACTTGCCAGCCCACGGCTGTCCGTAATCCCTGTCCCCTTGTGGGGTTGCAACTACTTGCAATCGCACTGGTCTACAACAGCCTGCATCGCATCGGTATTTTGTTCGATGGACTCCACCAGTTTGAACTGGCCGCGGCAACGATCAAGATTCTGTCCAGGCCGGTGTGTTTTAAAATAAACATCGCCGTTTAAATAGTCCGTGAGAAAGCGTATACCACATTCAAAAGTAAGCAACTTACCAGCAAAGGGGAGCAGTTGCAGCTCTGCTTTGCCGAGGAATGACCGTGCTGAGGCGAGATAGCCTTTGGCAAGTGCTTGGAAAATCGGCATGCGCATGTAGGTGATCGAGAGGTCTTGTTCATCTTCTTTTGCCGAGTTCGTTGCGGTCCTGACCATATCACCGAAGTCGTAGAGTGCCAATCCCGGCATGACCGTGTCGAGGTCGATCACGCAAATGCCTTCGCCTGTGGCATTGTCCAGCAACACGTTGTTGAGCTTGGTGTCGTTGTGCGTGACAATTGAAGGGATTTCGCCTTTTTTGTGAAGCTCGAGAAGCATCTCGGTATCGCGCTTGCGCGATGTTGCGAATTTGATTGCATCCTGCACCTGAGCCGCACGGTTATGCTTATCGTCGTCGATCGCCCGGATGAGGGCTTCAAATCGTGCCGGGGTATTGTGGAAGTTGGGAATCGTTTCGGCGAGAGGAACACCGGGGAGATCGACAAGAAGTTGTTGAAAAGCTCCGAAAGCACGAGCGGCAGCTTCGGCATGAGTGGGGGTTTCAATGTGGTCGTGACCTGTGGCATACTCGATGAAGATGTAGAGCCGCCAGTAGTTGCCGTCTTCATCGCGATGATAGGGAGTTCCGCTACAAGAGGGAACGAGGGTGAGGGCTCTGCGCGATGCTTCGGCAATTCCAGACTCAAGAAGCTTGCGCTGCTGATGCGACGTAACCCGATGGATGTTGTCCATGAGCACTTCAGGGTTCGTGAAGATGTTATGATTGATGCGCTGGAGAATGTATCGAATTGACGTGCCACCTTGATCACAGACAACCGCAAAGGTGTCATTGATGTGTCCGCTTCCGTAAGGTGAGGCAGAGGCAAAGGTGCCAAGAACGGAAAACTTTCTGAAAAGTGATTTTAAATCGTAAGATCGCTTTGTGGTCATTTAATAGAATCCTGTAAAAGTCGGCGTATTATCACACACTGGATGTGTAAATTCAAGAGAAGTTGCGAAAAGTAACAGAGAAGTTGTGAGTTGCGAGTTGCGAGTTGTGAGTTGCGAGTGACACCGTGTAAAAGGTGCGTAGGGCGTCATGCTTTGAGTTAGAGCTGTGGCTGGCCTCGCTGAGGCCGGAAGGGTCCGCGATCACCGATCGCGGCGACAGGATAACGATTTTCAACCAGAGACCGATTGACGAAAGAGAGTAAAAAGTCAAAAGCATTTCGCGTAGGAGTATCCATTATGGTTCGTGTGCAATGAGGGCTATGGCTGGGGGAGCCAATCCGGGGTGGGGACGCCCCTCCTCCAGAAAAACGCGGTGAGGACGCCGCGTCTACAGGTTGATGTTTCGATTGGGGTCGATGAGTCGAGGACTAAGAGCATCGCTTCCGAAACTTGACCTTGATGAACACCGCTGGTAGAGAGTATGATGACGATGTTTTTTGTAATTGTTTTACTCAACCCGTGCGAAGCCATTAGAATAATAACAGCCCAGTTTATTTATGTCGATCCCATACAACGAATTAGTACCGCTTTCAGCCGAGCCTTGGTTGCTCTGGCTGGATGGTGTGAATTCGCCGTTTTTTAACATGGCGGCAGATCAGGTCCTGCTGGAGCATAGTGCGGAATGGAGTAAGCCTCTTCTGCGTATCTATCAATGGGATCGTCCTTCCGTTTCCTTTGGGCGCTCCCAGCATTATCCTGCTAGTATTCCAGAAGGGTATACGGCGGTACGTCGTCCGACAGGGGGGGGGGTGGTTTGGCATGATGACGATTTGACTTATACGATTGTCCTCCCTGTTGGTCACGCCCTTGCTTCGATGGATATGAAAACAAGCTATCGGTTTATTCACGAAGCGATACTCGTGCAGTTGGAGTTGGGGACTTTTTTGCAAAACAACAAGGATGCTGACGCGGATCCTAGGACGATGCAGTGTTTTCGCTCACCGAGTCCGTTTGATATCATGGGGCCCATGGGCGTTAAGTATGCGGGAGCAGCCCAATTTCGTAGCAGCAAAGGCATGTTGAACCAAGGTAGCGTCAAGTTGGAAGCGTCGGCAGGGGATTGGAACCGGATGCAAACCACTATTTTGAGAGCATTCGCGTGCGCGGCCAAGGCCGAGTACGTGCCGTGGATGCCCGAGCTTCAATTGCTTGCAGAAATCGAATTAAAATCCACAGAGCAGTATGGAAATTATGACTGGAATCATGATGGCAGACTGCCAAAGCCAACGAGAATTTTTGGAGAGAAGCTATGAATGAACCGCATCGACGTTTCCCCGACTGGTTGAAAGTTCAAGGATCTTCGGAAAGTCAGAGACACGTGACTGAGATCCTTTCCGATCTTCGTCTCAATACCGTCTGCGCCAATGCGCTATGTCCGAATCTGGGAAAATGCTTTTCACAAGGGGTGGCGACTTTTTTGATTATGGGTGACACCTGCACGCGGAACTGTCGATTCTGCGCCATTGGTCACGGAACCCGTCCGCTACCTCCAGAGGTGGATGAACCTGAGCGATTGGCCGAGGGGGTCCGCCGCCTCGGGCTTAAATTTGTCGTGGTAACCAGCGTAACGCGCGATGATCTTCCTGATGGCGGCGCTGACTGCTTTTACCAGGTCATTACTCGCATCAAGCAGATCTGTCCAGGAACAGGTGTTGAAGTGCTAACGCCCGATTTCGGAGGCTCCGAAGCTGCCCTCCTGCATGTTTTAGCAGCGAAGCCAGAGGTCTTCAATCATAATATTGAAACGGTTCGAAGGCTTTCGAGTGCGATTCGTAGCGATGCCACGTATGACCGTTCGCTTGCGGTGCTTCGTAATGCCGTTCGGCTCGGGAACGGAATTCCAGTCAAATCTGGAATTATGCTTGGGCTGGGGGAGGAAGAAGCTGAAATTGACGAAACGCTGCGTGACCTTTGCGCCGCCGGGGTTTCGATCTTGACGATCGGGCAATATCTGCCACCCACGAAGGAGCATTATCCGTTGACGCGATATGTACCGCCTGCCGAGTTCGCCGCTTGGCAAGACCGTGCAAAGGTCTTAGGATTTAAAGGCGTCATGAGCGCGCCGCTCGTCCGCAGCAGCTACCACGCTAACGAGCTCTTTCATGCCGCCGAGCAATAGTCTACGGATTGTATGTTTACAACTGGGCGGCGGAGAATACGGAGAAAGTCGGACTGATTGTTGCGGACAATCCTGTGTGCGATTTTAAGAACTGGCCCGGAGGGCGGGGGAAGGGTCTGGGGAGTCCCCGCGACTGGGCTGATTTGCTGAAATGCCCTGCAGAGGCGCGAGCTGGGATTCTGGGGATAAAAAGAGGAACGTAGATTAAGAGAATTATTCCGAGTCTACCGACTCGCCCCCCCTCTCTCAGCCACGGTAGTGGCGCAGAATACTCTTAATCCACGTTAAAAGATCCATAGTTAGCGCCATTCACGCCTGTCCCCTAATTTCCCCTGACACTTTTCTGACGAGGAATATTTAAACGTGGATTTAAGTGTATTGTTGCGCCTCTACCGCGGCGCTTGAACAACATCCGTGGGGGTAACCTCGGAATAGTATACTAAAACACAGAGAGTTTGAGGCACAGAGGGGAGAGGGGTTAGGTGGAGGGTGGAGGAATTACGATTAAGAGTAATCTTAATCTCTTCAGCACAATCCTCTCTGTGTCTCAAACTCTCTGTGTTTAAAAACCACCACCACTTTTTGTGTGTTTC
>CAZKJH010000170.1:0-6357 GCA_964553035.1 uncultured Lentisphaerales bacterium | reverse complement strand
CCCCGGACGCAAGCCGTCAGGCGCAGCGGCGCGGGGGGTTTTGCAAGAGCCTCATGTATTTTTTTGCATTTTTTTTATCGCGCTTTTTTTTTCGTGGCAGCAATTCTAAATGTGGCTTACAAACCCTGCCACAAAGACGGTTCAGCACAGCTTCGCCCTCCAAAATGTACCGAAAACGCCGACAATTCGCTGCTGACGGCGAAGCACTGCGTCATCACCCCGCACATCTCCTGGGCGAGCAAGACCGCACGCGGACGTCTCATCGACATTGCTTCGGCTAATCTCCGTGCTTTCCTTGACGGATCCCCGATCAACTGGATCAAAGCATAGACCGTTGTGGTTGCACTCGGGATTTTGCTAACAAAACATTGTCAAGGCTGTGTTCGCGAGGCTGTGTGCGCGACATAAAACCCAGATCTTATAGCGTGAAAATATGATTTAATGAAAAAGTTTCTTTACTTAAAATAAGCTTACCCCTAAAATCAAGTAGTTTAGTCAGGTTAAGGCAAATTACCATAGGCAAGAGTTTTTTGCAAAAACGAGTTTTGCAAAGCCTTTAAAGGCAAAATATTTTGGACTGATAAATGGAAACAACTTTTTCGAGTGACCGTACTGATCGTAGAGGGGACGGAGTGGGGACGCATCCTCACTCGGAGGCCAAAGAGGAACAGAATTCCGAGTTGCTCAGAAAAGTGTTAGAGGCTCTGCCTGATCTTGTTTTCTATAAAGATACTCAGGGGGTTTACACGGGGTGCAACTTTGCGTTTGCAAAACTGGTTGGTTGTACCGTAGAGCAAGTCGTCGGGAAGACGGATTTCGATTTATTTCCTCCGGAAGTGGCGCAAGCTTTTACGGACTGCGATAGGCTTGTATTGGGTGACAGGGTGCCCCGAAACATCGAAGAATGGGCAACCTACCCCGACGGGCGTCGGGTTCATGTAGACACGTATAAGGCTCCCCTGTTCGGCAATAATGGGCAACTTGTGGGTTTATTGGGTCGCAGTCGCGATATCACCAGGCGTACCTTGGCTGAAAGCCGCATGCTTGAGAGCGAAGCTGGATTTTCTGCCTTTTTCGATTTCTCTCTTGATTTCTTGTTCATTATTGGGCAGGACGGAAATATTCTTCGTGTTAATCAGGTCGTGTGTGATGAACTCGGGTATCAGCAGAACGAGGTGATTGGAAAGCCGGTTTGGCAACTTCATCCAGCCGATCAGCGTGACAAAGCTTGTACGACGATGATGGAAATGGCGGCAGGGCGTCGGCATCTTTGTGAAATTCCGCTGATGACCAAGAACGGTCGTATCATCCCCGTCGAGACTCGGGTCGCAACGGGACGGTGGTTCGGCGCGGATGCGGTATTCGGGATTTCGCGTGATGTGGGGGATCGGAAGCGATCAGAGGCGGTTATTGAGCATTTGTCCGAAATTCAGCATCAGTTAATGTTGTTCGCAACGGAGTTCGTGAATATACCTTTGGAGCGCATCGACGAGGGAATTCACGGAGCCCTGGGGGAAGTCGGTCGGTTGATCAAAGCGGATCGCGCCTACTTGTTCACGTACGATTTTAACGCTGAGACAATGAGCAACACGAATGAGTGGTGTGCAGACGGAATTTTGCCGCAGATCGAGTTCTTGCAGGACGTACCGAATCAGGAGTTCCCTTACTGGGTTGCGAATCATCGGCGCGGTGATTTCGTGCACATTCCCGATGTAGAGTCCCTCGACTGGGATGATCCCCTTTACAATATTTTATCCAAGCAAGGCATTCAGTCGCTGATTACCTTGCCGCTTATCACGCCCGAGGGATGCATTGGGTTTGTTGGATTTGATTCGGTTGCCAGTAAAAGAGTCTGGGGGGAGGCCGAGGTTTCACTTTTGCGCGTACTGGCCGAGTTATTTGCCAACTTCAAGATGCGCAACGCGTCGGAGCGTTCGATCGCCACGCTGAGTGCTGAACGCGGCATGCTTCTCGACACCATGGAGTCGCAGGTCTGGTACCTGAAAGATGAGGAGACGTATGGTCTTGTGAACAAGGCGCATGCGGATTTTTTTGGCATGACTCGCGAGAAAATGCAGACGAAGCGGCTTACAGAATTCCTCCCACCAGAAGGTGCCAAAATTTGCATCTGTGTCAACCGGCAAGTCTTTGAGAAGAAAAAGGCGGTGCGTACCACCGAGTGGCTGGTTTCCGCGACAGGAGATCGACGTTTGTTTGAGATTGTCAAAACCCCGTCTATTTCCAAATCAGGGGTTGTCGACTACGTTGTCTGTGTGGCTAACGATATCACCGAAAAAGAAGCCATGCAGGGAGAGTTAGTCCGATCACTTGATGATGCCGAGCGCGTAGCTAAACGGAAAGCTGATTTTTTGGCGGACATGTCGCATGAGATTCGAACGCCGTTGAATATCATCTTGGGCTATCTCCAGATCATGGATCGGGAAGGCCTTCACATTCTCACGAAACAGAATGTCAATGCGATGCGAAAAAGCGCCGAGCATCTCCTTGAGCTTATTAATGACATTCTGAATACCATCAGGCGGGAGAGTTCCGAGTTGCCGATGAATGAGAGTGAGTTCAGCTTGGGGAGCCTTGTGGAAGACGTGTGTTCGATTTTTTCTCGTAAACAAATCTCCACGTCCGTGGTTGTGGAAACAGAAATCTCGCTGGAATCGTCGGTCTTCATTCGGGCGGACAAGGGCAAGATCCGTCAGGTTATTATGAATCTAGTCGGGAATGCCGTGAAGTTTACCGACGCAGGTTTTGTCCGAATTCGTGTGGGACAAGTCAACGGGTCTTCCATCAGTTTGCCTCCGGAGTCGGCGGCGCATGACGGCGAATGCTTTTTCATGGTTGAAGTGGAAGATTCTGGGGTGGGGATTCCGGTCGACAGTCTCGACGAAATATTCAAGCCTTTTGTAAAAGGTGTTGAAGACTCTACGATGAGAGGATTTGGCCTCGGCCTTTCGCTGTGTCGTCGTTACGCGAGAGCCATGGGGGGGGAAGTGACGGTCGAGAGTAGCCTTGGAAAGGGCAGCATGTTTCGGTTTGTTTTCAAAGCGCAGACTGTCGCAGCGATTATCGGGGATGAATCATTCGCTGGGGGAGTTCGTGTCCGCCATCCGTCCGGTAATGTCCCTCGCGTTTTGGTGGTCGACGATAATGCGGCCGGACTTTCAGTGCTACTTTTTATGCTGGAGTGCGCCGGATTCTGTGCCGATGGTGTAGCCAGCGGAGAAGAGGCTTTGGAGGTTTTGCAACGCAAGGCGGAGACCTACGGACTGATCCTGCTCGATAAGCGCATGCCGGGCATGGATGGATGGGAGACGCTAAAGAAAATCCGAAGCTTACCCACCGGCTCCGAGGTGCCTGTTGTGATTGTAACGGCATCGGGATTTGCGGATGAGAGTTTCAACACAACAGCGTTAGGCGGCAATGGCATGCTGTCAAGACCGGTCAAGGTCGAGGAGCTTCTCCAACTCATTAGCAAGTTGACGGGCGTTGTTTATGATAAAATCGAATTGGAGAAGGCAATGACTCCATCGGCGACTGTAGATTCGATTGTCCCGAATGATGCAGACTTGGTTGTGCCTGAAAAGCTGAGGAGGTTGTTTGAATCTGCGGTCTACGAGGGGGATATCGTTGGGATGAGAAGTTTAGTGTCCGTTATGACCGCCACGAACCCCGCCTTGGCGTCTAGCATTCAGTCCCTTGTAGAAGACTATGATTACGATGGGTTGACAGCACTTCTCGAAAAGAGCAAAATGGCGTTTGAGTCAGAACTGGGCATTTAGAAAGAAAGGCAAGGGATATGCTGGATGGTGATATAAATAACGAAAATTATCGCGTGCTGGTTGTGGATGATGATTCGGAAACTCTGCGCATTCTTGAACAAATTCTCGCGGCAAATCATTATCAGCTTGCCATTTTTACGCGTGGAGATCAGGCGTTGAATGCCGTGAGGAGATTTTCGCCCGATGCAATTATTCTCGATATCGGGATGCCCGAGATGGATGGATACGAAATTTGTAGACGTCTGAAAAAAGAAGCGGGAACGAGTCAGATTCCCGTGCTTTTTTTAAGTGGGATGTCGGGAGGTGACGACATCGAAAGCGGTTTCCAAGCGGGGGGTGTTGATTTCGTTGCCAAACCGGTATGTGAACAAGAGTTGTTGTCTCGATTAAGTACGCAAATTCGGTTGCACAAGGCCCATGATCTTCTGACGAAGCAACACGTTCGGCTTCGCGAATTGGAGGCTTATCGGGACACCTTGGTTCACATGCTTGTTCATGACATGCGTTCTCCACTGCAGGCGATGCTTGGACATTTACAATTGATTGAAAGAGGCGCGTGGGGGGCTCTGGACGCCGATAGCCGAGATAGTTTATCGCAGACAATTTTAGCGACGCGGTTGTTGAGTCGTCTCGTCAGTGAAATCATTGATGTGAACCGGTTAGAAAGCCAGAAAATGTCTATGCATTGCCAGAGTGTGAACGTTAAGTCCATACTTGAGGGGATTGTTGCCTTGGAAGAAAACCGTATTCACGACCACACGCTTAAGCTACGTGTTTCTACCGCCTGTCCGATGATGTACGCAGATCCACTCTTGGTTGAAAGAGTTTTGCTGAACCTGATCGACAACGCCCTCAAGTACTCACCATCTTCTTCTGAAGTCGTCATCGGTGCAGACGAGCATCTGGATGGGATTCGCATTTCGATTCGTGATCAGGGAGGGGGAATAAGCGAAGAAGACAGTGCGAGGATATTCGAGAAGTTCGCTGTAGGTGCCAAGCAGGGGAGTCAACGGAAGAGTTCAAGTGGCTTGGGTTTGGCTTTCTGCAAACTTGCCGTGGAGGCGCAGGGCGGGACGATTGGTTTTGAAAATCTACCGGGACTAGGTTGCGAATTCTGGATTGTAATGCCGAGAGTTCTGTCATCCTAAGTTTCCTGTCATGCCGGATGCTGGGGGTTTCTCCGCAGCGAAGAGAGGTAAAGAGTTTATGAGTTTTGAAACACCCGTCATCATGGTTATTGACGATGAACCTGAAAACCTGCATGTATTGGAACATATACTGATGCAGAACGCTTGTAAGGTTGTCGCATTTCCGCGGGGGGATCTTGCCTTGAAAGCCGCGCATTCCGTCGAACCGGATTTGATTCTTCTTGATGTCCGCATGCCAAAAATGAATGGTTATGAAGTCTGCCGTGAGTTGAAGAGAGATGAAAAGCTCAAAGAAGTCCCTGTCATTTTTTTAAGCGCACTATCAACACTTCAGGATAAAATAATGGCGTTTGAGGCTGGCGGTGTAGATTATGTCACAAAGCCGCTTTATGAGCGTGAGGTTATGGCACGTGTTCATACGCATTTAACGATCAGGCGGCAAACCACTCAGCTCGAAGATTTAGTCTCGCAGAGAACGGCTGAGCTCTTTGCTGCACACCGGCGGTTAGAAGCCTTTGATATGGCTAAAACACACTGGATCAGCATGCTGGCACATGAAATGCGAACCCCCTTGACTGGGGTTGTTTGTGTGGCTGAAATGCTGTTTAACCTGTTGGAGTCAAATCCACAGGCAGAAAACTTGCGTGAAAATTTTAATTGGTATTGCAACCGCATTCGAAAGTTAATTGACGACGCGATTATGCTCGCAACGATTGAGGTGAAAAGCGAAGGATTAGAGTTTGTGGCGATAGACCTTGGCGGCGAAATCATCAGAGCCCAAAAAAATGCGTCAAGCCATACCGAAGGCGTAACCTTCAATCTAAAGACAATGGAGGAGGGGCCGTTTATGGTTTTAGCTTCTGCGGAATTGTTGTCTAGAGCTCTTTCCGACCTTTTCTTCACAGCAGGATGTTGCGTTCATCAAACAGACCGAGTCGAAACAGTCCTTCGTAAGGATGGTAATTGGTTAATTGTTGAAATACTTGTGAGAGGGAAAACACTTTCGCAGGATGCGCAGGCCACATTCTTTGATGTATGCGAACAACGCCTGCTCGTGCGGGGCGGAGCTGATTTCGGGCTGGCTCCAGCATTGGCGTTGAGGAGCCTGCAAATTTTCGGCGGCGATGTGCGTGTCCAGAACAATGGGGAAGAAGGTTTTGACATTGTGATTTCCCTGCCTTCAAATAAATCATAGCCTTTAAGAGGTGAAATATACACCATGAGGAAAAATTAGGGGATAGGCGTGAATGGCACTACCTTAAGGAAATCTCTCCTTCATAATCGTAATCGTAATCTCTTCAACAGAACGGATTAGGATTAGGATTAAGATTAGGATTAGGATTAAGATTAAGATTAGGATTAAGATTAAGAGTAAGAGCTGGAAACAGGGCTTAAGTTAGCGCCATTCGGGACAG
>CAZKJH010000169.1:0-6491 GCA_964553035.1 uncultured Lentisphaerales bacterium | reverse complement strand
CCTCCCATTTCGCGGCGTAGCAGACAGAACCGCCGATAGTCGCCTGCGACGCCCCGGACGCTTCAATAGCCGGAGACCAGGTGAGCAGATACAGCGGCTGAGGACAGATGGAATTCGTCGAGGTCGTTCGAAGCGTCAGGGTCAGATTTGCCGGGCTGTTGGTGGAAACGGGCAGATAGAAGCTGTCGTCCCGTGGCGAGGTCGTGACCGTGCCACTGCCACCGCCGGAGTCCGACCATTCCAGGATCATGCCCTCAAGTCTCCACGGTTCTGCTTTGTCTGGAGCGGACGAAAGAAAGTACTGCTGCCAGCCGTTGTCGCGGTCGATGCCGATGGTGCGGCTGTAGATGATGTTCTGGGTATTGGTGAAATCGCACCTGAACCCGTCGAAGAGTTTTAGTGAGGCTAGATTGTTCGTGGGTATGGTTTCTGCGGCGGGTACGGCGTTGGGATTCATGCCTGCGGCGATTTTCGTCGAAAGCGGAAATCCCGTTCCATTGGGATCGTAGTCAAGGGAGCCGACGGTGTTCGTAGACCCAAACATGAAAACTTCGTAGGCGTCGGGGATACCGTCGCCGTCGAGGTCTTCGAGCGATGTGACGGACAGCGGATCGGGGTCCGAGCCATCAACCAAGCCGTCCCCGTCTGTATCACGGAGCAGCGGGTTTAAGCCGTTCGAGACCTCATCGCCATCGGAAATGCCATCGAGGTCGGTATCAGGCATATTCGGGTTCGTGTGATACAGGAGGACTTCGTCCGCCGTTGTGATGCCGTCGTCGTCCGGATCGGGGTCGGACGGATCAAGTTCGCCAAAGGCGGTCCAGTGGAGCGAAAACTTCGGGGAGTTTGTGACAACCGAGCAGAGCGGTGTCGTGACCATGTTTGACCCATCGAGACTGTAGAGTAAGGCGCAGAGGTGGTTGGTCTCCGTGCAATAGTAGTCTTCCGTCGTAATTATCGCGGTCTCACCGCCCCCATTGTTTTGCGCACCTATTACATAATTCGTAATTCCTAATTCGTAATTCGTAATTGCTCCAAAGTCGTAACGGTAAATGAAATCGCCCGAGGGGAAGAGTTCGGCTTGGAAAGAAAGCGGGGCGTTTGTCTCACGTCCTAGAAGCGCATTTTGCCAGGTGAAACGGGCTGAGCCTGAATCGGTTACGTCATACCAGAACAGCGAATTGGTAGCGGAGAGCAGATCCCATCGAGATTCCGGCGGAATGCCCAGCACGGTTTGAAGCGGGGCGAAAAAAGCGATGGGGGAGCCATCGGGCATCATGAGAGCAAGGGGGGATGACTTCCGACTATTGAACGACAGGGTGCCGGAGGAGGATACATATACGGACTCGATACGTCCCGTGCCAAGCGTGAATAGCCAAGGGGAATTGCCGACTCCATTTGGCGGGACACACCAGAAGCCGTCTTCGGCGGCACCACGCTTGCGCCAGTTGGCGTGAACAACGGCGTTCGAGGGAGCCGACAAGTCGAAGGTTTCGTTTGTGACAACAGCGGTCAATGCGAATCCGGCGAGCTGCTGGTTCTCGGTGAACGAAACGGTTTCGGGAATGGATTCCAGTTGCTCTCCAGAGCCCATGAGGGCTACCAGAGGTCTTGAGATTGTTTCTAGATAGTTTGTTCCCGGCTTTGTCCCCCCGTAGGCTATGACCGCCACCATAATGGACGCAAAAGCTGAACGGGCAACGATAGGCAGACGATTAAAGGCCGCTCGTTGCCTTTTAAACTCTTGGGTACGGAGGGTTTTCCTGACCCCAAATGCGATAGCGATAACAGAACAGGTCAGAAAAATCGTTGAGCCCACGTCCGCCATGTCTGCCATGTTCGCAGCGTTCGGTTGTGGGTGACGGTAATCTGGAACCTGCTGGATAGAGGTGAAATTGCCGTAATCGTTAGCAAAAGAGGAAAGGTGATTCGCTTCGTTCATGTTTTACCTCAAAAGCAAGATGACGGCGTCGTTGGATAGCTTGACGGTGATCTGCTCGTTCTGGGCATCGGTACCACGGGCAGTGACTTTGAGTAGGTTCCAATCCTTTGAATACAGCCACGCAGGGGGTACGGGCAGAAGCGTTAAGCCTGAAAAGGTAAGGGTCGTGTTTCCGTCCTCAAATTCCAGCGTACGGGGCAATCCGTCTGCTTCCAGACTCATACAGAAGGTAAGCTCCTTTCGGGTCGAGGAATTTACTGGTTGGGCGGTTAATCGGTTGGTGATGGCATCGGTGGAAAGAAACCATTCTCCGCAGTCCCAGCCCAGCGTCAGACCCGTTTCTTCGTCCGATAGATTGCCGTCTGTTGATCCGTCCGTTCCGAATGCCACCTGTACGTTGTTGGAGGGGGTTGCAGTGAACTGGAGGGTTACATTGAAGTGGCGAGTCTGCCCCGTCCATGCCATCAGTGCCACGTTCGTCGAAACCTCTGTGTCCGCGTATTCCGAATTGGGCAAGGAGGGAAGAATGGCTGCATCTGCCAACCCTGTCAGAATGCTGAAAGTCGTAAAGATGCCGGCTGTAGAAGGAAATAGCCTCCAGAGAGGTTTCTTGCTCAAAAGGTCTGCAATAGCTTTGCGTTTCATGGAACCTCCGTATCAATGCCTGAAGTCAAAAATGCCCCAACGATCAAGGGGAATGTTATTCATGTGACCCGCCCATATCCAACTCTCAAATTCACGTCACATTCTCAAAAAACATAGCATAGAGTATGCGTTTTTAAACTGCATGTCCAGCGATTTCCACGGATTTCCACGGAGCGTAATCGTGTTGGGCTGTTCCCGGGTCATGGGTTTCACAGAGGCCAGCGTCCGAGCGCTTGCTGAAGGGAAGGCCGGGCAACCACCGCAATAGTCGACGACACAATGTCCGATAGCCTCGGCTGGCGTCGAAGTCGGACAGGAGTCTGTTGACATGGGTACCCCCTGTACATAACGAGGAAACACCCGCCCTTGCATCAGGTGATTTCGGGACTGTCCGCTAGGGCCTCTGCCTTAGCTCCCTCAATGGTACCTGCAACATCGAAGCCGGGACCAACGAGCCGCCACGTTAACCTATTACGTGCCGAGGTGATGGCCGCGACAAGGCTGAGTATGGTTGTGTTGTTTGGGTCTGTTCGTTGACTGATGAGGGGTGTCAGAATACCCGCATTGTTTGCGGCTTTTTTTTGCAGGCATCCGGAGAGCAAAGTAGTCACTCCTCACCCGGGGTGAACCTCTTGCTGAACCTCGCAGGCAAACCTCGTTGTCCTAAGTCTTGCAAATCATTTATAATCAACGGGATGCAAGATGCAATAATGCGCTATGGGGGAATCCCCCCCTCTCCGCCATTTATTTTGTCGTGTTTCCAGAATTAGTTGTCGGTATTGACTAGTAGGCTTGATTTTTGACTTTTCTGACATTGAAAGCTACGACTCTGATGGCAAGTTCAACTACATGGAACTGAACGCCAATGATGGTTGCTCATACAATGAAAATGGAGTCTCTAAGAACTGGGCGGACGACTGGTTAAACCTAAAAGCGTAGGTTGACTTACCTCAATTCGAGCAATCGCCTCAGTGGTAACAGGATACCGCTGTTGTGTTCAACTGTCGCGCAGTTGAACACTCTTCTTGCAACGTGTTGCCGCTGAGGCGATTGCAATGCGCGAAGTTGTCAACCTACGCTTTTAGGTTAAATAAGAATCCCCAACATGGGATTGCGCTTCCAGGCAGTGGATCTCGCATCACGAAAGACAAAAAGACGGCGGAGTTGACTCCGTCGTCTTTTGATTAATTTGGGCTGCAGCCGTAAGGATTACGGGCGAACGCGCTTCGTGCCATCTGCGTTCACGATGACGCGGACGGGTTGCCCAATCTGGAAGAAGTCGGTACCAGCTTGCTGGACGATCGCTTCAGTCGCCTCGTTCTCGTACTTAACCGTGATCTCAAGTGCACTTTTCTTAGTCACTGCGCCTTCAATCTGCGATCCGGCCAATGCGCCGCCAATGGCACCGGCTGCCGTTGCCACGGTCTTGCCGCTACCGCCGCCGATCGTGTTGCCAATGACTCCTCCGAGCACTGCGCCGCCTATTCCGCCTAGAACACCTTCTGTGCCTTGTATGGTGACGTTATCGATAGAAACGATTGTTGCTGGAAACACGCTTTGCCCTTGACGTGCATGTTCACGCGAGTAAGTTGTGCCAGAGTAGTCTTGATTGGCGCAACCTGTTATGAATGCGACTGTTAAGGCGAGAGCTGCAAAAGTAAAAGTGCTGATTCTATTTTTAATGTTCATGGTTGATTTCCTTTTGTTTTTGGATGGGTTGCTTCTTCTTAGACGTTTTTGATTTGGTTTTTATTCATTGCTGTTGTTACAGACGGTTATGAAAGGGTCCCTTCGTGGAGGTGGACGGTGCGGTCGCAACGGGAGGCGATTTCTTCGGAATGAGTGACAATGATGAGTGCTGGCGCATTTGAGCCGTTTTCGCCGTTTTGCTTTGCGATGCCGAAGAGCATGTCGAGGATTTGATGGCCCGTGGCCGGGTCGAGGTTGCCGGTTGGTTCATCAGCAAGGATCATGGAGGGCGAATTCATCATAGCGCGTGCGATGGCAACGCGTTGCTGCTCGCCACCAGAAAGTTCCATCGGTCTGTGCTTAAGGCGGTCGCCTAAGCCGGCAATTTCTAAGAGGTGTACGGCGCGTTCTCGCTTTGATTTGTCGGGATGGCCGAGAGCCATAGAGGGGAGGAGGACGTTTTCGACAATGTCCATCTCAGGGAGCAGATGGTAGGACTGGAAGACGAAGCCTACGTCCTTCGCGCGGATTCGAGCACATGCGGAATCGGACATAGAGGTGAGCGATTTGCCGAGGATGGCGATTTGTGATCCGCGTCCTACGTCCGGCTTGTCGAGACCGCCGAGGATGTGCAACAAGGTGCTTTTACCCGACCCGCTTTTGCCCGTGATAGCAACGTGCTCGCCTGCATCGACGGAGATCGAGGCTCCGCGAAGGATGTGGAGCGATGTCTTGGGGAGCTTGTAAGTTTTATGCAGATCGACGGCCAGAAGTATGTTTTGTGAATTCATAATGTGTCACTCCTGGTTGATGGCTTTTACGGGATCCATGTTTGCGGCGCGCCAGGCGGGAAGGTAGCTTGCGGCTGCGCAGAAAACAAACACGGTGCCGACAACGGAAAAAACATCCATAGGAACGAGACGCCATGGGATCTCAGCAAGACCGTAGATCGCCTTTGGAAAAACTTCGACTCCAAGAGAGGCCAGAAGCGCCACGAGATTCTGGAGGTTGATTAGAACACCGTAGCCGAGCAGCAGCCCTAGAAGGATGCCGCCGACGCATTGGATGAGACCATTGAGCACGAAGGCGGACTTCATCTGGAAGGAGGAAAAACCGAGCGCCTTGAGAAGGCCGATTTCGCTGGTTTTTTGAATAGTAATGACGATTAGGGTGTTGGTTACGCAAAAGGCGGCGACAATCGCAATGAATGCCAACAGAATGAACATCATCGTTTTTTCAGTGCGAAGTGCGTCGAAGAGTATGCGATCCTCGTCGTACCACGTGCTAACCCGATAGCCCTTGCCCAGCACCATGCGGATGGTATCCGCCTCTTTCCATGCTTTTTCGGGGTCGTTGATTTGAACTTGGATCATCTTGGCACCGTCCTCGGCACCGATGATATCGCGTGCGATGCCGATCGAGGCAATGACGATGAAGTCGTCGTAGTCGCGCATGCCCATATTATAGATGCCCGTGACGTTCATTTCCTCAGGGAAATAGAGTTGATCCGTCGCTTTTAAGTTCAAAGGTGAGTAGCAGAGGAAGTCTGCATTGAGTGGGACGTCGAGACGGCTTGCCAGATCGATGCCGATGAGCACCTTGTTCTCGGAGATGTCATATTGGCCGGCCATAAGCTTGTCTTCTACCTTAGAGAGAATGGAACCGCGAGTGGGATCGATGCCAATTACAGTGGCCGTGATTGGGTCGAGATCGTCGCGGTAGCGGATCATCACCGGCGTGATGATGGTGGGACAGACGGTTACAACACCTTCGACTGCAGCGATCTTGTCGCAAGCAGTATCGATGTCGTTGATGTAACCCGAGTGATGGTAGACCGTGATGTGGGGCTTGAAGCTGAGAATTTTTTCTTTCCAGACATCTCCGAAACCCGTCATGACGGCGAGCACGATCATGAGAATGGCGACGCCGAGACTAACGCCTATGACCGTGATGACAGGAATCACGGAGGCGAAGTTTCTTTTGGGCTGAAGATATTTCAGCGCGAGGAATAGGGGGAATGGGAGCATGGTGATCTCAAATGTCTCGTTAGGTAGATGCCCGTAGAGAGCAAGGTTGTCAGAATTGTTTTTACATCATGATTTTAAAGTAACCTGAGCTTAGTAACAAGCTGAAAGTTGAAGCTGAAAGTAATCGGTTAGTGACAGGGGTATGGCAGGTTCATGACGGCGGCGGGTGATGGGTGTACAACACACGA
>CAZKJH010000168.1:0-6546 GCA_964553035.1 uncultured Lentisphaerales bacterium | reverse complement strand
TAGGATTAAGATTAAGAGTAAGAGCTGGAAACAGGGCTTAAGTTAGCGCCATTCGAGACAGACGCTTTATCGCTCACGCTTCAGCGCTTGTATTCCGATTCGTAAAACGTATCAGTTGAATCGGCGGGTGGGGGAGTAGCAGATGCGAGAGGGTCTTCGTCAGGTGGTGTGGTTGCGTCTTCTTCCTCTTCTTCTTTATCCTCGAGCTTTATCCTCGAGGCAAAGAGAATGCCGAGTTCGAAGAGGAGCCAGGTGGGTGCCGCCAGCATGACTTGGCTGACGACATCGGGAGGGGTTAGCAGGGCGGCGACGATCAAAATAACGATGACCATGTAGGGGCGCGAGTGGCGAAGCTTTTCGAGACTGACGAGTCGGAAACGCACGATGATGCAGACCGCGATGGGCATCTGGAACATGATGCCGAAGGCGAGAATCAACATGCCCGCGAGCGAAATGAATTGTGAAATGCCGATGATTGGGGTGACGCTTGCTGTCGCGAAGGATGCCGCAAATTGCATGAGGAGCGGAAGCACAGCGGCGACGCAAAATGCTCCACCTGCAATGAAGAGGACGGCTGAGCTAACGAGCCAGCGGCGATAAGCCTTTTGCTCAGCTTCGTAGAGTGCAGGGAGGAGGAAATTCCAAATGCGATACGTTACGTAGGGATAGCAGAGAGCCGCAGCCAGTATACAACCCATCCGTAAATTCACCATGAAGACCTCAAGCGGAGAAAAATAATAGAGTTGGCCAAGTGCTTCTGGACAGCTCCACTGCGTGAGGGCGGCCACGACTTTGGGTGCCGCTGCCCAGCCGAAGGGGAGAGCAATCGCCCACGACGCAAAGCAGGCCAGCAAGGTCATGCGCAGTGCTTCAAGGTGTGCCAGAAAGGAATCTTTTTCCAGCTCAGGCATTGTCGTCGGTTTTCTTCGTTTCCGTTTTAAGATAAGCGTCGGAGTTTTTTTTCTTCGCTTCTTTTTCAGCAAGCGTCTCGCTTTCTTTGATCAGCGAGTCCGTTTCTTTTTCTATCTCCGATTTTGCCTTCTTGAATTCAAACGAAGCCTTTCCAAGGGCCTTCGCGATCTCAGGAATTCGTTTGGCTCCGAAAACGAGGAGCACGACTAAGAGAATCAGTAGAATTTCGGGGAGTCCAATGGACATAGTGCATCTCCTTTGTTGGTGGGTGATTAGATAAGCCAGTCGTCCGTCGCCGACGGAAGCGGCTCGGCTTTGTTTTTAAAGTACGTGTGTGGATCGTCGGCTTCGACCTGAATGGGGATAGGGGAGACGGTTATCGCCGTTACCGGGCGAACAGGGCAGGGGTAGCAGCAGTTTCCGCAGCCGATGCAGAGGTCTTCGTTCAGTATGGGCGTTGAACAGAGTGCCCCCGGCTTAAGCTCCATACGCAGGGCCCCGGTTGGACAATGTTCTGCACAAGCACCACAAGCAATGCCATCGACAACGGCGATGCATCGCGTAGGATGGAAGACGGCCATGCCAATGCGGCAGAGCTTCTTCTTTTCGAGAGAAAGCGGACGGATAGCGCCTGTTGGGCAGATTTGTGAACATGCGTTGCAATTGAACTCGCACATCCCTTTGGTGTAGTCGAGATGGACAAAAAAGTTTTTGGCGTTCGGAGGCTGAAGCACCTTGCCTTCACAATTTGTCACGCAGAGATGGCAGGCAGTGCATGTCGATGCGAAGCGTCCGGCACTGCCGGCACCAGGGGGATAGATTGCGGGTTGCGCTGTGATGCCCTTTGCGGAGCCGGGCTTGACCCTGCGGCTTAGTCCAAAGGACGCGAGGGTCGTGCCGAGCATACTGAGCAGGAAGCCCCGTCGTTTCGGATCCGCAGTCGCTTCCTGTTCCTTCTTCGGGGCAGAGTCTGCACGCTGCCACACAATGCCGTGTTTGGGGCAGGCCGAAAGGCAGTTCATGCAGCGCAAACAGCGTTCATTATCGAGCGTTTTTGTCTTGATGTCGATGCAGCCAGCAGGACAGACTGTTGCGCATTTTCCGCAACGGATGCAGTTGAAATCGTGAACGACCATCTTAAAGACGCTGTGTTTGGCAAAGAATCCCAGTAGGGTTCCCACGGGACAGATGGCGGTGCAGAAAATACGATGTTTCCAGATCACAAGCGCGATCAAGATGAGGAGTGTCAGTGCGCCTGCGGTCATGCCTGCTGACGTGGACGTGTCGTCACCCGCCCACTGGCTCATGCCCAGTTTGCGTAGCGTCAGGGTGTATCCGGGAAGCACAAGGCCGCCGAAGAATCGACCGAACAGGGTGAAAGGCTCGACCAGCTTTGCCAGAATGACCCAGCCGCCAACAACAAAGCCCGCCGTGATCGCGAGAATCGTGTAACGGAGCACGATCACGTTTTTCTGTGTCTTGTTGCGTTTACGGGCGAGCCATCCGATGAAGTCCTGAAGGATACCGAGTGGACAAAGCGCGGCGCAGTAGAAACGACCGAACAGAAAGGTTAAGGCAAGGAAGCAGGATGCGGCGACAATTGCACCAGCCGCTCCTGTGGCAACGGCACGTAGCAGAGAAGGGCCGACCTGTGGGAAGACAGAAATCACGCCACAGAAATAAAGCGCGGCTAGTACGCAGGTGATGACGGCAATGAGGATCCGCAGTCTGCGTGCTAGTTTCTTCATGCGTCGATTCTCTGGATTTTTATTTTAGAAGGATCTGCAATGCCAAGTCCATGCTTCTCGGCCATGGCAATGTAGGGAACCTTGTCTGCCTCATAGTCGATGATTTTGAGTGCCATCGAATCAGCGGCCACGATATCGCGTGAGAGAATCATGTATTTGCGTTCCGTGACATCGGCAAGGCTGACGCCTCGGGGGCCGTTTGCATGCATGACTCGGTAGGCATCGATTACGGTGAGGTCTGGTTTCCGGTAGAGAATGCTGTCGGCAATGCACTGGGGGAGATTGTTGCTATGCATAAACTGTCGATCCCAGACCACGCCCATCCAGTTCTTCATCGCGGCGGTCATTTTTGCGCCGCCATGATTTTTAAGAATGGGCACATTGATGACCACGTCGGCATCGAGAAGTGCCTTGTGGATCTTTGCTGTCTTCATGCTGACCGCTGCTTCACAGGAGCGTTCCACGTAATCGGCAACTTCATTTCCCTGGACAATTTTTCCGCCAGCTTCAACAACAGCAGCTTCAATGCCGCTGTTCTTGTAGGAGTTTTTCCAGTTGTTGCAGGTATGGTCGAAGACAACGACTTCGTTTGCGCCTGCGGCAAGTGCTTGGCGGACGATTTCGCCGACAAGTTCGGGGGACGTATTGGCTCCTTCTTCGGGCGTTTTGTCCCAACCGATGTTAGGCTTGACAACGACACGTTGACTCGGCTTCACGAACGCCTTCATTCCGCCAAGTGCCTCAATGCCTTTGCGGAACATGGTCACAGGGTCGCCGTTACGAACGGCCACGAGTGTGGGGATGCCAGCGGTGTCGGTGGCAACGGCCTGAGCTGGTGCGTTGAGCTTGATTGCTGTTGCAGCCGTGGCTAGAGCGGCAGTTTTCAGAAATGCGCGTCTGTCCATAACCATCTCCTTATTTTTTCGTACGAGGTTTCCGTGTTTTCACTGGTGTTATTTCGATTTTCGGTTCGAAGGGATCGAGAAAAGCGTTTTTGAACTCGAAGACGTCTTTAAAATCATCTTTGCGATCTTCTTCGGTTTTTCCGAAGACGCCTTCATTGATGAGGCTATAAACGATTTCGCCAAAGTCATCCGTTTTCGTCAGCCCCCATTCGGTTAAGACGAGATGCGAAATAGGGCCGTATTCCTGGATAGCGAATTCACGGATGGCCTCGGAGAGTTCGACGCCAGTGACATGTCGGTTTGCGGCAGTGCGGCTGTATTTCTTGGTTGCGTATCCCAATGCATCGCGAATGAAGTAGTAAGCCTCCATGTCGTAGCGGAAGTCTTTCTCGCAAATTCGGGCGGCTGTTTCTTCAAAGGATTGGTCGTTCATCAGATTAAATCTTCCTCTTGAATGATCTGCGTCATGGCATTGCGAATCTTGGTGGCATAGTCGTCTCGCTCAGAGTCGCTTTCATAAAGGGCGGTACCCGATTTCCAGGTCGGTGGCATCTCGCCGACGTCACTGCGCGGCACAACATGGAAATGAAGGTGATTGACTGTTTGTCCGGCGCAGGCACCATTTGACTGAAGAATGTTCACGCCATCGGCGAAAGCCATGCAGACCGCTTTGGCTGCAACGCGTACGATGTACATGAGTTCTTCAGAGCATTCGATGTCGGAGCATTCACTGAACGGAATCTCTAAAATGGAAGGCCAATGACGCTTGGGGATGACCAGCAGATGACCTTTTTCGATGGGACTGACATCCAGAAAGGCCAGAACATTTTCAGATTCATAGACCTTCGTTGCCGGAATAGAACCGGTGCAAATTTTGCAAAAAATGCAGTTGGGATCTCTTTTCATCTTCACTCTCCCTGATCCTCCGTCACGCGGAGGACCTCTTCAATTGTTGTAAAACCTGAAAAGACCTTGTTCCATCCGTCTTCGCGCAAGGTGGTCATACCTTCACGGATAGCCGCATCGCGAATTTCGACAGAGGGTCTGTGTTCGGTGACCATAGAACGGAGCTTGTCCGTAACGTGCAAGGCTTCAAAAATTCCGCCTCGGCCTTTGAAGCCAGTTTGCCCACAGATTTGGCAACCGCGGGCTTGGTAAATTTTCTTGTCGGCAAAAAGGGCTTGGCTGATGGCCATTCGCTCGAGGAGAGCTGGGTCTGCATAGCCTTCGGCCCGGCAGACGCGGCAGACATGTCGTAACAGGCGCTGCGCGAGTACAACGACAACGGATGAGGCGACTAAGAAGGGTTCGACACCCATGTCGATGAGGCGGGCGAAGGAGCCTGCGGCATCGTTGGTATGAAGTGTTGAAAAAACAAGATGACCCGTGAGCGAGGCGTTGATGGCGATTTCTGCCGTCTCGCCGTCTCGAATTTCACCGACCATCAGCACGTCGGGATCCTGACGAAGGAATGAGCGCAAGACGCGGGCGAAGGTGAGCCCGATATCGGGGCGCACCAGCACTTGGTTGATGCCTGGCATTTCGTATTCGACCGGTTCTTCGGCCGTCAAAATTCGCTTTTCGACAGTGTTGATCTCATGGAGGAAAGCGTAAAGCGATGTTGATTTTCCGGATCCAGTCGGCCCCGTGACCAGTACGATGCCATTGGGCCGGTGAATGGTCTTGACGATGATCTTTTCATCGCGTGGGTTGAGACCCAATTGTGAGAGCCGGACAAGACCACCGCCTTTTTGCAGAAGACGCAAGCTGATGCTTTCGCCGTAGACGGTCGGGCAGGTCGAGACACGGATATCGATTTCTTTATTGTTGGCTCGAATACCGATTCTTCCATCCATCGGCATACGTTTTTCGGCAATATCGAGATTTGCCATCACCTTGATTCGGGAGATCACGGCGGCCTGAACGCGGTTCAACTGCGCTGGCACGTCAACTTTGTGGAGGAGGCCGTCCACACGATAACGGATGCGCAACTCATGTTCCATGGGTTCGACATGGATGTCGGTTGCGCCTTGCTTGTCGGCTTCGGCAATGATCTGGTTGACGAAGCGAACGATCGATGCCTCCTGACCGACATCGGAAAGATCGTATTTGAGATCTTCGGCGTTAGCTTCTAAATCATAGCGCCCCCCCGACATCATTTTTTCGAATGTATCACCGCCAACGCCGTAATATTTGCGCGCTTGTTTGGCGATTTTTTCGATTGTGCAGGCTACGGCACGAATTTGAAAACCTGAGGCGATGCGAAGACCGTCGAGCTGCAACAGATTGAAAGGATCGCTCGTTGCGATCGTCAGGGTGTCCTCATCGAAGGCGATGGGAATGACATTGTACTGGTAGACGGCTCGCGCGGGGAGCCTTTCGATAAGTTCGGGTGAGGCTTCGAGCTCTGAGACGTCGATATAATCAATTCCGATTACCTTGGCTGCTTCTTTGAGAAAGTCTTCTTCCGACGCTAATCCGAGACGGACAATAGACTCCGTAATGCTTGAATCCCCCTGTCGGTTATCCAAAAAAAGCTGATCCAACTGGACATCGTTGAATAGCTTAGTCTGGCGCAGAAGCGCGAGTAGCAGATCGTCTTGTTTTTCTGGCATGGTCGTCACCTAGAGTTCTTCTCGACAAAGGGTTACTTAATTGGTCGTCAATTGTAGTATATATAGAACGTTTTCGCAATGAACAAGTGAAATTGGCAGGTAATCGGTCAGGCACAGGGGGCTGTGCCTGACCGATTACAGTCGCTAGTCGCTAGTGGCTAGTCGCTAGTACTGTCCTGCGAAAGAGCCGACAGGGTTCCACCCAGATGGGCATCGGGGATTTGCGTTTAGAATTAGAGAGCTCTCCGCATAAGATAGGCTCGCGGCGACGAGAGAAACACGCCGAAAACTCAGACCGTTCTTCCTGATATGATGTCAAGTCCTGATCAAAAGGTTACACTTTTTTGTACATGTGGAGAGGGGGGT
>CAZKJH010000167.1:0-6629 GCA_964553035.1 uncultured Lentisphaerales bacterium | reverse complement strand
CAAGATTTACAAGATTAAGTTCTTGGTTTCAATATTGTTAATCATGTACTCTACCCGAAAATTACCGTCATTTCTGCCTGTACAGTGTACTAGTGTCTCGGTGTCTTTCCACGAGATAGTATATCGCTGGCAACACCAGCAGTGTCAACAGCATGGCAGACGTCAGGCCCCCCAGCACAACAGCCGCCAGCGGCCGTTGCATTTCCGATCCACTGCCCGTGGCCCAGACCAGCGGCAACAGACCCAGTAGCGTCGTCATCGCCGTCATCAGCAGTGGCCTCAGGCGTAGCTCGCAGCCTCGGATAACAGCCTGCTCGGGACTCAGACCCTCCCGACGCAACTGGTCGAAGAAAGACACGAGGAGAACCCCGTTTTCAACTGCGATCCCGAACAGGGCGATAAACCCGATGGATGCCGAGACGCTCAGCGGAATCTTAAGCAAGACGATGATGAGAATGCCCCCGATCAGCGCAAAGGGAAGATTCATGAGGACGAGCAATGCGCTCTTCACCGAATTCAAGGCCGAGAACAGCATGAGAAAGATCAGCAGAATCGAAACAGGAACGACGATCGATAACCGCTGCATGGCTCGTTGCTGGTTTTCGAACTGCCCACCGAAATCCGCATAGTAGCCTTCTGGGAGCGCACCGACTACGGGGGCGATCGCCTGGCGGACTTCCGCGACGAATCCGCCCATGTCGCGGCCACGGATGTTGCATTCGACGACCACCCGCCGCCTGCCGTTCTCACGACTGATTTGAGCAGGCGATTCGACTTCCTGGATCGTCGCCAGTTCGCCGAGTTGAATGGTTGCGCCTCCCGGAGACGGGATGAGCAGCCTTTCCAGTTCGGGGATATCACGACGCAATGCAACGGGGAAGCGTACTAGGACGGCGAATCGTTTCTCTTCCTCGATAACCATGGAGGCAACTTTGCCGCCCACCGCAGTTTCGATGATTTCGTTGATGTCCGAGATATTGATCTTATGCCGAGCGATAGCCTTGCGGTTCACCACGATCTCCACCTGTGGAAATCCCGAGACTTGTTCAACTCGCACGTCCTCTGCTCCTGGTATGCCCTGCATAATTGCCGCCGCACGGTTCGCGTTCTCACGCAGGACTTCCAAGTCCGGACCAAAGAATTTTATTGCAAGGTCGCTCTTGATGCCAGAGATCAGCTCGTTGACCCGCAGGGCGATGGGCTGTGAAAACGACAGGCGGATCCCGGGTATGGCGGAGAGTTCATTTTGCATGGCCTCCACCAGTTCCGCTTTGGACCGACCCGTTTTCCATTCTGTCTTTGGGTGCAGCAAGATAATCACGTCGTTCTGTTCAGGCCCCATGGGATCTTCGGAGATCTCCGCGCGTCCCGTCTTGGTGACGACCGTATCAACCTCTGTAAAACGCGCAAGCAGGCGGCGTTCGATTTCGGTTCCCACGGCGACTGACCCCTCCAGCGAGGCGGAGGGAAGGCGAACGACGTTGATGGCAATGGCACCCTCATCGAGTTGTGGCAGAAACTCCGTGCCCAGCGTAGGCACCAGCGCCAGCGAGCCAACAAACAGTGCGACGACAACGGCAACCAGTGTTTTGGGATGCCGTAGGGCGAATGCCAGCGTCCGCATATAGGCGCGTTTGACCAGCCGCGCGATGGCGCTGTCGTTTTGTGCCGTTCGTCCATGCATGAAAAGAGAACTCAACGCGGGAACGATGGTCAGTGCCACCAGCATTGATCCTGCCATTGCAAAACAGATCGTCAGTGCCAAGGGGCGGAACATCTTTCCCTCCATCTGCTGGAGCGAGAAAAGCGGGAGAAAGACGACGACGATGATCAGAATCGAAAACACGACAGGTCGCGCCACTTCCCGTACGGCCTTGAAGATGATTTCCGTGCGTGTTAGCCCGTTGCGGGACTGCTCGGAAAGGTGACGGGCAATGTTCTCGCAGACGACGATCGACGCGTCGACGACCATGCCGAGGGCAATCGCCAGCCCCCCGAGGCTCATGAGATTGGCGGTTACGCCCTGGGTCCTCATGAGGATGAAGGCGATGAACGCAGTCAACGGTACCGAAAGCGCGACGATGAGGGCGGCACGCAGATTTCCCAGAAACAAGAACAGAACGAGGATGACCAAGAGCCCGCCTTGCCAGAGCGCATTACCGACCGTGCTGATGCAGGCTTGAATTAGGGCCGTCCTATCATAGAAGGGGTTGATGCTGACTCCCTTCGGCAGGCCGGCTTGGATGTTGGGAATGGCTTTTTTGACGGCTTCCACCACCAGCTTGGAATTCTGGTCTTTCAGCATGATGGTCATCCCGGCCACGGCCTCGCCCTTACCATCGCGTGTCACCCCGCCCTTGCGGGTTTCGACACCCGGCTTCACATCGGCCACATCACGCAGGAAGATCGGTGCTCCGTCCTCGGCATGCAAGACGATGTTTTCAATGTCTTCGATGCTCTGGATTGTACCCAGACTCCGGACATAGGCTTGCTCCCAGCCGCGCACGAGAAAATTCCCGCCCGCATTGGCATTGTTATTCTCGATCGCTTCCAACACGTCGGTCAGGGCAACGCCATATTTCATCAGGCGGTTTGGATCGACCAGAACATGATATTGCTTGACGAAGCCACCGAAGCTGTTGACCTCGTTGATGCCGGGGATCGTGCGCAGTTGTGGGGTGATGTACCAGTCCTGTATCGTGCGCAGTTCCGTGGGCGTATGGGTGTCGCTCTCCAGCGTATACTGGTAGATTTCCCCCAGTCCCGTGCTGATGGGCCCCATTTCGGGCTCCGCCCAGTCGGGGAGTTGCTCTTTGGCCCCCTGTAGCCGTTGGAACACCAGTTGTCTGGCGAAGTAGAGGTCTACGCTGTCTTCCAGCACGACGATGACCTGGGAGAGCGCGGCTTTTGACAACGAGCGCACTTGCACCACGCCGGGCAGCCCTTGCAGTGCTAGTTCAATCGGCGCGGTGATCTGCTGTTCCACGTCGAGAGGAGCCAGCCCCGGCGCATCGGTCAGGATCATCACCTGGACATTGGTTGTATCGGGGAACGCGTCAATCGGTAGGGTCATCCAGGCGTAAATTCCGGAACCGGCCACGAGGAGCGTCCCAAGGATGACCAGCAACCGCTGGTTCAGAACAAAACGAATAAGTGTATCAAACATAGTGGGGTCCTTTCATCAATCCGCGCAGCCTGCGCCCATTTTCTCGCGTAACACGTCAGACTTCAGCAGGAAGGAGCCTTCCGTTACGATCGTCTCGTCCACCTCAAGGCCTTCGAGAATCTCGACCATACCGAAAAAGTCACGACCTTTGCGCACATCCTGACGGATGTAGAGATCGTCCTTCCAATGCTTGAATACGAAGGTGAGTCCTTCGTCTGAAAGCACGGCGGAGCGCGGTGCCGCCAAGACCTCCTCTGCTTTGCCGTTGCTGAGCGAGATGGAGGCTTCGCAGAACATGCCGGGCCGCAATTCGAACGTGGAATTGTCGATGGTGGCTCGGACTTTGATCATCCGCGTCTTTTCGTCCATGGTGGCGCCCACGTAGTCGAGGCGTCCCGTGAATTTCCGGTCGGGGAATGCCGCCACCACGATTTCGACCGCCGCATCGTTTTTCTCGATGGCCAGCAAGGCCGCCAGATCACGCGAATTCACGTTCGCCCAGACCCAGACGGAACTCAGATCTGCAAGCAGCATCAGGTCTTTCCCTGCTTCTACCATTTCACCAACCACCGCGTGTTTCTCGATGATCGTTCCCGCAATGGGGGCTCGCACCGTCAGAAGTCCTGCGCCTGCATCAGGCAAAGTCTCGCGCATGGCGGCTATGTCTTTTTCGGTCAGACCAAACACGTGAAGCATCTGCTCGGAGGCTTTCAAATCTGTCCGGTGCTGTTCGAACGTCATTTGCGCCTCAATCCGATCCTGCTCAGACCCGACTTTCTGTTCCTGAAGTTTCGTCTCCCGCAGGAAGGTTTTTTCAGATAACTCGCTCAAGGATCGGTTGCGATCGTAGTCCGCCAAAGCCCTCCCGAGTTCGACGCTTTCGAGCGTCAGCAGGGTTTCGCCCGCCTTGACGCGTGCGCCAATGTCGATTGGCACGGTATTGATGATGCCACTGACACGGGGGCCGATATGGACTGCATTATTTTCGTTCAGCGAGACCTCACCAGTAACCTGCAGTGCCATCGTCACTTGCGTCCGAACTACGGCCTGCGTACCGACCAAGCCGCTACCGTCTTCCTGTTTCAGGAGGCAGGCATCAAGCTCGACGACGCCGACTTCATAGCGGCATTCGGCGCATTGATAGATGGGGATGTCGTGCTCGCACTTCGCGGACACGCGTTCCTCCAAGGTTGCTGACGGATTGAGGGGTGCCTTTTTGCCATGACCATGGCCATCATTTTCGCCGTGTTCGGTTTGTTGCACTGGTGATGATGCCTTGTTCGGGCCGGCGGGTTGCCCTTCGCCCTTCGCGTTTACTGTCATAAGGACCACCAGCATTGTGCAGGCTCGGCCCATGATTCGCCACATTCCCTGTTGAGTCATATTCATTCTGTATCTCCGTTGATTGATTTTTAAGTTGTTGTTTAGAGTTTCGAAGTCAAAGGCACGCCTGTCAACCGCTCCACGTCTGCTGCGGCCTTGTGATAGGTCGCCAGGACTTCTAAGAGGCGGGCCTTGACTTCACCGAACGTACGCTGTGTGTCTAGAAGTTCCAATTGACCGAACTTCCCCTCGCGATAGCCAGTCTGCGTTGCCTCGAAGGCTTGCTCGGCCCCGGGGAGCACCGCCGTGGTGATGGCGAGTGCTTCCGCACGCGCCGATTCAAGGCGGTTATGAGCCTCCGCCAGAGCCATGGTTACACCCACACGTGCCGCGTGGCGTTCATATTCTGTGCGCGCGGCCCGATGCTCCTCCGCGAGGATGCCACCCGCGTTTCGATCGAACAGAGGAAGCGGCAGCGACACGCCCACGATTCCGGCATAGGAGCCATCTTCTTCGAAGCGGCTGATGCCAACACTGATATTGACATCCGGTATCCGCGCCGCCTTGGCCAAGGCGGTCGCGTCATTGGCCAAGGCCATTTCGGCGTTCCAGCGAGCCCCATCGGGAGCCTCAGCCAACAGCGCGGATAGCCGCTCCATTGACGGCACATCCCCGACCACACTCAAATCGCCTTCCGCCTCCTTGAACGTGGGCAGCGTCCGGCCCCATGCTGCCGAGAGCCGCTTGCGGACCGTGTCCAACTCCCGTGTCGCTCGATCCCGTGCAATCTGGGCAACGGCAACTTCGACGTTCGCCTTTGTCTGCTCTAGCAGAGACACTTTGCCGGCCTTCACCCGTTCGGTTGTCGCTTGGCTGGCTTGTTCGGTCAAAACGAGGAGCGCATCGGCCAAAGCGACCTGCTCCTGCGCCAGAAGAACATCGACGAAGGCCTGTTTGGTGAGGGCGATGACATCGAGGCGTTTTGCCTCGAAATCCCAACCGGCCAAACGTGCTTCCGACTGGGCCACCTGCTGCCGTTTCCTGCGTTTGCCCCCCAACTCAACGGACTGGCTCAGGCGCACGGTCGTCTCAGCATTATCATAACCTTTGCGATCCCGAGATCCCCCGAATTCTCCCGCTTCGAGTTCGAGTTCCGGATTAGGCAATGCTCCGGCTTGACGCACGAGTCCTTCGGTCGCAGAGACCTCATGCGAAAAGGCGGTCAGTTCGGGATTGCGCATCAACGCCAATTCCAACGCATCGCGAAGTGTGAGCGGCCCAGTCGGTTCGGTCTCGGCCTGCAGAGGCATTTTCTCCGCCACCTCTGCTCTTGCCGTGGAATTTACGGGGATGTCCTTGCTCAAAGTCTGCATCGCAGACTCTGCGTTTTCGTGCATTGTCTCCGCCCTCCCGGCCTGCGCCGGAAACACCACGACGCAGCTTACCAAAGCAAGCGTGGCGATGAGGGGGAGACGTTCGATTTTGTGATCAAAAGTCTTCTTCATAAATTGAAAAGCTCCAAAAAAGTTCCAAATACGGCGGCATCGTCTCAACGGAGGGACGATGAAACACGGCCAATATAAATACAGTAACGTCGGCCTATAAGGCTACACAACGAATGACGTCCGGCATCGTGTCGGCATCAATAGCGGACACAACAGGACGACGGAGGGGCGTGAAAAAGCACTACACGCCGATTGGCGGGCGAAAGATGTCGTTTTTCAGAAGCATATCCGACCGAACTGGGTCGTCTAGGAAGGCCTGCAGGACAATCGGGGAAATCTCCACATGTGGCGCATTTTGGAAGAGGCTCGCCTGTTGGGATGAACAGGTGCATGAACAAAGGGCAGTGCACGCAACTTCGTGGGCATCATCGCAGACCGAAAATGAGTCGGTTGCCATGAAGATGCCTACAACTGTCAGGAGCACCACTAATGTTTTCATTCTAAAACGCATAGCCGACATAGTTACTAAATATCACACTAGCATCCCATAGGCTAACCCAGAAACTTTCTGAAGCCCTTGGAATGACATTCATTATACGGGGGAGAGGCGGGAGAAGTCAACCCTCGATTCACTATAATTTGTAATCGGTTAGTGACCGGGGGTGTCGGCATTGATGTGCGGATCAGCGAGCCGA
>CAZKJH010000166.1:0-6684 GCA_964553035.1 uncultured Lentisphaerales bacterium | reverse complement strand
CGACAAAGCTCGCGACAAAGAAGAAATCACACGCAAAACCCAGAAGCACCCAAAATTAAAAAGCGAAATCCGGCATAATCATGTTTTGGTTAACGCATCCTCACGCGCTTGCGCGAACTCAGCATAGTGTAGCTCTAGGCATCCGGGGCAGATACAATGACTGAAGAGTGCTTCTGAATGGTTGGTAATATAGGCCTCGACCTGTTCCCAATAACCAGAGTCATTCCTGATTTTCTTGCAGTGCATACAGATCGGCAAAATACCCTGTAGGGTCTTGATATGATCGAGGGCCTGACGGAGCCAGATGATCTGCTTCGTTAGCGCGTCCTGGGCTTCCACCAATCGCTTTCCAACCTGCACCCGAGCCCGTAGCTCAGCTGGATGAAACGGCTTGGCCAGATAGTCGTCAGCTCCAGCATCGAGTCCAGCGACGATGTCATTCTTGTCATCCTTCGTCGTGAGCATGATCAGATAAGGCTGCTGACTTTTGAGCTGCGTACGCACACGCCGCACCACTTCCACCCCATCCATCTCGGGCATCATCCAATCGAGGATCGCAAGCCGTGGCGCATCGGGCTTTTGTAATGCTTCCCATGCTTCCGAACCGTTGACGGTTACAAGTGCTTCATGCCCATGTTTCGTCAGCACCGCACTCAGCATCGTTCGGGATGTCTGATCGTCTTCTGCAATAAGTATTCGCATGGTTAATTCCTCCAATCCTTCAATTGTGCTTCAATGGCCTCTTTTAGCAGGTCAAACTGGCTGATGAGTTCAGGCACTTTTTGACGTGCTTCTGCAAGGAGACTTGCCCTCGCCGCCTTTTCGATCTCCAAAGCTACCGCGCGTAGGGCCTTTCCACCGACGATACTAGAGGCACCATTGATCGAGTGAACTTGACGTTCGGCACCGACACAGTCCTCAGCCGTTAGAAACGCTTCCAAGGCCTGTATGCGTTGGAAGAT
The DNA here is from genome assembly GCA_964553035.1 of uncultured Lentisphaerales bacterium. Lineage (GTDB taxonomy): Bacteria > Verrucomicrobiota > Kiritimatiellia > RFP12 > UBA3636 > JBBQIY01. The sequence continues at coordinate 5,722 of CAZKJH010000166.1, read as the reverse complement.
GTCCTCTGAGAAGCCTTCCAGAACCTGTATTGCCAATTCTTGATCATCCATCACGCGTTCCATCAATCCCGCGAGATCCCAGATACAATGTTCATGATGGACTGTCCTTTCTGTAACAACCGCTTTTTGAATCGAAGCGGAACTCGCTTCCACATTCAGCCATTTTTGGAGAACGCGAGCCAGTGCCTGAGGTGCCACTGGCTTGGAGACATAATCGTTCATCCCCGCTGAAAGGCACCGCTCCTCATCACCCTGCATCGCATGCGCCGTCATAGCAACAATAGGGATCTTGCCATTGTTAGCAGAAAATACGGAGTTTCGGATTCTCCGTGTCGCCTCGAGTCCGTCCATCTCGGGCATTTGAACGTCCATAAGGACCAAGTTGTAGGGAATCCTCTCAAGTGCCTCGAGCACTTCAGCGCCGTTCGCAACCGCATCCGCTCGCAAGCCTAGCTTCTTTAAAAGGCCCAACGCGACTTGCTGATTGGTAATGTTGTCTTCGGCCAGCAGAATCCGCGCCTTATTCCCGGCAAACATCGTCTGAAGATCCTTACTCATCTGACGTTTGGGAACCGGCAATGAGGTAGCAACCTGCCCACCCTTGCCTTTGTCCATCAGAACTTGCGCTAAACTGCGCTTCAATTCTTGATGACGAACAGGTTTCGTCAAACAGGCCTCAAAGCCAATTTCTCGGAAGATGCTAGCGTTGTCACGCATGCCGAGAGAGGTTAACATCACCATTCCAGTTTTTGCCAAGCGCACGTTCGCCTTAATCGCCCTGCCAAGCATTTCTCCGTCCATCACCGGCATCTGCATATCCAGAACCGCCAACAGGAAGGGGTCGCCTACATCAAGCGCCTGCAGAAGCATTTGGATTGCTGATGGCCCATCCACCGCTTCCGCAGTCCGCATACCCCACGACGATAAATAGGCTGTCAGAATCTCACGACTGGTGGCATTGTCATCAACGATCAGGACGTGTACGTTCCGAAGATCAGCCTGCTCTGATGCTGGAGCTTTCGCTCCTTCTGCCTGCTTAGTCAATCGTGCAGTAAAGGAGAACTCTGAGCCTTTGCCCTCCATGCTCATGACGCTCACCTCGCCGCCCATCAACTCAGCCAATTGCCTGCTGATCGCCAGCCCTAAACCTGTCCCCCCATACCCTCGCGTGGTCGAGGTATCGGCCTGAGTAAATTTTTCAAAGAGCATCCCAATCTTCTCGCTCGGAATGCCGATACCCGTATCTCGCACAGAGAAACGGAGCAAGACGGCGTTGTTGTCTTCAGACTCTACGGTTACGCGAATCGCAACCTCACCGTCCTGTGTGAACTTGACAGCGTTACTTGTCAGGTTAGTCAAAATCTGACGTAAGCGTCCCGGATCACCTCGCAACAGCGTAGGGACTTCGGTTGGAATGCTGTACAAGAGCTCTAATCCCTTTTCTTGTGCACGGAATGCGAGCGTCGAAGCCAAATCTTCAACGAGATCTTGCAGGTCAAAATCGAGATCTTCCAGACTCATTTTCCCAGCTTCAATCTTGGAGAAATCGAGGATGTCATTGATGAGGCCGAGAAGGGATTCTCCGCTGCTCCTAACCGTTTCTGCATACCGGCGTTGCTCTTCCGATAGATCCGTGTCAAGAAGCAAACCTGTCATTCCGATCACGCCATTCATCGGGGTTCGGATTTCATGGCTCATGTTGGCCAAGAAATCGGATTTAGCAACATTCGCCATCTGCGATTGTTTCGCCATCTCGTTCGCTCGCGTCGTCGCCTCCACAAGCTGTTTATTAATTTCAATTAGTTCTTCTTTTGCACGATTACGTTCGGTGATATCGTATATAACCGCGTAGAGGCAATTCTTACCATTAGCTGTGAAGTAGCACAAATTCGCTTCAACGTCTCGGAGTTGCCCGTCTGCCAACCGGTGCTGACACGTTGTTTGATGTTTCTTTTCGGTTCGGTATTCGTCAAAAACAACAGCGGTATCACCACACAAGTGCGTGTTGATCTCGGTGATATTCATCTGGCGCATGTGCTCCCGAGTGTAGCCGTAGTACAAGCAGGCAGCGGGGTTGGTGTCGATCACCGCACCCGTATTCAGATCAATCAGCAACTGAACAGACGGATTCTCCTCGAACATGGCGCGATAGCGCGCTTCGCTCGCACGCAAGGCCGCGCGCCGCCTATATTCCTCGCTGACATCCCGGAAAACGAGGACTGCTCCGATGATATTCTCGTCCTTATCACGGATCGGTGCGCAACTGTCTGCGATCTGGTTCTCGGCTCCGTCTCGTGCCAGTAAAATGGTATCATTGCTCAACTCAATGACAGTCTTTGTTCGCAACGCCTGATCCACGGGGCTCTCCACCACCTCACGAGTCATGGCGTTAACGATTCGAAACACCTCGTCGATGGTATGCCCAGCAGCCGCTGCTGTCGTCCAGCCCGTCAAATGTTCCGCTACCTTGTTCAAATCCGTAACGCAGCCGCGAGCATCCGTGGAGATGACACCATCGCCAATCGAGCGTAAGGTGGCGCTCAGACGCTGCTCACTCGTCTGAAGCTGCGCCTGTTGCTTGCGGATACTCTTGTCAGTCCGGTTAAAGAGAACATAGAGAAAGCCAAACAATGCCGTCATGAGCACGAGGCCACTGCTAAGTGCTACCACCTGCAACCGCCCCTGCTCTGTCTTCACTGCACTTATGTCCGACAACACAAACAGATCACCAATCGCTGAGCCCGCCGCATCGAAGAGTGGGATCGGAATAACACCCCATGACAGATCTCCCGAAGTCGTGATCGTCATGGCGTTCAGAAGCTGGTTTTGATACGCATCAATACTTCTCTTGATTTCAAAAGGTAATACAGGTTGCGACGAATAAATTACAGCAGACGTTGAAAGGCTATCCCAGTCCGTAGATCTTCCAAGCTCACGCATGGATGTCTCCCAGACGTCTCGTTTAATGAGATCCTTTCGAAGGACAATCACCGAGTCATGCCCCTTGAGTACAATCTCTGCGTCGATGGTTGTCTTAACCTCCTTGGCTAACCCTACATAACCAATGAGAATCCCTTCTGACAAAATCGGCTGTAGAGACTTCAGCATTAGCGTTCCGTGGGGCGAAACTTCGAAACCCGACAATGCCTTCCCTCCTTTTTCAAACTGACAAATCGACACCTCTTCGTTATGCATTTCAGACGCGTGAAGCGGATGAACACAAGCCAGTAAAACGGAATTAGGATCAAGAAAAACTAATTCGGAAAGCGTGTTATCTTTCGAGAATATTTTGAAGAACCGAGAAGCTTTTTTCAGTAAAGCACCCTCATCCTGTAATTTCATGGCTTGTTGCAACTCTTCATCAACCAAAAGCACTTCGCTCATCGCATTCATCAGCAAAATCTGTTTGTCGATCCAGATCGTCAAGCTGGATCTAACCTCCCTCTGAGTTTCATTAAGGAGATGATTCAAGTCGATGCGTTGTTGCTTCACCAGCAAATAAACACCGCCGCCTGTAAAAAGTAGAATAACGAGTCCAACGGGAATCAAGGCACGTTGCAGAATCGGCTTCATCGCCACGCTCCGCCGAGAAGGACGGTTCGCCAGCAGGATCGTGGTCAAAATAATGACGAACGCGAGCAGCAAGCTTGCGGGCAACGCAATCCGGACCGCTACATCGAAATTCCAAGCGTTCGCGTCGATGTCCATGCCCAGCACGGCGATTAGCCCCCCTGATTCCGGATCGAGAATCGGAACCAAAGCAGAAACCCATGTCCCCCACCGGTCGACTGAGGGGCCTGTAACCGCAGCGCTGAGAGAGTCAAATACGTGCGCATCCGCTTCGTTCAGCTCAGGGTACAATGCGCCAGGCGGAGAATACGCATCCGACCCAACGCGCTCGGAGTCAAGAAAGAAAAAATTCTCATGAGCAACATTTTCGAGACCCTTTATCGGCCTACGACCCAGCAAGTAGAGGAAACGACATTTTGTATTAGTCTGCTGAAAACCAATAAACCGTTCTTTGAGTTGCTTGTAAACTGGCATCTCGATATCGCTAGCTGACCCAGAAAGCGTTTTCAGCGTATCAACGTCAACGGATTGCTTAATCAGCCGAGCCTGCAGCAGAAGTTCATCGCGCATTTGTCTATCCGCTCGCTGCGCCATCAGCCAGATGCAGAGAGCCGAAACAACCATCGCTCCCAAGATTGATCCGAAAATCTTCGCGTTCTTGAAACTAAGTTTCTTTGTATTAGCGGCAAAACTCATTTAGCCCTCTACGTTTATTTTCGAGAGAGGATAATACGTTCTTCCCGCCACAATTGTCAAGAAGACGTTTAAGCTAATTCTGTGTAATCGCGTGATTGAGAAGGTATGCAGAATCCTGCATCTGGACAATACTTTCGGAGAGCGAATCGAAGTCGAAACGATACTCCACATCCATCAGGAGGAGGGACGAGTCGGTCGATACATCGGCATCGTAATCGGCCACAACCGTCGTCAGAGCAATGAGTGCCGCCAACCGTTTCAAGTTGATCCCCTCCCCAACCTGCGTCTCCAGAGGATGATTCCCGAGCATCGTCATCACAACCAGCGCGGCACAAGCGGCCAAGGGCGCGGTCATCACGGCAAACCGACGCATGGCGCAGACGAACCGAATATGGTGAGCCTGTTTGGCTGCGCAAGCCATAATAACCGCAAGCGATTCGTCAGAAGGCTCGCTAGGAATCCGAGCCTGCAATCCGCGTTTAGCGGCCGTGAAAAGTTTTTCTTCAAAATTAGCTTTCATTTTGTCTCCTTCAGAGAGAAGTTGCTAGTTGCTAGTACATTGTACAGGCAGAAATGACGGTAATTTTCAGGTAGAGTACATGATTAACAATATTGAAACCAAGAACTTAATCTTGTAAATCTTGTAATCTTGTCTTACCAATACGCGCTGTACAGAGTACTAGTGGCTACGCGCATCCAATTCATAATGTGTAATTCGTAATTCATAATTTTCTCATCTCCTCTGCCAATCCGTCTTGTCTGCCGTGAGAACCGTTCGTAACTTCATCACCGCATAATGCATTCTGCCAAGCGCGGTATTGAGCGGAATCTTCAATGTCTCGGCAATCTCCTTGAAACTCAGATCCTGCACGACCCTCAGCAGGAAAACTTCTCGCTGAGCCTCGGGCAATTTCATCACTTGATCTGCAATATAAGCTTCTACTTCCAAGCCCTCTAAAATCGCATCCGGCCCCACCTCATCATCGGGAATGAAATTCCCCATCGCCTCTCCAAATTCATTCTCCATATCCAGACTTAGCGTCGGCTTCAATCGTCTCAGCATGTCAACCGTGGCATTGTGCGCAATCGTCATCAGCCACGCTCTAAAACTGCCTCCATGCCACTTGTCGCCGTTGTTGACCACCCGAATCCATGTCTCCTGAAAAACGTCGTCTACGTGGGCGGAGTCGATTCCCAGCATCCCTCCGATGTAGCGCATCAACAGCGGTGAATGGCGCAACATCAACTCCTCGAAGGCTTTTTCTCGACCCTGTCGGTGAAATTGCTCGAAAAGCTCGTGATCTTGTTGTTCCGCATAATCTGTTTTCATAGACATCAATCTACATCACGATACCTAAACGCATACAAGCTGTCGCTTATTGTGAGGATACTATTTTAAGTGCTTCCGGGAAGTGTGTGGGATTTTTTCGAGATGGAATTTGCCTTCAAACTTTGT
>CAZKJH010000165.1:0-6687 GCA_964553035.1 uncultured Lentisphaerales bacterium | reverse complement strand
TCATGAACATGAACTGCCGGAAAAGCTAGCAGGACTTCCGGCACGGACTACTAGCGACTAGCCACTAGCGACTAGCGACTATTTCGGTCCCAACAGACCCGTGATGCTACGCCCCATTAGACGCGGTGCTTGTTCAACATTTGCGACATCGGCAAGGTCTACACAAACCCGTTTCATCACATCTTCGCCAAGCTCCTTGTGTGCGTTTTCGCGTCCGCGAAACTGCAAGGTCAACTTGATCTTGTTACCTTCTGCTAGGAAACTACGAATATTACGAAGCTTCACCTGATAGTCGTTCACATCCACGTTGGCATGAAACTTAACTTCCTTGGTGACCGTCTTCGTCTGGTTCTTTCTGGCGACCTTCTTGCGCTGGCCTTCTTCATATTTGAATTTACCGTAGTCCATAACACGGCAAACAGGCGGCGTGGAGTTTGGATTGACTTCGACCAAGTCGAGCCCAGCTTCTTCCGCCAAACGAAGTGCGGCGTGTAGCGGGATGACTCCTGCCTGTGATCCGTCCGCATTGAGGCATCTCACCTCAGGGGCACGGATCTTCTGATTGATTCTGGTAAACGAACCCTTACTTCTGGCATTTCTGTCAGGATAGTTCGACGACGAATTCTCTAGTGGACTGATGAGGACCTCCTTGTTTTGGTCTTACTGTTGCTGAACGCACGGTTTAGTCGTTCAATGCCGCGCGATACATCTCGATGAAGGCATCGACGGGCATTGCACCCTTATCGCCTTCTGATCTGGAACGCACGGAAACGGTCTCGGATTCCGCCTCACGCTTGCCAATCACAAGCATGTACGGAATCTTATCCCCTTGGGCGCGGCGTATCTTGGCACCCAATTTATCGGCATGGGCATCGACGGACACTCGCGCATCCTCGCCCCGCAATCTCTCGGCCAGCTTCTCCGCAAACGGCAATTGATCATCCGTGAGTGGGAGCAGACGGATCTGTTCGGCCGCCAACCAAACGGGGAATGCGCCAGCGTAATGCTCGATGAGGATTCCGAAGAAGCGCTCAATCGAGCCGAGAAGCGCGCGATGCACCATGTACGGTCGATGCTGCTTGCCATCCGAACCGACGTAGGTCAGATCAAAGCGCTCGGGGAGATTAAAGTCGAACTGGATTGTCCCCAACTGCCACTGACGCCCGATCGCATCCTTGATCTTGAGATCAATTTTCGGTCCGTAGAACGCACCGCCGCCTTCATCGCGCTCATAAGCAATTCCTTCGGCATCCAGCGCAGCTTCGAGCGAGTGCGTGGCCTGCTCCCATCGCTCGGGTTCGCCCACGGCCTTTTCGGGCCTTGTGGACAAGAATGCAGCAATCTCAGTAAACCCGAAGCGACGCAAAATGCGAAGCGCAAATTCTACCGTCTTGCGAATTTCCGAGACAATCGAATCTGGAGTACAGAAGATGTGCGCATCATCCTGTGTAAATCCTCGCACACGAAGCAAGCCGTGCATCACACCACTCTTTTCGTAGCGGTAAACCGTGCCGAGCTCAGCCCAGCGCAAGGGAAGATCGCGGTACGAGCGAAGCTGGCTCTTATAAATTTCAATATGGAAGGGACAGTTCATCGGCTTGACGTAGTAATCCTGACCGTCGATGTCCATCGGAGAATACATGTTCTCCTTGTAGAAGCCAAGATGTCCTGAAGTCTCCCAAAGATTCGCCCGTCCAATATGCGGCGAATAAACCATCTCGTAGCCGGAACGGAAATGCTCTTTACGCCAATAATCTTCGATCGCGACACGGATGCGCGCACCCTTCGGATGCCAGAGCACAAGACCGGGACCCACCTGATCGTCGATGCTGAAGAGTCCGAGCTCTGGTCCCAACCTGCGGTGATCGCGACGCTTCGCTTCTTCAATACGCATGATAAGCGCATCGAGCTCTTGCTGAGACTCTGCCACAATGCCGTAAATACGCTGAAGCATCGGGTTCTTCTCCTCGCCGCGATAGTAGGAACCTGCGATTGACGTAATCTTATACGCCTTCAGCTCCCCTGTCGTGGCAAGGTGTGGACCCCGACACAAATCAATAAAACTTCCGCAACGGTAGCAAGAAATCACTTCGCCCTCTGGGATGTCCCCGAGGCGTTCGATCTTGTACGATTGCTTTGCTTTCTGAAGCATCGCCAAGGAATCGGCGCGCGTCATTTCCAGCCGTTCAAACGGCAAATTTGCCGCGACAAGCGCGGCCATCTTCGCCTCAATTACCGCAAAATCATCTGGAACGATCCGATGCGGCATATCAAAGTCATAATAGAATCCATCATCCGTTGCCGGTCCGATGTCCAACTTCACATCTGGAAACAATTCGCAAACAGCTGCAGCCATAATATGCGCCGCACTGTGGCGCATTTTTTCAATACTCACGTGTCCTGTACCTTTCTGCGAGATAAACGGCCATCTTCCGAACAATGGAAAACATGCAATCCACTCGACAGCCCCTATTGAACATTACTGCTCTCTATAAGTCAAATAAAAAATAAAAAATTGGTGCGCGTCGTAATCGGTCAGTCGCCGGGGTTTGAGTGGAAAGCCCCAAAGAACAGGCCTTGACCCCGCCCCCGTTGACTTCCCGATTACAGTTGCGAGTCGCGAGTCATCAGTGGCGAGTGGCAGAATGAATACGCGGACACATCCGGGGAGGACTTCTCAGATCTTCCGTAACGGCATCCCTTTCGCCCAGATACACGTCCCCAACCTCGTGGTTGGGGCTGATGGAGACTCGCAACTCGCGACTCGCGACTGTAATCGGTCGAGTGGGTGGTGCTCCTCTGTCTGCCCAACCCCGGTGACTGACTTTCAATTACACAAATTCCAAACATCTTCCTTGCGGGAAAGGGCTTATTTATGTAGTATTTCGAGCTCTAGAGGCCTATTTCCATCCATGCAATTCTTCAAAAAACACAATCTCCGCAAAGCCGCCAAAGCAACGCTCCACGAAGCACGCAACGTACTGAACATGAACCGCGATTTATTTGATGCCGATGTCGTCGCCTCCTTCGAGAGTAAGATAGTTGCGCTATCAACATTGCGCAAAAGCGGCACCGCCGAAGAATTGGAATCAGGTATCCGCACAACACAGGAGCTGGTCGAGGCCAAAATCCCGAAATGCGCTTCGCCCGGTATGCGCGAACTCGTCGAGACGCTCATCGTCGCCTTCGGCGTAGCCATGGCTTTCCGCGCCTATTTTTTTCAGCCCTTTAAAATCCCGACCGGTTCGATGCAGCCGACGCTCTACGGCATCCATTCCGTTACCGCTACAGATCCTGACAAAGGGCCAAGCTTATTGGATCGCATGCCGCTCAAGCCATTCAAGTGGCTCATTACCGGCACCTGGTATCGCGATGTCGTTGCAAAAGCCGATGGTTCCGTCTCCGTCTACACAGACGGCATGAAGGCACCTGGATACATCCTACTCTCTGTCGTAGGCAAAAAATTCAAAGTTCCTCACGATGCCGCCGACCGCCACGATCTTAAAATTCCCAACGCACGGCCCGTCGGCATGGCGGACAACCCGAATTCCAATCAGCGCACCATCGCCAGTGGCTACGTCAAAAAAGGTGATCGGCTTTGGGCGGGCTACATCACCTCCGGCGATCAGGTGTTTGTCAACCGCATGGCTTGGAACTTTTTCCCGCCCAAACGCAGTGATGTGATCGTATTCGCTACGAGCACACCAAAGCTCTTCTTCAGCAAACAGGCAGCACGCAAAGGGCGAAAGTCTAATTCTATCGTAACGCCGATTTCAAATTTACCCCTCGTGCTCGTCGACACACCCATTCAGGGACTCGCTGCAGGGCAACACTACATCAAACGACTCGTCGGCCTTCCTGGAGAAACGGTCTCTATCACGCATCCGCATGTCTATGCAAACGGCATCAAAGTCGAAGGCCTCCCCGGCATGGATCGCGTCGCCGCCATGGGAGAATCCATTACAGGCGGAACAAAATATGCCGGATACCACTGCACGGGAGACAACGGCCTGCCGCAGGCCGGCGATTCGTTCCTGCAGTCGCCCGAAAGCGCCATCACGCTGGACGACGAATATCTGCCCATGGGCGACAACACGCTGAACAGTTGGGATGGCCGATACTGGGGCGGTGTTCCCCGCACACAGATGCTCGGCCCCGGCTCCTGCGTCTATTGGCCATTCTCCCGAAGATGGGGTGTCATCCGCTGAACACGAGGAGCACCTGCATCTTGCCGGTGCATTCTCTAAACAGGCAAGATGCCTCTTCTCCCGGTTCTATTTATTTTTCGCCTATCCCTTTGTTTACTTCAATGGTCGGTATAGGGCCTAGAAGGCAGTTTAGCTTGCGCCTCGTAGGCATCGGCTAAAGCCTTGTCTTTGTAAACACGAAACGAGCAATGCGGTTCAGAGCGGGACTCCATGTCCAGGACCGCGTACAGACCTGCAGCCTGCATCACCGGTTCTATCCATCCCATGCAGTGATCGCAATAGAGCCCGAACGGTGTAGCGTCATTGTCGAGTGCCTTTGACAAGCTGGGACAACGGTGCATCCGTAGCTCAAAGTAATCGTCGGTCAGAAGGGTGTCAGCTTTGCAGTTTTCCTCGTGTACGATCCGGGTCCAGTATTCTGCACAAGCGGTAATACCACCCACCCGGAACTGATCCACCAACGCAAGGCTCTGCAATCGGCCCAATTCCTTCCAATAAGCGACCAAGGCGTCGTGCCCGTGGGCCTCAATCGCCTTGAAAACTTCGTTGTAGAACCGCACAAAATGATCACTGGGTATCATACGCGCCTCCTTCGGACCGTCTCAACATAGTGCAGGTCATCAAACACCTCGGTGATGATTTCGAAAGGCGTGCCCTCCGCTAAAGCTTCATTCAGCACAGTGGTCTGATGGCGGAAAGCCTCATCGAGGGAAATTCCGTGAGCCTTGAGTGTGGCGGCAGCCGGACAGCGCGTGACTTCGACACGCGTTTCGTCGTCACGGCGCTCCACGGTGAACGCCCCTCCCTCGCGTTCGAGATAATAGATCCAGTGCTCAATCAAGTGCTCGGGATTGCCTGCCATCAGATCGGCGCGAATGGCCTTGTAAACGTCACGCGCCGTGTTCCTAATAATGTCATCCAGAAAAGCTTCGCCGTACGTCTTACGCAGATAGGCTATCGTTCCGTTGGTAGTACGGTGGAAATCGAGGTGCAGATTGCCAGTATCCTTATAACGCATGTAAATCCCCCCTCTGTTTACAAACCGTCCGGAAAGATGTATTGATGCTCGCGTGCCAACGCTTCATCGATACGGGCGCGATCAGCATCATTCAAAACATAGCCCATGTGCATGAAGGTGCTGCTGAACAGACCGAGCTTCACGAGGGCATACTTCAGACCGCCCAGCCAAAGGTGGATGTCGCGACCGAAAAGATCCCAGAGCAGTTCGTTCGATCGTAGTTGCCAAGCTTCCGCTGCCGTTACATCGCCAGCCGCTTGCGCATCCAAAGCGTGCCGGATCAAGCCTCCATTTAGAATTGCGGTGCCAAGCAGCACCCCGTCATAACCTGGGCCCGTTGCCGAAAGCACGTCAAATTCGTTCCCGGTCAGCACCGCAAGCTCAGGACGCTGCCGCTTCACGTCAAGTAATGCGTCTCGATAGGAGGCGTCTGCAGAGGAGTCCTTCACAAAGCTCACCTTGGAATGCATGGCGATCTCGCGCCAAATATCTAAATTCAGGGGAGAATCATCTGGTTGCTTAAGCACGTAAAGGCCGACCGGCACTTCCGCCATTTCAAGCGGCTCGAGAAAATAGCGCTTCAAGGCAGTTCCATTGCAGAACCTGATCATCCAGGGTGGAGCGATAACGACGGAATCCGCACCGGCATCTTGCATGCGGCGAATGTTCTCACAGACACGAGCGGAAGATGTATCCGAAACCTGGGCGGCAACATGCAGACGCGAACCGGACAAGCGTTTGACTTCACGCACCAGTTCGATACGTTGCTGATCCGGCATCAGGGCTCCTTCTCCACAAGTACCCGCCACGAACAATCCCCCGATGCCAAGACGTTCCTGATGCGATACGGTTTTGGCTAGCGATTCTTTATCGATCGCGCCGGAGGAAAGAAACGGTGTCGGCATCGCCGACCAGATGAATTTCGGCTCGTCGCCGGTCACATTAAACTTTGGCGAACGAGAAACTGGATGTTTCTGTGATTGAGGCTGTTGCAGAGAAGTCTTCATGAACAGTTTTCCTTTTAGTACTGTTGTTAAGGTGTTGAATATACAACTTCAGCCCGAGTTCTGTCCAGCATTTTCGATATAATTCTAGTAATCGGTCAGTCGCCGGGGGCAAGTATGTGGGTAATGGGGTTTGGGTTTTAAACACAGAGAGTTTGAGGCACAGAGGGATGGGAATAGGAGAGCCAATCTCCTGATTGGCCGCAATTTCTAGACGCCTGTCTCTTGTTTTACTAGAAAACTGGAGCGATGCAGACCTCCGCGTCTGTAATCGAAATCGGTATCGGTATCGGGATCCAAAACGAAAAATCGGTATCGGGGATTTCTAGAGATATGCCCCTTGTTTTCGTGTAGAGAGGGACAGAAAAATGGGTGGACAGAAAAATGTTGCCTTACTGGGAGAACGTCAAGCTCACTCGCGCGGCTTGTCTGCGTCGAGTGAAGCGACTGGTTGAAA
>CAZKJH010000164.1:0-6839 GCA_964553035.1 uncultured Lentisphaerales bacterium | reverse complement strand
ACCCCCCTCTCCACATGTACAAAAAAGTGTAACCTTTTGATCAGGACTTGACATCCCGACCGTTCGGTGCGGCCAAGAAGCCAAGAATTGCTGAATGGAATATTCCTTTGACGGGCAGGGGTATGAGGCGTAAAGTACGTTTTATTTATGTAGGGTGTGCGTTAACGGATTCATCGGATTGGTTGTCGGACAAGCTGTCTAATCAAAAGGGTGCATTATGAATGACGAAAAATATCTTGTAGATGGAAAATACGGGATCACCGATCTCGTGGATGTCGTTGAGTTGCGCCGGATCTTCCAATGTTTTACAGACGCGACTGGATTCACGATTGGTTTTCTAGACCATCCGGGGCTCAATATTCTGATTGATACCGGGTGGCGAGACATCTGCACGAAGTTTCATCGATGCGCCCCGGTTTCTGCGGATCACTGTGTGCAAAGCAATCGTCATCTTCTTGATCGTTTGACAACTCCGGGTGCTCTGGAGATCGAGAAGTGCGAAAACGGTCTTGTGGATTGTGCCTTTCCCATCATCGTTAAAGGAAAGCATATCGCCAGTCTCGCGACCGGGCAACTCTTATTAGAACCACCAGATCGCGACTGGTTCCGGAAACAGGCGATAACATTAGGCTTCGACGAGCAGACCTACATGAAGGCTCTGGATGAGGTGCCTGTGATTTCTGAGGAGAAACTGCTGAGTACAACCAAGTTTCTGGGGGAAATGGCTCTTCTTCTTTCACAGCTTGGCTATTCGCAACTGGTCATCAAAGAAGGTTCCCTGCAACTCGCCAACGAAATCGCTGTCCGGATGGAGACGGAAGAGACTCTCCGTCAAAATGAAGAACAGCTTCGGCAAGCCCAGAAGCTGGAATCGGTGGGTCGACTGGCGGGTGGAGTTGCTCACGATTTCAATAATATGCTGGGTGTCATTCTCGGGTATGCGGAAATGGCTATTGAGCATGCGCCGGCATTACCTGTTTTGCAAGAAGATCTGAATGAAATTTGTCTGTCTGCCAAGCGTTCCGCCGAACTCACGCGAAAGTTGTTGGCATTTGCCAGTAAGCAGACTATTGCACCCAAAGTTCTGAATCTCAATGATACGGTAGCGAGCACACTCGGAATGGTGAAACGGCTTATCCGTGAAAATATAAATTTGAATTGGATTCCGGATGAGACCCTTGGGTTGGTTCGTGTTGATGCATCGCAGCTCGATCAGATTTTGACCAACTTGTGCATTAATGCGCGTGATGCTATTTCTGAGGTTGGTACAATTACGATTGCGGTGCAAAACTGCACGGTGGATGAGGCCGATTGCCTCGGCCATCCAGAAGTGGCCCCGGGCGAGTTTGTCCAGCTTTCTGTTAAGGATGATGGTTGTGGTATGGATGCGGAAACCATCCTGCATATCTTTGAGCCCTTCTACACAACCAAAGACGTGGGGCAAGGGCTGGGACTAGGGTTGGCCACCGTTTATGGTGCTGTGAAGCAGAACAACGGATTCATACGAGTGGAAAGTGAACTGGGTCGCGGGACAACGTTTTGGATATATTTCCCGCGCTACAGTGGTGGTGTGGAGATTCCACAGGCGGAAGTACCGGCTCCGCCGCTAGAGCACGGCAAGAAAACAATTCTGCTGGTAGAAGACCATTTAAGTCTTCTGACGGTGACCAAGAGGGTTCTCGAAAGACAGGGTTACGTCGTACTCGCTGCAAACAGCGCAGCCGAATCTTGTCGGCTTGCTCAGGAGCATCAGGATGAAATAGACCTGCTCATGACCGATGTAATCATGCCCGAAACGAACGGCCTCGAATTGGCAGCAAAGCTAAAAGCACTCTTCCCGAAACTCAAGTGCTTGTTCATGTCAGGTTATACGGCGGATGTCATTGCCAAACATGGTGTGCTCGATGAAGGTGTTAACTTTATCCAGAAACCTTTTTTAATAAAGGATCTCGCTGCCAAGGTGCGCCAAGTGATCGGTTCTTGAATTTGCTGGAAATCGGACTTGCGGAACTTGTCCGCATATCCTAAAATAGCCGTCTATATGAACGCAACTACGGAATCGACAACAAACACTCTTGAACAAGTTTCCTCCCTCTGCAAAAGGCGGGGATTCATCTTTCCCAGTTCCGAAATCTACGGCGGAATCAATGGATTCTGGGACTACGGCCCCATGGGCTCGGAGCTGAAACGCAACATCCGCGATGCCTGGTGGAACTTTACCGTACACAACCGCGAGGACGTTGTGGGCCTCGATGCGACCATTATCATGCATTCCCGGGTCTGGGAGGCCTCGGGGCATTTGGGTGGTTTTTCGGATCCCATGATCGATTGCAAGGATTGCAAGAAGCGCTATCGCGCCGATCAGCTTTGCGAAGAGCAGGGGGCGACGCTGATTCCAGTTGGCAAGAACTGGAAGATGCCCGAGGGCATCGTCTGCACGGCGTGCGGATCGAAGAATCTCACGGAACCGCGTTCATTCAATTTGATGTTCAAGACCTTCGTCGGTCCCGTGGAGGATGATTCCGCTGTTTCCTATTTACGTCCAGAAACGGCGCAGGCTATTTTCGCCCAGTTTCTGAATATTTATCCGACTGCACGTATGTCCGTTCCTTTCGGCGTGGCACAGTCTGGTAAGAGTTTCCGCAATGAAATCAATCCCCGTAACTATACGTTCCGCTCACGCGAGTTTGAACAGATGGAGCTGGAGTTCTTCATCCGTCCTGATGAGGCCGTGGAATTGATCTGTGGCAAGGTCACCACGTTGGCAGACAATCCGGATGTCACCGGAAGCCCTCAACCGAGCTGGGGCTGGGAGGTATGGCACAAGTACTGGGTTGAGCAGCGTCTGTCGTGGTATCGCTCGATCGGGCTCCCCGCGAAGTCGCTCGTGGAATACTGGCAGACGAAAGAGGAGCTTGCACATTATGCCCGGGCTTGTGTGGATATCGAGTATGCATTTCCGTTCGGTGTTCAGGAGCTGGAGGGCATCGCTGCCCGTTCTAATTTTGATCTGACGCAACATCAGAAGTTTTCCGGCAAAACGATGGCGATTATGGACGACACCCTTCGTCTGGCCGTTGCCGAAAAGGATCAGGCAACGAAGGACGCTTTCAAGGCCAAGACGATTGCTGATTGGGAAAGCCGTGGCAAGTCTGTTGAAGATGCCACCGCATTCTGCGATCTTCTGCTTGAAGGCCGCTACATCCCGCATGTTATCGAACCCTCCGCCGGAACCGACCGCCTTGCTCTGGCCTTGCTTTGCAATGCCTACGATGAGCAGCAGCTCACGGATTCCAAAGGCAAGCCGGATGTTCGTACGGTGATGCATTTCCATCCCTCGATTGCGCCGGTTAAAGTTGCTGTGTTCCCGTTGGTGAAGAATCGTCCTGAACTTTATGAGAAAGCTCGGGGGGTTTTCAACGGCCTCCGCCGTCACTGGAATTGCTTCTGGGATGAATCGGGAGCCATTGGCCGCCGCTACCGTCGTCAGGATGAGATCGGTACGCCCTTCTGCGTGACGGTCGACTTTGATACGCTTGAGAACGATACCGTTACGGTACGCTTGCGCGATAGCATGGAGCAGGTGCGTATGCCCATCGCTGAGTTGCGCAACTATATTGAAGAGGCTATCTTTTCTTAGCGCGTCTGGCTATACGCAGCCAAGCGCGTGACGGGTAAGCCCGCCATTTACGCTACAGAAATGATGGGAGCTGCCTACACGAATAACGATGGTAGCCCCTGCTACCAGTCGCGTTCGCCGACGCGAGGGGGCATGGTGCGGATTCGTTTGCGGCGGTCTTCTTCGCGCTGTTTTTCTTGCTCTAAGATTTGCGCCATGATCTTATCAGCCTCTTTTTGGTCAGGAGATTTCTCGGCTTCCTGGGCTTCTGCTTGCTCCTGTTCTTCTTCCTTTTGTTCTTGGTCCTGCTGCTCTTGCTTTTGTTCTTGATCCTGCTGCTCTTGCTTTTGCTCGTCTTCTGGTTCCTGCTCGTCCTTCTGCTGGTCCTGATCTTGCTTTTGTTGATCTTGGTCTTGTTTCTGATCTTGTTTCTGATCCGGATTTTGCTGCTGTTGCTGGGGAGGTTTGGGAAGGAGTTCCATGATACGGAGCATGTTGTTGAGAGCCTGTTCTGCATTGATGCGGGCTTTGTCGGAAAGAACAACGTCGGTGGGCAGCACATCTATTTTTACCAGCTCCTGCGATCCGATAGTCTTCTTGACGAGGTCATCGATTTCCTTTCGGACCTCAGGCGTTATGGTGGGTTCACCTTGCGCTGGCGGTCCTTGCGGCGATGTGGCGGCATCAGATTCCTGTTGCGGTTGTTGCTGCTGTTGCTCTAGCCAAGGGCCAACTTGTTCGGCGAAGACGTGGAAGAGGTTGGCTGACATCTGCTGATCCTGCAGAGGCTGGCGTGTTTTAGTGGGATCGAGTGCTCTCGCGAGGGCATTGCTCTGAGAGACGATGGATTCGGCGAGGACAAGAGGTGGGGGAGCCGCCATTGTCAGGAGTTGAAGTGCAGTCGACTCAGACTTGCGCATCGCATTCATGGCGGCGGGATCAAGGTTTGCCAGTGCAGCGGAAGCACCTTCGGCTTGATCCTTCGCAGCATCCAAAAAGAATTTAAATTCAGCGAGCTCGTTTTCGTTGGTAATGGATTGACGTGCAGCTTCGAGCATCTTCTGATGGAGTGGCATCCAAACATCCGCAGCAGCGCGTTGGTGCTCGGCCGCATTTTCGAGCAAATGGATCTGGGCTGGCGTATTGTTGGTGAACGTCGCAGCGGACGATGAATAAACGTTTCGCTGTTTTTGAAGGAGTTCTTTTATCAAATCTTCAAGTGACATCTCGCCGTACTGATTCAAGATGGCGGTGTCGTGGGCTTCTTTGCGGAGGTTGGGAATTTCTGCGAGGGTGGCTTCTAGATTTTTTCGCCGTAAATCCTTACTAGGTAATCCGCGCATGGCCAGTTGGAAGGCACTGGCGGCATCTTCAAGCAGATCGAGCTTTTCTTTGGCGGGGTTACGCTTCGGCGGTTTGGCGGTTTTGTCTGGGGGTGAGCCTAGGGTGGGTGTCTGCGTTTCTTCGGGTGGCAGTGCTGCGAGGGCGTCGGCTGCACGGAAGAGCGCAACACCTAAACCTTCTGCCGCATCCGCGCCCGAGGTCACGTCGACCGCGAGTTGGCGGAATAACTCTGCAGCCTTACCCGAGTTGCCAGCCTTGAGGGACGAGAGCGCCGCGTTGAAGCGCAGGGTCTTTTCGAATTCAGGATCAATCGGCATTTTTGAAAGTGCCGCTGTGTAAAGCTCCGCCGCGAGTCCAAAATCTTCTTGGTTCCATGCACGTTGTGCCTGCCGAGAAATCTGGTGAGCCGAGAGGTTATCGTCGATTACTGGCGAGGCTTCTGCTTCGTCGACAGTAACAGCGGTGGTGATATCGGGAGTTGCAGGAGTGGCGGTGACCGGAAGAGATGTGGTGACCTGCTGGGCAGAGACAATGGCCTGACAGGCGAGAACGAGCATCGTCGTGGCTGCGGCTACAACCTTGGCTGCTTTTCGTTTCCGAGAGGGACGACCAAGCGAGAGGGCGGCGGCGAAAAGGGTTAGAATTAACCCCAGGACGAGGAAAGGCTGGAATCGTTCGATCATGCGCGATTCGCGCATCTCTTGCATATCGCGGGCGATAATGGTCTTCACATGACGGTTATACAGTGTTCCCAAGGTCGTGCGCCCTGTGGCGGAGGTTTGAAGTGGAATATAGGCACCACCGGATGCCGTCGCGATGTCGAGCAGGGTTTGGTTGTCGAGTTTCGTCACGACCTTCTCTCCTCGGTATTTCAAGACAGAAGCACTTTCATCCGGGATCGTCGTTCCATCTGCGTCGCCGATGCCGACGCAAAAGACGGGGATGCCGCGTTCTCGTGCATCAGCGGCTCGGGCTACTGCTTTCCCAGAGAGGTCTTCACCATCGGAGATGAGAATGATAGCGTTGTGGTCGGCTCCGACATTTTTGAATGTCTCCAGCGCAACGGTGATGGCATCGCCAATATCGGTTTCACCGCGCGGTGCGGATTCAATGGTGATGCCGGAGAGCGTTTGGCTGAGGAAGGCCGTGTCGGTCGTGAAGGGACAAAGCAAGACGGAGCCGTTACGAAAAACCATAATGCCGACGCGGTCTCCCTGGAGTTCGGAAAGTAAGTCTGAAATGTCGGCCTTCGCCCGCTCGAGACGATTCGGGCGAACATCGGCGGCCAGCATCGAGCGTGAGACGTCGAGGACAATGAGGACATTTCTGCCGTTGCTGAGAACGATCTCCTCGCGCTGTCCCCAGCGTGGCTGAGCAGCGGCGATCACGAATAGAACAAGAGCGCACACAAAAAGCGTGAGCTGCGTGTGAAAAATCGCGTTAGCGTTGGGGTTCTTGCGGCCGATCAGGGCGTTCGGGTGGACGATAGACGATGCCAGACGCTTTTGACGATGCCTCGCCCAAATTAAGTAAAGGCCCGGCAAGGGGGCGAGCCACAAGAGCAGTAATAGGGATGGATAAACGAATGACATTTGTGATATCTCCAAATTCGAAGACTTAGTATGCCATAAAACCGCTGGCGAATGCAATATTTGACGCGCAATTTGCCAGCAATTCTAATTATGGCAAATCTTCTCTGAAGCGGCGTGCTCGGAGAGCCCGCCCTACCCTGAAAACAGTGAAAAATGATGTATTCACGAGGTAGGGCGCGATCTCCGAGCGCGCCGTATCCATGAGTTGTGACCATAATTAGAATTGCTGGCGACAGGGGTGTCGGCATTGATGTGTGGATCAGCGAGCCGAAGAGGAAGCCGTT
>CAZKJH010000163.1:0-6855 GCA_964553035.1 uncultured Lentisphaerales bacterium | reverse complement strand
TCCAACGCCTCGACCAACCGCTAACTTCCACCCCTTAACTTAACACCTATGCCCCACACGGGAGCCGGCATATCGCGCTGCAGGACCATGTTGTCCTGAAAGACATCTGGCAAATCGAGCGCCGCTATGGCGGACAGGCTGCTTGCAACACACAACAGGCATGCGATGATGCCGGACATCCACTGGCGATGGTTCAAAGAGTCATCTCGATTCATCGTTGCTTCCTTATGTTATTTTTTCTTACCTATAATTTAAATTCGTACTTCATGTTTCAACTCTTTAAAGGTAAGCTCTTTGCGCACTCTGTTCTTTCCGGTAAAATTCCCCAGAACCTAAGCTCTAGGCCTCCGCGTCTCCGCATGAGAAAATTCCCCCCCACTCCTCAGTCCTTCTCTCCCGTTCAGAAAACAAGTTTGCCCAGCGCTTCATCATCCATCGCACTTTTGCCGTCTTTCCAGATCATGTAATGCTGTCCGCGATCCCAGCGGACTCGGCCAACGTTGAAACCCCAGTGTTGGCCTGCCAGCGGAGCCTCGGCGGCAAAATCAGAAAAAGGGATTCTGAACCAGGCCGTCCAGACTCTTGAAGCGAGGTTCCAGCGGCTCTTCTCCAGCGTGACCTCGAAGGCAAACTCCCATGATCCATTCCAGGATTTATCTTCGCTCATGCGAGTTTTTTCAGTAGGCGTTAGAACTGAGTCAAAACGAGAGCCTTCAGCGGGATTGGCGGCGATGCGGTAGACCTTTCCGTCGGAGTTCGGCGGGGCAATGCCCAGCTCAACGTATTCATCCGTGAAGATGTCTCCGTCCGGCATCGTCTTCAAGATGTCCTCCGGGTGCTTCGACGGGGACAGACTGGTGACGAGGACATAAAAGGCCTCTTTATCACGGAGAACTTTCAGAGTCGTCTTGACGTTGGTGAACGGCATGCCACCGCGATCCTTGAGACTCGCCTCCGGTACGCCATCCCAGATTGTTGCGTCAATTCCAGGCACGGAGTCGACCTCCGCAACTTTCATTTCCCTCGGTTTGTCGAGAATTCCATCGCGGATTGCCGCGATGTCCCAATTGAGACACGTGTATTTCCATTGCTGTTGGTATCCACTGCTTTCCAATGCGGCATGCGTGTAATGATGACCGTTGAATGGGCGCATCTCTGGCCAATCGCTCAAGGGCTGGAAAGCATTTTTATTGTCGCCTCCGGCGAGGTTTTTAAGATCCGTGTGCCAATCATCAATCGCATCGATGAGCGGATTCAGTGTCGTCTGAGAGGGATTCAGAGTCCACGCATTCTGACGGAAGAAGATCTCGGCCATCTTGCGAATGTAATCGAATTCGATCCGGATAAGATGAAGCCTCGCCTTCACGTCCGGATCCTGCGCGGCCTTCTCCGCTGATGTCAACAATGCGTCCGCATCAGCGCAATATTCGGGGGGATACATGCTCATCACGTGCCACTTGCTGTCATGGTATTTGGAGCGGGAATATTCCCGACTCCATCCAGGCATGTAAACGCCGAAGAAATCAGAATAAATTGCAATCTGCGTGTGCAAGAGATCAAAAAACGTGTTCATTGGTTTTGCGGCAATACCGAAGGCAGCCTCGCAAAACTCCCTCTGAATTGCCTCCCAGTCGGCCGAAGGATCATCCAACATGCGCCCGTAGACGTAGTAAGCCGGAGCCTGCATGCCGCGTACGGCACCAATTGAGCCGTCTCGCGCAGACCACTTGACTTTGTTACGCTCTAGGGTTCGGACAAACTCCGCCATGTGCTTAGGCGTTCGTTCCGGCAGGTAAGGTCCCGCTTGACCGAATCCGGTAAACGTCTCCTCAAAACCGCAGACACCGGTCGGGAATTCAACGCCTCCCAGCTTATCAAAGTCTATCTGAGATCCGAATTGAATACGTGGGATCACGTTCTCAGGAAACCGCTGAATGATATCGACAGAAATCGGGGTGTCCTGGTAATTGAGCAGGACGATTCTCACGTCCGGATATTTTTGGCGGATACGCTCGGTAATATTGAAAAACCCTTGCCAGAGTTTGCCAGACTTGCCCCTCGCGAGAACTTGACTAAAGTTCTCCGCCTTGCTTCCGAAAAGCGTGTTGCAGTCCTCGCAGTTGCAGTGGCACAGCGCAAACCCATCCTGAGTACCAATCGCAATCGTTTGTTCGCCGCTTTTGATCAGTTTCTCCGCCGCCTCAAACATCAAGTCCTGGACACCCTTGTTCGCAACGCAGTAAGAAACAGCCCGGATACGACTCGGTATTGGGACCTCACAGGAACGTTTCCCATCTGGGAGCAGAGCGAAATACTCTGGGTTGCTCTTGGCATATTTTTCCGCCAAGAGAACCTCCCCCCAGAGGATCTCGGATCCCTCGACGAAACTCAAGGGAGGAAAGAAATTATTGGCAATATAATAAAACGTCTCGTACTCGTTGTCGTAGTTAGCACGCATCATCGGCGTCTTTTTGAGATCGATATCAGCCGGCGCCGCAATTTTCTGCACTGGCATAAAAGCAACACTTCACGTGTCGATCTTGAGAGAGCCGTCCTCGTTGAACATACCCAGTCCGTCGCCCTGCGTGGCGTATTGGCTCTGGGTCATGTTCACAAACAGGAAGCGGACACCAGCGTATTCGCGCAAGAAATCGCAAGCCCCCTTCACCGTCCCCAGCATGGCCAACGGCGTTTTAAGTCCCCGGATAGTCTTGATCGGATCCTGTTTGTCATTGCCGTAAATGACGAGGTCGCGGCCTACGGCCTTGACACGATAGGCCCAGAATTCGCTCAGATCGACCGTAACCCCACTCCGTCTGGCGAATTCGGTCGCGCCGAGGTAGATACCGGGCTTGTCCACCTATTTTGCGCTTTCCTTAACGACATCGATCTCAAATCCATTCTTCTCGAAGGCTGCCTCCATCAATTTCGCGGTCATCAAAAGCCACTGTTCGACAATCGCGGACTCTCCTTTGTCAGGAATCACGATCTGGTAATTGCTCGTGCCGCTATCGGCGAGGTTAAGCTCCGCCTTGGCAGAAGGAAGCACCATCAAGACGCATAGAACGAACAGAAAGAATGGTTTATACATGGTCGTGCTTTTGCGTAGTTATTCCTTAGCGGATAAGAATAGTCGTACCCTGAGCGATGCGTTCGTAACAGCCCATGTCCACCGTGCCGACGAACTTATCAATGCGTGGATTGCCTTCCAATGTTTCATTGGACAACCCCTTCTTTTGGATGTTCACTTATTTTTTTGTGGGGCTCACGGCGGTTTGTGGCACCAGTTCCCCCAGCCGCGCCTCAATCACCTTCACCATATAGGCCGATATATCCGGTACCGCTAGGGCATGCCGGTAAGCAGCCTGGGCATCATCGGGACGCTTGAGTGCTACATACACGTCGCCGTACGCCTGATGTATCCGGCACCGCCAGTCGACGGTCATGGTCTTCGTCTCGAGACTGTCAAGGAGTCCAATGGCCTCCTTTTCCTTCCCTTGCTTCGCCAGCAACTGCGCACATGCAATCACACTGTCGTACTTCGCAGCTCCCACAACCGATGAGTCGGCCACCGTCTTGTAAGCCGCAAGCGCCTGATCGTCATCCTTCGCCTGATCTCGGTAGAAATTCCCCAGAGCCAGATTGGCGAGTGCCAGTTGACTAGCCTCGATGGTGAAGGTTCGCGCCAGCAGAAAATCTTTTTCGGCGGCGAGATCACCCAGCATGGCGTATGCCCGCCCTCGGCACATGGCCGCATCGTAGATCAGCCGTTCGGCCCAGGTTGCCAGATCCTGACCGCCCGCGGCACTCACGACATCCTTCCAGCGCCGCTGCGCGTCCAAGATTCGCATCCGGCAAAGGGTTTGCAGCGGTTCCTCGCGGATCTGATCGGCGCGCTTCCCTGCCTCCTCGAAATCATTACGCCGCACCGCGCACAAGGATGCCTGCTCCAGAGCTGCGTCGGAGCCCTGCGGCTTGCGGCTCGGGCGGCCTGCCAGCTCCAAAAAGATGGCCTCCGCTTCAGCCATTTTTCCCGGCGTGCCGACCAACCGCATGGCCTCCTGAAAATCTTCGGGGAAACTCGCAGTGGCCGCGCCGCTGTGCGTCGCAAACGCCAGAGTTAAAACGAGAAATAAAATTCGATTCATTATATGCTTCCTCCACTATTTTTTTAACTACCGAACAAATAAATTGGCCATCAATTCGAAAGCCGCATTAAACGCCTTACCGGTAGGCGACAGTTGGTAGAATTCGGGTGTATTGCCGGCCAAGCGCTGTCGCGAGATCTGGATACCCCAAGGGAAGGACTCCGTGGGCATCGTCGCTTCAAGTGAGTTCGCATCGATCCGGATCTCGACGGTCCATCGATCCGCGAGCTTGCGCACCGCGCAGTCCGTGACCTTGTAGAACGAGGGTAAGTCTTCCGTATTGGGCATCGTGGGATCGCTGTCAAGGACGGCCCCATTGGGATTCACGACAATCAGCGGCTGGCGACCGTTCGGAGTCTCCAGCCGGATTTCCACGAAATCGCCAGACCAGATATCGGGATTTTCGTTTTCTTCGCAACGCGCCTGAATCGTATCCATTTTGGGCTCCTGACAGTCAATAGCAATGAAGAGCGCTCCATCCGTGTACCGGAATGAAACGCCAGTCGAGATGTGTTTCGGCGTCTCACCCGTAAACATGTCTTTCAGCGGATAGAAGGTATAGCGGGGATTTATCAGGTTCTGATACCACCAAAAGGGCTTGGTCAAATCCCCATCAACTTGCGGCGACTGTTCGTCGGTAAACGAGAACGCACGAAGCTGAGGTCCCCGCCGACTGAGGCCCTCGAAAACCGTCTTCAACGGAGCCATTTCCTGAGCCAGCATATCGATGCGCTGGCCGTAAATCGTGTCGCCGGCTTTCGCCTTCGCGCGATCCAGCAAATCAAAAAACTTCGGCACGTCCTCTTCCTTGATATAGCCGGTCGAAGCCGTGACCAGACGAGGTGCCTTACGCATCCAGACCTCCTCGGAGAACGTGAGCAGTTCACGCATTTCAGCAGCAGCGGGTCCATAGAAGAGCGTGCAGTACTCGTCGAGTTCCTTTTCGAGATCGAGATCGCGGTTCCATGACAGGCGGTTACGCAGGAAAAACATCAGATGGTTGATCGCCGGACGGTAGAACCCGTAGGCCCTCCCATCCCGAAACTCAGTGACCATTCCCTCGAGCAGCCAGCCATTACAATGGTCATACATAAAGTCGAAATTTTTCTTGAGATTTTCGGTGAAGACGTATGGCATGGGAGGACGCACGCCCTTGTAGAGAGTATGTTCGTAATAATAGTCGTAGAACACGAACTGTCGGATGTCCTTCACCTTGGCCAGCCATTCTTGAGCATTGATCCGGTAGTCGCTCATATGCACCTTGTCCGAGTGATGGGTGAAATAGATCGTCACATCGTCCGGGATTTCCTCCAGCGATTCGGGAATGCGCGACGTATTGCCGTAGGCATAAACAAGCTTGCGCTGGGTGTTGCCGGGATATTTCGCGTTATACCGGTCGCGCATGTTCATGGCAAAATCCCAGTTGTAATCGCTGAAGCGCCCGTCGGCGCCCCGCGTTTCGATACGATCCCACCCCTTGGCCTTATCCTCGTCATCAATCGTGCTCCAGCCGTCGGGCTGGCAGAAGCTGACGAAAGGAAGCATTTTGGGATACCAGCGATTCACGCAGTCCAAGTATTCCAAGAACGTCGTGCGAAACTTATCACTCGACATCTTGGGAGCATGAAAATCGGGTTTGCCGTTAATCTTGCCGGCCAATTCGGGATCTTCCTGATGGTCGAGTATGCGCCCCGAGGAGTGCCATGGAATCTCGAATTCGGCCATGCCGACCCCCATGGACTTGATCCACAGCGCATCCTCGCGTGTGGCGACATAGTAGCCGAAGTTTCTGATTGCGAATTCCGGTTCGCACGTGGTCTCCTGCTCGGGAATCACGATACTCTGCTTTACGGGGATTACTTTTCCGAGATCTTCGTTCGGGGCCGGGAAGGCCGCATACCAGCGGAAGCCCTGTTGTTCGAGCAGATGAAAGATGCCGTAGAGGGTACCGCTGCCAGTTTGTGGATGAAACTCGAGCAGCGGTCCGCTCCGAACCATTTTCTCTCGGGACAGGATGAACATGGGCGACCGCCATTCATGACCGGTGAATTGGTTCCACAGACCGCTGCGGTCTACATTATCTAGCGTTTTGCTGGAAAAACCGCATTCCGTGTACCAGTCGATGTCATGCCCTGCCACCACCACGTCATTACCTTTAGTCCAGATTTTAAAGCCGTCATGTTTAACGTCATCAAGCGTGACCCCCAGTGCCTTCGTGGCGGCACTCTCGCCTACGTAAACGCGAGTCTGAAACTTCCCTGTCGGGGTGGTGACGATGTCGAGCTTCGCGCCCGACATCTTCTCGACGTACTTCTGAAGCTGTTCGGCAGCCACCCTCACACTGGCTTGCGCATCCTGATTCAGAATGATCTCGGCAGTGGATTGCCCATCCTTGACAAGCTCGGCGGCGAAAGTAGAAGCTGCACAAAACAGACCCAAAAGGACTGTCCGTTTTTTCTTTAAAAAACATTGGTTCATCATTAATCTCCGATTTCTCATAGCTTAAGAGTGGCGCGTTTTCAAGCCGTTTTATGGATTATAAAAACAAATTGTCCGCTCCTTGCGGACTGTCTGATCGCCACTAAACAATGTATGGCCACTATTATTAGACGTGGCGCAAGATTTGTCAACCCCCCATTGTCAAAAAAAAGTAATTCTAATTATGGCAAATCTTCTCTGAAGCGGCGTGCTCGGAGAGCCCGCCCTA
>CAZKJH010000162.1:0-6948 GCA_964553035.1 uncultured Lentisphaerales bacterium | reverse complement strand
TAATCGGTCGAGTGGGTGGTGCTCCTCTGTCTGCCCAACCCCGGTGACTGACCGAGGTCGATTCGCAAAGTAAACGCGCCTTTGGCAGAGTAAGTGCGCTGGGAGGCGCACTTAGTCGATCCAAAAAGCGCGTTTACTTTGCGAATCGACCCTGAAATCTGGACATCATCGCTCGTTTTGTGATATGATTACATAGCTTTTGAAGAACCATTCGCCTTGATGCAATACCTTAGGAGAAAAGAATGAAAATTATCAGCCGTTTAAACTGTCTTCCTTTTGTTTTATCATCCGCCCTTATCTTCACTTCGCCCTTTATCCTTGCTAAAGAAAATTCCGCACCTCCCATTGTCGAATCAAAATGGGACTCCGCAACAGACGAAGAACTGAGCAATGAGATCAACAGAATTGCAGAAGAAATTCGGAAAAGTGTCGACCTCTCAAACGCCACCAAGAAAAAACTTGAATTTATTGATAGCGATTTGACCTTCACTTCAGAGGCTGTTGAAGTAAAACGCAAAGTTTTAAGGAGCGCTGAAGCTACTCTTATCAAAGCGCAAATTGAGCTACGCGCTGAATCGGAGGCTGTTGAAGTAAAAACCAAAGCTTTGAAAGACGCTGAAGCTGCTCTTGTCAAAGCGAAAACTGAGCTACGCGCTGAAGTTGCAAACCTTCCTGAAATTCAGAAGATTTCGGCAGATAACGAGAAACTCGAAGCGAGCATCATCGCCCTTCGTCTCAAGAACACCGCTCTTGTCAAACTTTTTCGTTCTCGGAAAAAATCACCTACGCACCAATAACTTGTGCTCGGCTTACCTTTTAGAAATCCGGCATTTCAATGCGGATGGTTCGACTGTTCATTTTGTCTGTTTTCTTGACATCTCCCTTTTCCAGGTCGGAACCATGCAGAGTTCCCGGTTCAGAGAAGAAAGGAACTTCGAAGCTTGATCCGCAATCCGGACAGTCTGATTGCATGCCCATCATCTCGGCCGGTGCCTCAAGTTCTTGGCGACAATTCTTGCAGAAAAACGAAACAATTCTCGGTTTCGGCTTCGGAACTTCCGGCGTATTGAGATCAAGGGTCGAAAGATCAATTCGAATCGTCTGATTCTTCTGGGCAGCAACATCCGTTTCCGAAAATGCCTTCCTCGCAACCTCTTCTATCTGAGTGTCGAGCGATAACACCTCGATTTTAGGTCCATGGATCGTCCCTGACTCGGATTCCTTTGGAATTGTGACTGGTTTGCCGCAAACAGGGCATTCCGACGTTAGACCAACGGCCGCCGCCGGTGCCTCGATTTCGCCGCCACAGTCTTTACACTTAAAGGAAACAGCGGAAGAAAAATCGTCGTAGATAATCTCACGAGGAGCCTCAACAGATACTTCTTCCTCAACCGCCGCAGGCGTTATGCCATCTTCCATCAGCAGAGTCACAATATTCTTTTTATCGGGGACTATCGTTTCTTTCGCTTTCTTGAGAATGCGAATCCGAGGAGCCTGATGTTCAGCAATGAGAATCGTTTGTCCCGTTTGGGGATTGCGCATTCTTCGCTCTTTTTTGGTTATCACGTCAACCCGACAGAGGCCAGGAATAGAGAAACCTCCTAGGTTTGCTTCCCTGCATGCGATACTAAATATTGCGTCAAGGGCAAGCCGAGCTTCCTTGCGCTTGATGCACGCCGCATCAGACAATTCTTTAATCAAAGCATATTTCGTATAGGTAGCCATTTCTTTCTTCCCTTTTTTGATCCTCTAAAAGCAACCCCTCCGTCACTCCATCCTTCTTGCCAGAAAGAGGCTTTTACAAAACTGAAACTTTATAGAGCAACTAGCGTGCCATACGACCATAAACCGAATCTAATTCCGAAGCCACGATACGTCCCGTCAGCGCATTCTTCTTCCAAGCGCATTCCGCCATGACGTTCCGCTTGGGCCAATTGCCGTTCGAGAAGAAACCTCTTGCGTCCAGCCAGAAACACGCCAACCATAGTTGATCCTAAAAGCGTAGGTTGACAACTTCGCGCATTGCAATCGCCTCAGCGGCAACACGTTGCAAGAAGAGTGTTCAACTGCGCGACAGTTGAACACAACAGCGGTATCCTGTTACCAC
Organism: uncultured Lentisphaerales bacterium; assembly: GCA_964553035.1. GTDB lineage: Bacteria > Verrucomicrobiota > Kiritimatiellia > RFP12 > UBA3636 > JBBQIY01. The sequence continues at coordinate 4,841 of CAZKJH010000162.1, read as the reverse complement.
TGAGGCGATTGCTCGAATTGAGGTAAGTCAACCTACGCTTTTAGGTTGATCACATCCAGCCCCTTCGGGGCATGATTGAATGATGTTTCTGCATAGGTCGGTCCGACATGGGCCAGTCCTGCCGTGTCCAGCGTGAACGAAACGGGTTCATCCACCGCCGTCGACCGGATCGTTTCCAGCACGCGAGACTGTCCCCAGCAATCCATCGCGGTGGGAAGGGTGCGCACGATGCCAGGAAGGGTGTCGTGATCAGATGGTTTCCGGGGATTGCCGCGTTCGTCATGTGTGCCGAAGGGTGGCATAACCCACATCTAACAGTTCAAACGCTTCTTTGATCGCCTCAAGTCAGTTCGGCGGCATGTTCAGACACTTTTCGGAACGCGGCGGCGTATTCAGCGATAAATTCAGGACGGTCTTTTTTGAACCAAGGACTGTTAAAGATCGTGCTGGGGGTGTTTTCTGCTACGGGCAAGGCCGCAGGCCCACATCGCCGCGCGTACGGCCTCCGTACCGTTTGGATAGGTCAGCGCATGTTTCGCTCTGATCCATGTGGCAAACTCTTGTTCAAATTTCTTTGAAACCGTGTTGCCACTCATATCCCCGCTGCGCAACACGTCCAGGACAGCCGCCTCATCATCGGGGGTTATGACCGGCCAAGTAAAAAGATCGCCCGGTTCCCGAGTTACGGCCTTCGGGCCGCCGTTGATTGCCAATTTATTCCATAGATCAGAGCCCCGGTACGAGCTCCTGAACCGCTCCGCTCATGCCGTTGAGCTTATTCTCTAAATTTTGAATTTCGACAGTTTTAGTGATTCTTGGTGTCTTTTCTTCTCCAATATTTTGGGCCTTCCAAGTGTCGTATGGTTCTTTGGCAGCCTTGTAACGCTGCATAATCCCCGTCTCTTCTGCCTTGTATCGGCGAAGTTGATCCATGAGAACACTGCGCTTTTCATCACTTGCAAGATCAAAAGCTTCCTTTGTTTGTCGCGCTTTCTGCGTAAAAGTCTTTAATTCCTCGCTGACATTTCTATATTGTTCGAAGTACGGATTTTTTCGAAGTGCCTCTTTATAAGCTTTTCCACGAAGTTCTTCAAGCATTCCTTTGGTGCGGCAATAGTCAACGAGAAGATCACGCTGAGTCTTGTCAGCAGCCTGAAACGTGCACTCAAACATGACAAGATCCGACTCATAGAGATAGAGTGTTTCGTTGCGCCACGTCCGATCAATGAGGTAAAAACATTCGGCGACTTGACCGTCCATTTCAAGTTTCGACTGCTTTCGTTCTACTACCGTCCCACCGGCAAGAATGCCCATTCGATTCATTTTCGAATCATAATAAAAGGAATTCGTGACCACAATTCCCCATGGGTATCCTGGATCATTGTTCAGCGCGGCTATTGCGTCTTGCGGTATTTCTCCTACATCCTCAACGACTGAGATATTTTCATTCTGAGGCGTGAGGCGATTCGGTGGAGTGAATACTTCGTTTTTAGGGTCTTCTGGACTAGAAATTGGCGGTCTTCTCTCCTTTATTTCTGGATTTTCGACCGGCGATAGATTATCGGAAGCCGCTTTTACATTCTGTCCAATCTTCTTTTCCACGATTTCAACTGCTTCAGAAATGCGCTTGCCAAAGGTCACGTCCGCCACAAAGTCTACAAGCCTTCCGTATGTTACAGGAGCTTTCTCCTTCAGTATAGGAAGACCAAACCAGACAACGAAAGCCCAGAAGGCAAACGATAAAAAAAACTGAATCAAGAACCTAACCATCTCGCCTACCCCTGTATATCTAAGTTTCTATTGCTTGAACATTTCGTCCAGAATGCTTCCAATCGACGAAATCATGGAGTCGCGAGAATCACGGTTGTTATTGCGCATCATCGCACCGACATTTTCCGTTTCTTCTATCGCTAACTGGCTCGTCTTCCCTGGTAGGGACAAGGATATGCGATCACCGTCGATTGCCGTCACAACGACATCAATTTCTTGTCCGATCGGAAACTTTACTTCCATCTTTATCGTAGGATTACCACCCCGTTCAATTTCGCACTCGCTGACATGCAGCAAGCCTGTCTTCTCCTCAGAAAGGCGCACAAATATCCCGAACTCTCGGATCCCTTCGACGAGACCTTTAATATGCGCTCCTACGGCGATTTCACCCGGTGTAAGTGCACGAACTCGCGTATCGACAACCTTCAACGAAATACGCTTTTTCTCCATGTCGATGGACTCAATTTGAAGATCCAGCATATCCCCCTCAGAAACACTCTCCTTGGGATGGGAGATGCGGCGCCCTCCTCCGAGTCGCGAAATGGGAACAAGTCCCTCCACGCCAGGCTGAAGCACCACAAAAACACCAAATGGCATAAGCTTTACCACTTTACCGGTTACGTAGCTACCGATTCCGAATTCCTCTGCATAATCGTTCCATGGATCTACCAGCGTATCCCGAAGACTTAACGAGAAGCGATCCGCCACCCAGTCAAGGGTCAGAATGGCCACCTTGACCCCCTGCCCTTCTTTCAGAATTTCTTCGGCCTTAACCGTTCTATCCCAAGAAAGCTCACGAAGTGGGATGAGCCCCTCAATGCCGCCAATATCAACGAAAACGCCAAAGGGCATGATCTTCGTGACGATACCATCCCGTAGATCGCCTTCTTTAAGCTCGAGCTTCAGACCTTCGCGCTTTTCGGCTCGGTCTTTCTCCAGAAGGGCGCGATGACTTACAACAAAAGAGTTTTCTCTGGAATCATACTCCACAACGAGAAAAGGTAGCGTCTTCCCAATGGGCTTCTCATCCGTTTCTTGTTGACGGTGAAGGCCAACTTGAGAAAATGGGCAAAATGCACGCTGCCCTGCAATGGTGACTTCGTAGCCACCGTTGATTTCCTTTTCGATCTTCCCTTCCATAGGCAATTTCGTCAAGTAGGCTTGCTGTATCGTTTGGTTCATAGCAGCCGCAGAAGCCGAACCACCGAGAACAAGACGCGCTGCGCCATCACTCACATCAACAAAATAAGCTTCAATTTCGGCTCCAACCTCTGGAACCTCGGCTTCGTCCGCCCACTGAGTTCTTTCGATAACACCCTGCATTTTGGCGTTAATATCGACAACCACATAATTTGAGCCAACCGATACCACGATTCCTTTGACCTTTTCTCCGGGATCGCAACCTCTGCGAAGCGAGTCCAACTGGACATCAATTTCGCCCATAAGATCAGCCATCGCGTTTGACTTGACACGCTTTGATGAAATCATCTTCTTTTCTTTTACCGTTTTTTAAATTGTGGAAATTTTTGTGAGGCTGTCCTCTACACTCTCAGCGGCATAATGACATAAAGAAATGGGACGTCACTCTTGATCAATCCTGGACTTGAGGAATTATTGAGTTCGATCTGAATCTCGTCGCTCGTGAGATTCTTCAACGGATCCATCATAAATTCAGGATTGAATATCACGCTAATCGATTCGCCTTCGTACTTGATAGCCACGGTATCCGTAGCATCTCCTATTTCTGGCGAACTAACGGTAATCGTGAGAATATTGTTTTCGAACGTAAGCCGCATTGCATTCGTTGTGTTCGTTGTTGAGGCATTGATGCGGCGAAGAACTGCGAGCAACTCTTCTCGATTAATGGTGATGACGTTGGAGCAGTTTTTAAACACGACCTGCTTGTAATTAGGATAAACCCCATTCAAAAGCTTGCAACTGAAAAATATATCTTTGAACTCGAAGATCAACTGCTTGTCCTTGAGGCTGATCTTCATTTCGCCTGCGTCTCCAAGCGCTCGCATCAATTCGTTAACCGCACGAGGTGGCAAAACAAGATCTCTACTATTTTCCACTGGGAAATCAACTTCGCTTTCATAGAGCGCCAGCCTCCGTCCATCCGTAGCTACACAAGTCAATTTGCCTTCGGCAAAACTCAAGAGAACTCCCGTTAGCGTCGGTCTAGAATCATCCGTTGCACTCGCATAGTAAGTCTTCTTGAGCATATCGCGGAAGCGACCTTGATCAATTCTATAGGATAGGCTGTCCTCGGTTGTTGGAGCTTGTGGAAACTCCCTTGCCGACAATCCGATAATCTTCGACTTGTAAGAACCACAGCGCATATGGGCACAATCATTCTCATCAACTTCTACCTTAACGATTCCGTCGTCCAGTTCCTTAACGATTCCAGCCAGCTTCTTAACCGGCAGCGTTACCTTGCCTTCAACATCGACCTCTGCTTCGCAACTACAACGAATGGTTATATCAAGATCTGTCGTTGTGAAAACAAGTCTCCCTTCCTCTGCAGAAATCAAAACATTCGAAAGAACAGGAAGCGCAGCCCTCGTTCCCACAACGTTTTGCACAGCGGATAACGCTTCGAAAAACTTTGACTTTGGCACTTTAAATTTCATGACCGTTCCATTTCCATCGTTTCTACTGAACATATTCCAAGGTTATGAACACCCTCTCTATTTATATTCAATAGAAACTTATTATTAGTTATTAGTATTAGAGGGCTGAATAAGATTGTTAATTTCTTATAAACGGTTGATTTAGAGTACTTTAAGACGAATAAATATCTGATGATAAGGTTGCAATGTAATGTTGATATCAGTCTACTTATCATCAAGAGAAAAACTACTGCAAGGATGCTGAAAGGTTTAAATCATCTTATTGACACTGAGTGAACAAGTGTGGCGGACAATCCACACAAGAAAAAAACTGTTTTCTTTCCGCGATATATTGCTCTTTTTGGCCAGTTTTGTCAAGAAGCACTTTAGTAATTCGGACGTTCCGGGTGCGATTTTATTTTGTTGAGAGTCATGAGGATTTCGTGTGCGAACGGTAGT
>CAZKJH010000161.1:0-7021 GCA_964553035.1 uncultured Lentisphaerales bacterium | reverse complement strand
CACTCGTGCCATACTTCCGCTTACCCTCGCAACAAACCCTGCTACACCCCCGGTCGCTAACCGATTACGAAAGTCATGTAATCGGTTCTGACCGATTACGGAACACCGTTTTGCGACGCTTGACGCGTGTGGGCTGATTCGGTACAATAAAAACCTTTCTTTTCTGATCTGTCAGCGCATCTACTAAACAGACACGGGTCATTATACTCTCATCTTCATTAGGAGCATTCATGTCATTCACATCGTCCGACCTCCGCAAGGGGCTCAAGGTCATGTACGAGGGCCAGCCGTACATCATTACGGAATATAATTTTACCAAGCCGGGTAAAGGTCAGTCGATCTATACGTGTCGCTTGAAGCATCTCATCACCAGCAATACGTTTGTGAAGAACTTTCGCGAAATCGATACCTTCGATAAGCCAGATCTCGAAACCAAGCGGATGCATTTTTCCTACATTGATGCCGATAAATATATTTTCGTCGATAGTGATTTTGAACAGGCTGAGGTAACCGAGGAGATGCTTGGAACGCGAAAGTTTTTTCTCGTGGATGACATAGAGTGCGATATTCTTTATCTTGATGGTATACCGATCGATATCGAATTGCCGAACTTCATCGAACGCAAGGTCGTCCAGTCCGATCCAGGAGCCAAAGGTAACACAGCGGCCGGGAAGGTAATGAAGCCGGCCACGGTCGACGGAGGCTATACGCTCTCTGTTCCAATTTTTGTTGAAGAAGGCGATTGGATCCGAATTGATACGAGGACTGGAGAGTATGCGGATCGAGTCATGGGACGCAGATAATTAAATGTCTGAATTTCATCGAAAAGCGTGTGCGTTTTCGAAGTTACGGGTTTCCTTGGTTCTCGTACTGATGGGGTTTTGTATCCCACGCTCTTTTGCGATTGGTTCGCATGAGCTGGTGCTACTCGTCAACGACGAGTCCGTCGAGTCGATCTTGCTTGGACAGGTCTACCAGCGGTTAAGATCGATACCAGACTGCAATGTTATTCGCCTGTCTATCCCCGAAACGGTATACGATGGAACGTCGCCAGACATCGCTCCCGAAAATTTCACACGCTATATCTGGGAGCCGATGCAGGCCGCGATTCAAAAGGCAGGGACAAAGTCGCAGATTATGGCCTGCGTCTTCTCATGTGGCTTCCCGACAAAGGTGACGACACAGCCTCCGATCTCCTTAACAGGCGCGACCTTTCTAAAGAATAAAATTCCGTCCAGCGATTTGATTGAGAGCGGACGCTATGTTTCGGAACTTTTTTCTGGCCCTGTCAATGCAGAGTCGAAGATGGAGGCATCAGCCACATTTGACAATGAACGAAATCGGCTCCTTGAAGACATGCCTTTTCCTGCGATGATGCTGGCTTATACCGGCACAAACGGCATGACGCTTGATGAGGCGATAACGACTCTCGAACGCAGTGTCTCTGGAGACTATTCCTCTCCGCAGGGCATGTTTTACTTTACGATCAACGAGGATGTGCGCTCGACTTGCCGACATTGGGAATACGAAGCAGTTGCTGCCGCCATCCGAAACATTTCTGGACAATCCGCTGTCATCTCCACAAACCTTCCTGATGCAAGCGATTTTCCTCTCTGCGGCTTCATGACGGGAAATCGCACGGCTCCAACATCATCATTTGAGTTTGTGCCTGGTGCTTATGCGGATAATCTCACGAGTTTCGGGGCTGCTTTTGATCGTCGAGAGCATACTAAGGCAACTTCTTGGCTTAAAGCAGGTGCTTCCTTTTCTTCGGGGACTGTAACAGAGCCCTTTGCACTGTGGACAAAATTTGCGCACGCTTGCATTTTCTTGCACAGCCTCGCTGGGTGTTGCGCGATTGAGAGTGTGTATCAGTCGGTACGATGTCCTCTTCAGATTCTTCCCCTTGGTGATCCGCTCGCAAAACCTTGGGCACCTAAAAACGAAATCACCATCCAGAGGAGAGGGGGAGAGCTCTCAGGCATGGTTGAGATGACGGCCTTGCTTGCTGATGAGAAGCCCGAAGTCTATTACCGTTTTCAATGGCTTGTTGACGGGCGAGCCGTTGGCAATGGCAGGACTTTCGTGTGGAATTCGCGTGGGGTTAAAGATGGACGGCATTTAGTTCGCCTCGTTGCCCGGCACCAACTGGAGTCTGTACGGCATCAGAACTTTACTGAGATCGAAGTAGAGATACGCAATGGAGGTCTAAAGTGAAGTCGTTCCCATGTTTCCAATGTTGCTTCAAACTCGCATTCTGTGCATTAATTGTGCTTTTGGCTGCGACGGCCTGTACGAAACGCGATAGCATTTATGCGCTTGAAAAGGCGGAAGTTGCAGAGGTCGCAATGGAGCAAGCCTTAGAGGCGCAACGGAGTGGGCAAGCGCAGGTTGCCTACGCGTTATACAGAGATATTGTCATTATGCACCCGACCAATGCCCTAGCTCATTTGCAACTCGGAATTGTTCTTCAGGATTCACTCCGTGATCCTTCTTCAGCTATTTACCATTTCGACACGTATCTCAGGCTCCGACCTAATTCCGAGAAGACCGACATGGTTGCCAATCGACTGAAGCAAGTTAAGGATCAGATGGGACGTCGCTTTGGGAGCGATTCTGCAGAGGTCGATGTCACGGCGCTTCAAGCTGAGAACGATGTCAAAATTATTTCTCTCAACAAAGAAGTTCTCGACAAGGATCAGGCACTCAAGAAGCTGCAAAAAGATAACGGTGATCTTCTAGCCGAAAAGGAGAAGTTGATCCGCGAAAATTCTCGAATTCAAAAGCTACTGGACTTGACCGGAAACAGGGAAGCAATTTCTGCACCCACTCCGAACAACCTCTCCGATGTCGATATTTCGGTTGGTGCAGTGAAGCAGTCTTTCGGTTCAGGTACTGCTAAGAACCCGATTGATCCTTCGAAAATGGGTGAGTACGAAGTGAAGCGCGGTGATAGCCTGTGGAGCATCGCCCAGCGTGTCTATGGCGATGCCTCGCGCAATCGCGATATTCGCGATGCTAATAAGGGTAAAATAGGCCCTAACGATACGCTTGTCGAAGGGACTATTCTCGTAATCCCTTGATCATGATCTCATTTTTGGGAAGAAACTCCAAAAAATGGCGGAGAGGGTGGGATTTGAACCCACGTCACCTTTTGGGTGAACGGCATTTCCAATGCCGCGCCATCGGCCACTCGGCCACCTCTCCATAAATTGCGTTTGTTTTACGAACGACGTAAAGCTATCATAAATAGAGTCACCCGTGCAACAAAAAAGACTTTTTCGCCGCGTAATTCGCCGCGTAATCCGCATCTCGGCGTAGGCGTAGGAAAGCCAGTAGTTTTCAAGTGCTTTTCGTGGCATCTACCTGTATAATGATCGCATGCTTGTTAGACTTTTACAGACGGGTGCTTTTTACGAAAATTGTTGGCTCCTCTGGAATGAGCCGGATCACGTTTTTATTGTTGATCCCGGTGACGATTCAGAGGCAATTATCAGTGCTTTGAGAAAGAATGGCCTGAAACCCTCTGCCTTCCTGCTGACGCATGGGCACCTCGACCACATTTCTGCGATACCGGCTCTTGTTGTTGCGTATCCAGTTCCCGTCTATATGAGCGCTGCGGATGCCCAGTGGGCGTTCACGCCGGCCAATGCGATTCCTCCCTACCAATCAGTGCTCAAGCCGCCAGCCGGTCTTGATACGGATTTGCATGAAGGTCGAATCATCGAGGCTGGATCGTTGAAAGCCCGTGTAATCGGTACCCCAGGACATTCGCCCGGTTGCGTCTGCTTTGCCTTCGACCTAGAGAAAGTACTCGTGGCTGGCGATACGCTCTTTCAGAACTCCATCGGTCGAACCGATCTCCCGGGAAGTAGCGGCTCGAAAATGATGGCATCGCTGACGAAGCTAATGAAGCTCGATGATGATTTTAAGGTGCTCTCGGGTCATGGCGATGCGACGACAATCGGCGACGAACGCAGAGACAATCCGTTCATTGCAGAGCTTGATTAATCTGGCTGACTTTTGAATTAGGGAGTGATGATGAATTCGCAAAAACAAAAAATTTCAATCGGCGCAGATGGAATCGATGCGCAACAGATCGTCTCGCAAATCCTCGAAGAAGTCGACCGCAAACGCAAAGAAGGTGTCTATGATGAAGCGCGTATTGCACGCGCTGAACGAAACAATTTGCTGACGCTGAAAGATGATGCGAGCTTTATGGAGCAGTACATCCTCTGTCTCCGGCAGATTATCCCCGTGGACATCAACGACTTTGAGATCATTGAGAAGCGAAGCCGCGTTGCGCCGCTGGTCGTGAAGCTGAAGAAGACCATCTGGAAACTGCTTAAGTTCTACACCTTCCGACTGTGGTCACAGCAGAATCAGACGAATTCCTTATTGCTTGCTGCAATTGAGATCATGGAGACTCGACACAAGCGTGAAGTCGCTGAACTGAACGTGCGAATCGATAAGCTTGAGGGAAAGACGAAATGCGAGTAGCGTTTGTCTGTCCACGTCTGCACGAGCCGGGAACGGTTGGCGGTGCGGAAACACTCATCTACAGCCTCGCCATGGATGCGGTGGGACTCGGTCACGACGTTGAGTTCCTGACCACCTGTGCCAAAAATCATTTCACATGGGAGAACGAACTTCCCGAAGGTGCTTTTCAACGCGATGGCATGACCGTGCGACGCTTTCCAGTCAATGCAGGACGCGATGTTGATACGTTTTTGCGTCTCCAGACAGAAATTTGTCGCGACGGCACTTTGACACCGGATGAGGAGGATGCCTGGTTGCGCCAGAGTGTGAACGCTGACACGCTGATTTCATATTTGCAAGACAATGCCTCGTCTATTGATCGCGTCATCGCGGGGCCTTATCTTTTCGGCCTCATTGAGGCGGCCGCACGGACGGCTCCGGAGAAGATGCTGCTGGTGCCTTGTCTGCACGATGAGCCTTTTGCGCGTGTCGGACGTATTCGTGACATGTTTCAGATGGTTCGCGGCTTTCTGTTCAATACAGAGCCCGAGCGACGTCTGGCGCATCGGATGTTCGACCTGCATCCGCAGACCGATGCCGTTGTTGCGATGGGTATTGCGCCGTTTACTGTAGATCCAGAAGCGTTTGCGAAACGCACCGGAATCAAGGGCGATTACGTCGTCTACAGCGGACGTCGTGAGCCTCTCAAGGGAACGCCGATTTTGGTCGATTACCTCGACTGTTTCCGTCAGCGCACGGGGCGCGATGTGAAGCTCGTGATGACTGGATCGGGCCCCGTTGAAATCCCCACCACACTCGCACCGCATTTTTACGACCTCGGGTTTGTTTCTGAGCAGGAGAAGCGTGAGGCCATGGCCGGTGCAGTTGCATTCTGCCATCCATCGGTGAACGAAAGCCTCAGCATCGTGATCCTCGAAGCGTGGCTGGCCGGTACGCCAGCACTCGTTCACGCTAAGGGCGAGGTGCTACGTTGGCAGTGTGAGTCTTCTAATGGCGGCCTCTGGTTTGCCAACTATCCTGAATTTGAAGAGATGCTATTATTTTATCTTGACCATCCAGATGCCGCCGCGCGTATGGCTGAGCAAGGCAGGGCGTATACGCTTGCGAAATATGCCCCGGAGGCAGTGCGCACACGGTTTCAAGCCGCGCTTCTCAATTGATTCTGCCGCCTTCATCTGCCGCAGACCCTCCTTGTAGTACCATCGCAATGCGTCGCGCCGTATTTCAAATTGTTCTGAAGGAAGATAAGACTTCTTCCACTCCAAATGCTGCTTGAATGTCTCGGCATCTGGTGATTTACCGCTCTCCTGAAGCCAATGCCTGAATTTCACGATGGCTTCGCGATAGGACTGTTGTAAATTCTCGGGAACAGTCGTTCTCATGACGGCCTAAAATAAGCAGTTTTCAACCCTTGACAGGTGCCAGTAGGAATAATAAAATTTTTCCATTCACGTGAGGTAGGCCTTGCGCGAAGTAGGCTCAATAACACTGTTCGGGCAGAAAGGACCAACTCATGAGGCATGTCTTGGCAGGGATAATCGCGAGCTTCTTCTTGTATGTCATCGCTCCGGCACTCGCCACGAGCGAAGACGATATGGAGTTGACACGCATCCTCACGGTCGAGCAGATCGATCTGATGCACGGTGTGACGTTTGAAACTTATGTATGCAAGATTCTGGAAAGTCAGGGCTACACCGTAGAGAACATTCGGGCGAGCAACGACTATGGGGTGGACGCTATCGCATCAAAGGGCGAGGACAAGATCGCCATCCAAATCAAGAGGTCGAAGTACCCTATAGATCGCCGTGCGGTAAGCGACGCCGGTGCCGGAAAGGACTTCTACAAGTGCAAGAGGGCAATGGTCATCACAAACAACACGCTGACAGAAAGCGCCAAGAAGTTTGCGGCAGAGATACAGTGCACTGTTGTCGAGCGAGAGGAGCTTCTGAAATGGATCGCGAAGTTTAAACAAGAAACGAAGCGTCCTAGTGAGGAGTCCGGGAATTGACGGATCCCGAACAATGCCTTTCACGCGACGTTGCTATCGCGCCGCGCGTGAAGGCCAACGTTCGCAAGGAGAAAAATGAAGGCAGACCAGAAACTCGCCCAACATATGCTGGCCCACAAGGCCAACGGATACTCAATCTGCTACATCCTTCGGAGGTCGTGGTGGCGGTATCTCATCATCCTTGCAGCAGCCGGAGGATGCCTTGCGGTGTCTCGCATGGCAGACACCCAAGCGATCAAGTGGTGGTATGGGTGCTTTTTCGGAATACTGGTCGGAGCTCTTCTCCGTGATGGCGGATGGTTCCGAAAACTCAAGAAGCAGTGGCCATTCACAAGTCAGATAATCAACTGGTCGATTGTGGAGTCGATGGCAAGAGGAGATGCTGCTGCGAACAAAGCCTCGGAGGCGACTTCGGGTTCCGCGCCGGGCGCTCCACCCGAAGCGCCTCAAGGCTGACGGTTGAAATATGGAAAAGAATCTCGCGCAGAGTCGCAGGGACGCAGAGTAAAGAAA
>CAZKJH010000160.1:0-7042 GCA_964553035.1 uncultured Lentisphaerales bacterium | reverse complement strand
CGGAAGAAATCGCCCCACGAATCAACTCACAAAAAAATCATGCGTCAGCACTGTTACAACTCCGGCAAGATTGACATTCGTTGCGTGAAGGGATAGAATTTCTTTCCTAAGTTAATTCAAACCATTCAGAGGCCTACAGAAAAGAGGTGCATTTCTGAATGTTTGATTTAGAAACATGAACGGTTCCAGTTGTTGGCGCTGCTCGTAGGTAAGACGCAGATCGCTACGGTGGAGTATTTTCGAAAGCGTTTCAAGAGTGAAGATAACAACAGTTACGAGGTAAAATTTATGCCCAATTCCAAGAGTCCTTTTCAGCACGAAACACATCAAGTCGATCTTTGTATTGTAGGCGGCGGCTTGTCCGGCTTATGCGCAGCAGTAGCGGCAGCACGGCACGGCACAAAAGTGGCGGTGATGCAGGATCGCCCCATGCTCGGTGGTAATTCGTCGTCCGAGGTACGCATGTGGGTGTGCGGCGCTCGCGGTCTCAATCTGCGCGAAACAGGCATTATTGAAGAGCTCATGCTTGAGAATCACTACCGCAATCCCACTCGCGTCCTTTCGCTTTGGGACAGCATTCTCTATGAGCGCGCCCGTTTTGACCCCAACATCACGCTCTTGCTCAACTGCTCGTGCAACGATGCCAAAATGGCGGACGACCGCATTGTAAGCATTAGCGGATGGCAGACAACGACACAAAAGTGGCATACGGTTGAGGCTCCGCTTTTCGCCGACTGCTCGGGCGACAGCATTCTGGCTCCGCTTACGGGCGCCGATTACCGCGTGGGGCGTGAAGCCCGCGCCGAATTCGGCGAAGATATCCAGCCCGAACAGGCCGACAGTCATACGATGGGTATGAGTTGCCTCATCCAAATTAGAGAATTTGAGACACCGCAGCCGTTCATCCCGCCGGCATGGGCCAACGTCTACCGCTCGCCCGATGATTTACCGAACCGCCTCATGACCATCGGCGGTACCGGCAACTTCTGGTGGCTCGAACTTGGCGGCGATCAGGACAGCATCCACGACACCGAAGAAATTCGCGACGCGTTACTTAAAGCAGCTTATGGCGTTTGGGATTATCTGAAGAACCACGCGAAAGATCCCGCCGCTGCCAATTGGGGAATCGATTGGATTGGATGCCTGCCCGGCAAGCGAGAGAGTCGGCGCTACCTTGGCCCCCACATCATGACACAGAACGATGTCACCGCAGAAGGACGTTTCGACGACCTTATCGCCTATGGTGGATGGACGATGGACGACCATCATCCCGGCGGACTGCGCTGGAAGGGGATGCCCACTATTTTTCACTCTGCACCGTCGCCCTACGGTATCCCTTACCGCTCGCTCTACTCTCGCAATATCTCAAACCTCTTTTTTGCCGGTCGCAACATCAGCGTGACGCACGCTGCGCTTAGCTCAACACGCGTCATGGCCACCTGCTCCATTATCGGTCAGGCGATGGGTACGGCAGCGGCCATTGCTACACGCGAAGGTTGCCTCCCACGCGACATCACGGGAGACCTCGTGCGTGAGCTTCAGCAGACGCTGATGGATGATGACTGCTACCTCCCCTGGTTGCGGCGCGACATTCCCGAGCTTGCGCAGAATGCACGTCTCACTGCGGCTTCTGGTAATCCTGAGGCGTTGCGTAACGGTGTCGACCGCCCCGTCGGCGAAGTGGGCAACGACCACGTTTGCGCCTTGAACACGGGCTGGGTCGAATATCATTTAGCAACCCCAACAGCAATTAAATCAACGCGGATTGTTTTCGACAGCAATCTCAATCGCAACAGCAAAACCCACAGTTGCCACTACAACATCCTCAGCAGTTACCCGTTGAAGATGCCACTCAATAATCTGCCCGGTACGCTCGTGCGTAATTTCCGCCTCGAAGCAAAAACAACAGAAGGGAAATGGGGTACTGTCGCGCATATTACGGACAACCGTCGGCGCATGGTCAAAGTACCGCTCGATATTACTACCGATGCCCTCCGGCTGATTATTGAAACCACATGGGATGAATCTGCAACCGAGGCACGCCTCTTCGCGTGGGACATAGTATAAAAATGTAAAAAATGGAAGCTTGTGAATCACGCCGTATGATGGTACACTTTTGACCAATCATTTTTTAACGGGGTACCGGTCGGCGCAGTGCCGAGGGTAACCACAAACGGGCGTCAAATGAACAAAGTCTACCATCGCATCGACAACAGTTCCGGCAGCGTGATTAACCTCAGAGCGCAGGGTGTCAAATATCATGAACTCGCGGAGGTTTCCTCTCGTGGCAAGACCTCTCTTGCACAGGTGATCAAGATCGATGGTGAGAGCGTATCCCTCCAGGTCTTTGCTGGAGCACGCGGAATCGCAACCGACGCTCGTGTGCGTTTTCTCGGTCATCCGATGCAGGTTTCGTTTTCCGATAACCTGCTGGGACGCATCTTCGACGGCGGTGCAAACCCACGTGACAATGCTCCGGCACTTTCCGAAAATATGATTCCCATCGGCGGACCTTCCGTCAATCCGGCCAAGCGCATCATTCCGCGCAACATGGTTCGAACCGGCATCCCGATGATCGACGTTTTCAATACGCTCGTTGAATCTCAAAAGCTACCCGTGTTCGCTAAAGCCGGTGAACCCTATAACGATTTGCTCGCGCGTATCGCACTCCAGGCCGAAGTGGATGTCATCGTCCTCGGTGGCATGGGACTCAAGTACGACGACTATCTTTTCTTCAAAAATACGCTCGACCAGAGCGGTGCTCTTTCTCGCACAGTAATGTTTGTCCATACGGCCGCCGATCCAGTCGTCGAGTGCCTGCTCGTTCCGGATCTCGCGCTGGCCGTTGCGGAGAAGTTCGCGATCAGTGGCAAGAAGGTGCTTGTGCTGTTGACCGATATGACCTCCTTCGCCGATGCACTCAAGGAAATTGCGATCACCATGGAGCAGATCCCATCAAACCGCGGTTATCCTGGCGATCTTTATTCGCAACTTGCTGCGCGTTATGAGAAGGCGGTTGACTTTGAAGGTGCCGGTTCCATCACGATCCTTGCAGTGACCACAATGCCGGGCGACGACGTCACCCATCCCGTGCCGGACAACACCGGGTACATCACCGAAGGGCAATTCTATCTCCGAGACGGCCATATTGAGCCCTTCGGTTCGCTTTCCCGCCTCAAACAAAACGTCAACAAAACCACCCGCGAAGACCACCGGACGATCATGGACACGATGATCCAACTCTTCGCCCAGTATCGGTCTACGCTCGAAAAGCAGTCGATGGGTTTCCGCATGAGCGAGTGGGACGGCAAGTTGTTGAAGTACGGTGATCGCTTTTCGAAGGAGATGATGGACATCACGGTCAATCTTCCTCTCGAAAAGGCACTCGACCTCGGCTGGGAAATCCTTGCCGACTGTTTTGAATCCGTGGAGACTGGAATTCGCACGGAATTCATCACTAAGTTCTGGCCTAAGAAGGCCAAGTAATTTTCATCTGATCGTTTCGAGGTAGCAGCAATGGCCAAGGTCAAGCTTACAAAGACTGAGTTGAAAGCGCAGAAGGACGCGTTATCGCGTTTTCAGCGCTTTCTGCCAATGCTTCAGCTCAAAAAGCAACAGCTCCAGATAGAAGTGGCCGGCATGCGCACAAAGGCTGAAGAGGTTGAGCAGAAGAAGGCCGAGTTGCTGAGTGGTTTTGCGTCTTGGATTGGCCTGCTCGCTGATGAAACCGTTGAGATTCCGATTGTGCTCGATCACATCAAGACGTCATTCGGCAACATTGCCGGCGTGAGCATTCCCGTTTTCGAGGGTCTTGAAACACATCGGCCGGAGACGGATCTTTTTTCGACACCCGCTTGGATCGATGATGCGGCAGAAGCTGCCGGCAAGCTCATGGAGCTGAATGCTCGTGGCGAAATTTTGAAGCAACAAATTGTGATGATTGAACAGGAACTGCGAACAACCTCTCAGCGCGTTAATCTTTTTGAAAAGGTCAAGATTCCCGAGTGCAAAGAAAACATTCGCATCATTGGCATTATGCTCGGCGACGAACAGACCTCTGCCGTAGCGCGAGGGAAGATTGCCAAGAGCCGCGATAAGAGCGATGGGTCGGAAGTCTCAAGCGAGGAGGCCGTCGCATGATCGTACGGATGCGCCATCTGACGCTGCTCTGCCTCGAATCTGAGAAGAAGCTGGCCCTCGCCAAACTCGCCGAGCTCGGCGTGATGCATGTCGTCACAAGCGTTGCCGATACGGAAAGCATTCTTTCCGCCAAGGCAGGCATCGAAGAGGTTCAGCGTGCCATCACCGTTGTTCATGTGGCGGCATCAAACCCTTGGACACATCTATCCCTGAAGGCCTCGGCTTCCACGCGTCATGGAGAAGATCCCGTGGTGCGCGAAATCAACAGGCTTGCCGATCACTACCTCGTCACGAAAGACGAACTCAGGGATCTTACCCAGGAGATTACACGTTATGAACCTTGGGGAGATTTTGATCCGATTGACGCAGCGAAGCTCGCGTCATCTGGAGTTCCCGTTACGCTGTTCAAGGCGCAGTTGTCGAGCGAAGTTCCAGTAGTTGAAAATGGATTCCTCGACGTGTTGGGAAGTGATAAGAATGGCGTTTACGGCGTGGTGATCGGTGTACCGCTTCCTGAAGGTGGAGGGCTGGCAGCGTTCCCGATGCCGAAGACCCAACTCTCTGTTCTCGTGGGAAAGCGCAATTCGCTTTTGGAGAAGCAGAAGAGCATTGCAACCAAGTTGGCGGCGTACGAGAAGGATCTCGCCGGCATGAAAGCTGAGATGGAACGTCGGAGCGAAGTCGGCGAGTATGTGACCGTGTTCGAGAATATGCCGACCTCTGGTGTGGTGTCCCATATTGAAGGCTTCATCGATGCCCGTCGCGGCGACGATGTTATGGCTGCCGCAAAGAGCAGTGGCTGGGGCGTTGCCTTACGTGAGCCCAGTGCCGATGAACACGTCCCAACGCTTCTCGAGCCACCACGTCTTTTCCGTCCTGTTATTGCTTTGTTCAGCGCATTGGGTATCACGCCGGGGTATCGCGAAACTGACGTGAGCGTGCCGTTCTTCATTTTCTTTTCGATTTTCTTCGCGATGCTCGTTGGCGATGCCGGTTACGGAGCACTTATTTTGCTCTTTACGGCAATCGGTCGTGCTAAAGCGAAAAAACGTGCAGGGGGTGTCTTATCTGTACCGGCTCGCTCGACGGTCGCTTTGTTTACTGTTTTTGGATTAAGCACTATTGCATACGGCGTACTTTCGGGAACGTATTTTGGGATTCAGAAAACACTTTTGCCAAGTTTTCTGCAATTCAAGTCGATCGCTTTCTTAGACGACCAAGACACGATCATGCAACTCTGTTTTACCTTGGGCGCACTTCATCTGAGCTTAGCGCGATTGTGGAATGCGGCCGTGCTTTTCCCGGCGAAAAAATTTTTAGCGGAAATCGGTTGGCTCGGCGTCGTCTGGAGTATGTATTTGGTCATTTGCGGAATTGTGATCTCAGGTTTCAATTACCCGTCTTGGGGAATGCCCGTGATGATAGCTTCAATTCTCCTGATCGTGCTATTCATGATCGATTTCTCTAAATTCAAAGAACAAGGCGTGGATTTGGGAATGCTGCCGTTGAGTATTATCAACAATATGGGTGACATTATCTCCTACGTGCGCCTCTTTGCTGTAGGCTTGGCCTCTGTGAAAATTGCAGAGAATTTCAACATGATGGCTCTCGATCTCGACTTACCGATGCTTTTTAAAGTTCCCGCCATGGCGCTGATTCTTGTGTTAGGCCATGGGCTGAATCTTGCGATGGGGGCACTCAGCATTATCGTTCACGCAGTCCGTCTGAATACGCTGGAATTTTCCGGCGCGAAAGGGGTCACGTGGAGCGGTCGTCCGTTTAAAGCTTTCAAGGCCACGGTTCGTGACCCCTTGTCAGCCGTTGACTCTAACTCATAAATTATTACAGGATCAATCAGCATACCCGCTGAAGCCGAAAGGCTGTGAAGAAAAGGAAAAAACCATGCAAAATGAAATCGCGTTTGGAATTATTGGAGCTGTCATCACACTCGCTTTGAGTGCTATTGGATCAGCTTTAGGAACGGGACGCGCTGCTTCCGCTGCGGTAGGAGCCTGGAAGAAGTGTTACGCCCAAGGCAAACAAGCTCCGTTTATTCTGCTTTCTTACGTCGGTGCACCCCTTACGCAGACGCTCTATGGGATGATCTTGATGTTCGTCATGATGGGAGTTGTAACGGACACGGTTAACGTACCCGTCCCTGGTGCTGGTCTTGCTATCCTAGTTTTGGCCCCTTTCGTCGGTGCAGCCATCGGCCTTTCTGCCTTTATGCAGGGTCTCGCTGGTGCCAGTGCTGCTGATGCACAGGCCGAAACGGGCGAAGGCCTAACCAACAACCTCTCAGTCTTGGGCATCATCGAAACCGTTGCAATTTTTGTGATGGTGTTTACCCTGATTGCCGTTGGCAACCTCAAGAGCGAAAAGAAGTCTGTTGAAGGTGCTGCGCCTGTGGCTGTTGAAGCCTCGGCTGGAACTCTGTAGACGCACTCGGTACTCACGAACAATTCTGGCCTCATAAGGCCAGCTTGGAGCCTAAAACTTTGTTGCGTTATGTTGCTCTCAACATAACACGGCTTATGTTGCAAGCGGCGTTATGTTGTATCCTCTTGTTTTCGTACCCTTTTCTTGCCGTTTTACAACAGGTCATCCGGAAGTAAGCAACATAACGTGGGGTGGAAAGGCTATTTCTCAGCCTGTTTATGTAATCTTGAAGAAATCTTCAAGATTACATTACCAGCCCAAACGGTTTATCTGAATCGACACTAATCTTGTCAACAAAACCGCTAGATTATTGCAAAAGGATTCTTTTGTCGGGTACTGTATGGATTTTTCCGCTTTTCTATCCACAACAACGCGGAAGAATTCACTGTAATCTTGAAAAAATCTTCCAGATTCAGACTTCCTGACCTCGGCGGGGTTCCAAGGGGTTTTTCTGGAAATGGGC
>CAZKJH010000159.1:0-7265 GCA_964553035.1 uncultured Lentisphaerales bacterium | reverse complement strand
ACCCATCACCCGCCGCCGTCATGAACCTGCCATACCCCTGTCGCTAACCGATTACGACTTTTCCGCCCTTTCTCCTTGCGCCATCTCTGTGTTTTGAATAGAATCTTAGCTTTTGAATGTATGTTCGTCCACCTACGGGTGGATTGTGTGAAATGGAGGAACGGCCATGTTTGAGAATCTCACTGGAGTGGACAAGTTCTTTTTGCTGTGTGCTGTCGTTGGCGGAGGCATGTTTGTGCTTCGTTCAATTCTGATGTTCATTGGGCTTAGCAGTGACGACATGGCGGACGGGGTCGATGGGGTTGATATCGGCAATGACGGCACACCTGTTGCCGATTTCAAGATGGTTTCCGTACACAGTCTGACGGCATTCTTGCTGATGTTCGGCCTCGTGGGATTTCTTATTATCCAGAACTATGGAAAAGATGCCATCCTGATGGCGAGCATCGCGAGCCTTCTTGCTGGAATCATCACGATGTTCATCATTGCCAAGCTCTTCAGCTTATCTCGCAAGCTCCAGAGTGACGGATCCATCTATCCCAAGGATGCCATCGGGTGCGAGGGATCGGTTTACCTCGGCATCCTCCCCGGTGAAACCGGCAAGATCCAGATCACTGTTAACGGAGCACTCAAAGTGTTCGATGCCCGCTGTAGCGATACTACGATGAAACTAAAAACTGGCGAGCCTATTCAGGTTGTCGCCACCGGCGATGTTCTTGTTGTTGAGAGACTCGTCTCTCGGCGTTAGTCGCTAGCCGACACGACCCACTTACTCGTCATCGTCCTACTCGTCCCTCTCGATCTATTTTCGCCCCATTCTATTTCTTTGACATGCGTAACCTAATTGACAAATTCCGCTCCGCTACTCTTCACCACAGCCATCATAAACGGGGTCTGGGGAGCCCTCGGCGGAAACGACTCACTACGCACGACTCACTACGCACTACTCACTACGCACTCCTCTCGCAACTCACAACTCACAACTCGCCACTTCTCTAAAGGAATCCCCAATGAACGCTCCTCTCATACTAGCAGCCACAGGCCTATCCGCCATACTCACACCCGGAATCGTCCTTGCTGTTGTCATCTTCGTGACGATCATCTCCATCGCCCGCCTCTATAAACGCTGTCCATCAGACCGCATCCTCGTGATCTACGGTAAGATCGGCGGCAACCGGTCGTCGCGCTGTATTCACGGTGGCGGTGCCTTGATCATCCCCCTTGTTCAGGACTATTCGTTTTTGCGGCTGACCCCGATGACGATCAGCATCCCGCTGAAGGCCGCTCTATCGTTCCAGAACATTCGAATCGACGTGCCCAGCACGTTCACCGTTGGCGTGAGCACCGACCCCGTTGTGATGATCAATGCGGCAGAACGTCTGCTGGGCCTCCCACCTCCCGCCATTGAAGACATGGCCAAGGAAATCATCTTCGGCCAGCTCCGTCTCACCGTGGCCTCGCTCACCATCGAGCAAATCAACCAGGACCGCGAAAGCTTCCTCGTTGAAATCCGCAAGAACGTCGAGCCCGAGCTGAACAAGATAGGCCTCAACCTCATCAACGTCAACATTACCGATATTACCGATGAGTCGACCTACATCGAGAGCATCGGCAAGAAGGCCGCTTCTGAAGCCATCAACCGTGCGAAGGTAGACGTCTCGCTCCAGACGAAGTTGGGCAACATTGGTGAAGCCGACAACATGCGCGAAATGACCGTGAAGGTCGCCGAAAATATCGCCGAGTCGGAGAAGGGCAAGAAGCAAGCTGAAGCCGGACAGCGTATCTTCGTCGCCGAACAGGAAACCGCTGCCATGGTCGGTGAATCCGAGGCCTCCCGTCAGCGTGAAATCCGCTTGATGGAGAACTTCGCCTCCGCCGAGAAGGGCAAGATGAAGGCCATTGCCGATCAGCGTGTTTACATTGCCACCCAGGAGCGAGATGCCGTTAATGGCGAGAAGAAAGCCGTCGCCGAACAACGTGTTTTCGTCGCCGCCCAGGAATCCGAAGCCGTTGATGGCGAAAACAAGGCCAAAGCCGAGATTGCCGACTCCAACGCTCGCCTCGCCGTTCGGGCCGCCGAAGCCCATCGCCTCGCCGAGGTCGCTAAACGCGATGCCGAAGTTCAAATCCAAAAGGCGCAGTACAAGGCAGAGATCGAACGCCTCAATGCGGAAGAAGTCGCCCTGCGCGAGATCGAGAAAATGAAGATCCTCATCAACGCCGATGCTGAGGCGGACCGGATCCGCAAGATCGCCAAGGGCGATGCCGATGGTGTGCTCTTCAAATACCAGGCCGAAGCCGAAGGTCTCAAGACGCTGCTTGCCAGCAAGGCCGAAGGTTATCGTTTGCTCATCGAAAGCGCTGGTGGCGATGCCAAGGCCGCCGCCACAATGCTCATGATCGAAAAACTCGAGAGCATCGTTGCTAAGCAGACCGAGGCGATTAGCAAGATCAAGATCGACAAAATTACGGTCTGGGATTCTGGTGCTGGCTCTGGAGCAGGCGATAAAGGTTCGTCGACCGCCAATTTTGTTTCCAGCCTGATGAAGTCGCTACCCCCTATGCAGGATGTTGCTGCCATGGCTGGCGTTGAGCTGCCCTCTTTTCTTGGGAAGATCAAGGAAGAAGAGCCCACGGCGAAAGGCTGAAGCCTTTCGTGAGGGCGGTTTAGCTGTTAGGCCTTAGGTGGTAGAAAATCCCTTTCGCCTTTCCATGCGAAACTCTCTCTGCCGAGCTAATGCCTAGGGCCTAATACCTAAACCCTCTTTTCCCTTTTAATTCGCAACTCGTAACTTCTTATGCACCATACAATCCAAGACCTCATTTCCTTCAAGCCACAGTTCGACTCCTTTATCGGGGTCGACTCCGATGGCTGCGTATTCGATACCATGGCGGTAAAGCAGTGTTCGCACTTCCATCCCCTGATCATCAAGCACTGGGGACTTGAAACCGTTGCGCAGCAGTTGCGGGATGTAGCGGAATTTGTAAATTTGCGGTCGAAGTTCCGCGGACGCAACCGGTTCCCTGCATTGCTCATGACCTTCGAGATGCTGGCGAATCAGCACGGCGTGGCAGAGTCTGGCGTTACGCTCCCGGTGCTCGATGATCTCCGGGCCTACTGCGCGTCTGGTTTGGCACTCGGTAACGACACCCTTGAAGCGGAAGTGCAGCGAACGGGTAGCGAAGCCCTTGCGCTTGTCTATGCCTGGAGCCTTGCGATTAACGATGATATCGAACGCAACATGCCCCCTGTTGAACCCTTTCCATCTGCATTGGAGGCACTCAAGGCGATGCAGATGTCCTCGGACGTTATTGTCGTATCGCAGACCCCCGAAGCGGCACTTCTCCGTGAGTGGGAGCACAACAATATGGCTTCGCTGGTGAAGATGATTGGCGGTCAGGAGCTAGGGTCGAAGGCCGAGCAGATCAAGCTTGCAGCAGCCGGTAAATATAATAAGAGTCGTGTGCTCCTGATCGGCGATGCGCCCGGCGACCTCGATGCCGCGCGCGAAGTGGGCATTTGCTTCTATCCAATACAGCCCGGAGATGAAGACGCTTCCTGGAAGCGTTTCCACGAGGAAATCTACGGCGTCTTTCTTGCCGGACGCTACAAAGGCCTTTTTGAAGATGCGTTTGTTAGCCGGTTTGTGGAGTCGTTGCCGGAGAAAATGGCATAAGAATTACGCCTTTTTGCTTCAGATCGCAAAAGGATTTTCGCCGGGGTAGATCTTACCGTCAGGTAGCGGCGTATTGATATCTTCGACACCAAGCATCTTCACCGCCTCAAAGAGGATTTTGCCTGCCTTCGCGAACGCAAAACTGCCGTGATGCGGAAAACGTTTCCCTATCAAGATATGGCGATAGAAGCGCGCAAATCCCGGAAACGCGGCAACGCCGATTCCGCCGAACGAACAGGGATCAATGTCCAAGAAAGAACCTTCGGCCATGTAACTCATTAGTTTCCCCTCGGAATTCGCCTGAACACGGAACAGGGTGGTGTCACCCGGCCTGATCTGACCTTCGAGAGTGCCACGCGTGATATCCGGCTTTCCGCCCCCTTCAAGACCGCGGTTCATGATCAACTGGTATTTCATGGCGCATTGCTTCATACAGGAACTACAGGTGTTGCCGCAGTGGAAGGCCATGAAAAGGTCGCGTTGCGTAGCGCCTTTGAACTTGAAACCCTTGGGGATGACATCGTCCGGAACGGAATTGTTGATGTCCAAGAGCGTCGCTGGAAGACCGGTCGCACACTGAGCCATATATTCCGACACAGCACCGTAGAGATCGACCTCGCAGGCCACTGGGATCCCACGCCCGGCCAGACGGCTGTTCACATAGCACGGCACGAAACCAAAGGCCTTCTCGAAGGCTGGCCAGCATTTATCGGCAAACACGCCGAATGCGCTGGCACCGAGATTTCGTTCGTAGAAGTCGATAAGTGCGACCTCAAATTGCGCGAGCTTCGGCAGAAGATCAGGATACGCACAGCCCTTGCCAAGCTCTTTCTTCATATCTTTGACAACCGCATTGATCTCGGCTGTCTTTCCTGCAGCTTGCCTATATTCTTCGAGAAGATCCAGTTCAGAATTCTCCATCACATTGATGCCGAGGTCATAAAGTGGCTGGATTGGTGCGTTGCAGGCCAAAAAATCGTGAGGGCGCGGACCAAAGCCGAAAACCTTGAGATTGGTGACGCCGATGACCACCCGCGCGATCGCCGCGAAATCGGAGATCTCAGCAACCGCCTGTTTCGGCGTGACGTTCGGATATTCTGGGATGTACGCGTATACGCGGCGCAAGCCGAGGCTATACGAGCAGTTCAGCATGCCGCAGAGCGCATCCCCACGATCATTCGCCAGCACACCCTTGTTCTCCTCCTTGGCTGCAATGACCATCGCAGGCCCGCCGAAACGTTCAATGAATAAGGTGGTCGGGCCCTCGGGGCCAAAGTTGCCGAGAAACACGACGACAGCATCGACGTTCTCATCCTCGCAGAATGCCAAGGCACTTAAGGCATCATTCTCGTTCTCGATGACGACCGGGCAGGGCACCACGTCTAGCTTTGTCTTCTTGACCTCGGCCATGAGCGCAGCCATGCGGCGTTTTGTCAACTCGGACAAGAAACAGTCACGGGACACTCCTACAATACCGATTTTAACCTCAGGCATATTCGTCAGTTTCATATTTTTCCTTTTTGTTCGCAAAACCGTTATGAGTCTATCATACGTCAGCGAAAAATCTCAAACTGAATTTATAAGGGTGCTTTGGTTTTACGGTAAGCTGCAGGCGAGAACAGGCGTAAAACTAAGAGGATCGGTAGACAAAAACGATGCTCCTTGCTAAACTGTTATCTGTTTTAGACGTAATATGATGCCACACAATGTAGGATAATTATGCCAGATGCATTAAAAGATAAAACTCTCGATATTGGCCGGTTCGACAGCACGATGCAAATCAAGCAGGCAGACGGAGACAACCTGGTCTGGTACGAGGCAAGTGAAGCACCAATAGAGCTTGTCGGGTTCAACTGGTTCAAGCGTGACAAGGTATTTCGGCGGATGCCGCTGAACCCACCCGCTACTCTCCCCGAAGGCGTCGAAGGACTCGCCTGGCACACCGCCGGTGGGCAGGCGCGTTTCCGTACTGACAGCACCCGAATTGTTGTCAAAGCAACGCTACGCGACTCGGGGCTGATGGATCACATGCCGCAAACAGGCAGCAGTGGTTTCGACCTCTATGTCGGAGAACCCGATGTCATGAACTTCCGGTCCGTCACTCGCTTTGCTCCTCATGCAACCGACTATACATGCGAACTTTTCAAAGACACCGTCCGCAAAACGAGAAGCTTCTGCCTCAACTTCCCCTTGTACAACGGCGTGAATAAGCTGGCAATAGGCTTCGACAAAGATAGTGCGCTTGCGCCCCCTGCGGCGTGGACCGATCCTCGAAAAATCGTGATTTACGGCTCTTCCATTACTCAAGGCGGATGCGCCAGCCGTCCCGGTATGGCATACACGAATATGCTTTCGCGTAGCCTCAACATGCCTGTTTACAACTATGGGTTCTCGGGCTCCGGACGCGGAGAGCCTGATGTGGCGCACTGCATTGCTGCCGTAGAGGACGTTTCCCTCTTTATTCTCGATTATGAGGCTAATTGCCATCAGCCCGGCGGGCTTGAGACAACACTCCCCGTTTTTATTGATATCATCCGGGCGAAACACCCTGCGACTCCAGTCCTGGTGGTCTCAAGGATTCATTACAGTGTTGATGATGAAAGATATGATGCACGGCGCGGCGTTCAGCGCGATGAAGTTGCCAGGCGCAACGCGGATGGCGATAAGAACATCTATTTTCTCGACGGCGCAACACTGCTTGATGCTGATGCTAAAGAATGCTCGGTAGACGGCGTTCACCAGACCGACTTGGGATTCTACCGCATGGCGAAGAACATGGCACCGACAATCCAATCTATCCTAGTCGACAAGCTCACCACGCGCTGCGGGCTCGAAAAAACGAGTGGATAACTTTACATCCCACGTCAAACATGTGGGTACGTAACCCCACAGCGGCCACGTACCCACTAGTACTTGATTCGCCTTTCTCAGTTTATTTCATGTTTTTACTTCACCGACTCATCAGTCACATAAAAACATGAATCTTTACGACGATATCGGCTCTGTGCTATTGGCTGATGATTTCTTTCGATGAAGGAATGCTCAATTTACTGCCGTCAAGTTCGGCTGCCATTCCAACTGATCTAAACGTTATTCGCACGATAAGTTTTTTTGTTGTTTTTCCTGTACTCAAATATTTTTTGGTTGCTTACAACTATTGGGACATCAGCCCACGTTCCTGATGCTGATCCTCCTTTCCCACTTTCGCCGAAAGCGTGTTCTGCGTCACACGTATTGCGGGCACGGCATCCGCCGAGCGGACAGGACTTGTGTCCGTCCGCCCGGCGATACAGGCAAAGCACGGCGCGATTATCACACGGTGTTTCGAGCGACCGATGGGCGCGCACATTGGCGGCTATCGCCGCCTTCGTCAACGCCCCGTGGCTGTCGTGTGTGGTACACCCATCACCCGCCGCCGCCATGAACCTGCCATACCCCTGCCACTAAGAAGCTGTGAAAAAATCCCCAGCGCCATCAAACCGCTTGAAAATGGCGCACTCCCGGCAAGTATACCGGCGATTACCGACTTTTTTGCAGTGCTGACGCATGAGTTGTGAAAGCTCGTATTAGTCGTGATTTTCGAGAGGA
>CAZKJH010000158.1:0-7424 GCA_964553035.1 uncultured Lentisphaerales bacterium | reverse complement strand
ACACTCGCGCTGTCCGCCGCAGGCGGGCGACGCGAGGGGTTTTGCAAGAGCCTCACATTGCATGCTAATTGAAAATCAAGTACAATGGATGGCAATTTTTAGGTATTGGTCGGAGCCCCTTCGGGACTTGTTATCCGATCCTATACCCTAAACCCTATAATTCTGCCGACTGGAGGTTGCTTGATGAAAAAATTCGTGACAATGTTGAGTGCCCTAAGTCTGATAGCCGTGGCTTCGCCCTCTTTAGCCTTGGATCGGTACACCGTTTCATATGAATCATCATGGACTATGTCGGCAAACAACGTCGTGACATTCACAATGCAAGGGTTTGATTCGTCTTTAATCCAAATCGAAGGGGGAGCCCTCTCGCAAATTAGCGTCAACATTTTTCTAAACAGCTTGGTGGGATCCTTCACCACCAATCCCGGTCTTGGCGTGGAAACCGAAGCGGTCATGTCGCTTACGACGATGAACTCCACTGACCCCAATGGTTTTTTTCGTGTGTCAGATCCGCTCAACGGCCCGTCTGGTGATGGCACCTTCTATACATTCATGAGCTACTCTGCCAATTCGACAGCCATCATGGCCTTCTTGCCGAGCAAGACAGCCTGGGGTAATTTTGTCACGGACACCACGCTGACGTTCACGCTGACGGGAACCATTCCCGCTGCCGATGACATCGAGGCGGACTACAACATGGCAGGAAGCGGCACGTCCGTGATCTCGTATTCATATTATGGCATACCGGCACCGGTTCCAGAACCGTCAACCGTGACGTTGGCTCTGGCAGGCTTGGTGATGCTGTTCACAAGACGACGCATCCATGCCTAGAATAGAATCCATACTAGACAACGATCCGGCAGGTTCCACTGAAAAGATTGCTTTCCCAGGCTTTTACAGATCGGAACTGATGAATCTTTTTTTTGCGCTTGCAATTTCAATTGCAGCTTTTCTGCTTTACTACACCTGCACCGCAGACGTTTCTTTCCCCGGGGCACCGGCGTCAACACTTGTTCAGATTGCGGGTGTATCCCCCAACCTGATCTCAAGGCATTTTGTATGGCGCTGGATCCTTCAGCATGCCATGACACTTTTTGGCGGAGGGGATGTCCACGTTGCCAACATCACCTGCGCCGTTTTCGGCGCAATGTCCGTTGGCCTTTTGTACTTGGTCGTTCATGGCCTCATGTCGCTCATGACCGGAATTTTCGGCATCAGCCCCTTGTTCGAAAATGATGCCCTTGAAATTTCGTGGGTTGCCACCGTTGCCGGATTTTTCTCGGCTTCCGGACTGGCCATTTCAGTTCCTTTCTGGTTTTCGACAATACAAGTTTATCCCCACTCCTTTTACTTGTGCTGGATGTTGCTGGCCATGTACCTGATGATCCTGTATATGGCTTATGGGTCAAAATTTTCTCTCGCCGTATTTTCCATCCTGTGGGGTACTGGAATGGCGCAATCGGGGATCTTCATCGCCTGGGCTCCGTTTCTGCTGGTGCTAATTGCAAAATGGTTGTCCGTGCACAATAGACGCAGACTCTGGCCCCTCGCGGCAATGATTCTCCTGTGTTCGGTCGGCACCTCGTTGCTGCTTGTCGAAACCAACGTATTCCGGCACAGCGAAGGATCTGTTCTCCTCAACTATCCGCGTTATGCGACACTCGTCTTGAACTCCATTGTCGCTTTATTGGGCGACATCACCAGTCTTTTCCATAGCTTAGGGTGGTTGATTGTTCTGACGACCTCGTTGCTACCGTTCCTCGCCATGCTCTTCCTCTTCCGCGGTTCAACCGATGAAGCCAGCCCGAAGAGCCTCCTGTTCTTCAATGCCGCCATCATGTCAGTCGCCCTCGTGAACATCCTGGACTTGAAGATTTCAGCGTGGAATCTCCTCGGCGGAAATAGCCTGCGGATCGTTCCGACGGCAATGATCGCGGTTGTTTTTGGCTATTCAGTGTCGATATTTTATTTTCAGTTGAGAAACTGGCAACATGTTTATATTCCTGACGGAGGATCAACAAGTCCAGATTTTTCAAAGAAAGCAAAGGCTTTCGGCTGGATCTCGTGGCTACTCGCCGTGGTTGCCTTGCTCGTATGGGGGGGGGGAGCAAACCTCAGCAAGGTGAACAACCGTCCCTTAAAGTTTCTTCAAACCTACGTTGACAAGATTCTTGACAAAGTGACGCCTGAGCAACACTGGGTCCTGACCGATGGAACATTCGATGACGTGATCCAACTGCGTGCGTTGGAACGCGGATTGACTGTGAGAACCCTCAATGTAACCGTGCCTCGTCAAAACAAAATTTACTACCAACAGTTCAAGAGCAACGTCGTGGACGAAAACCTGCGGCGTGTATTAGACCTCGGCATGATACCGTTCGTACAGGAATGGATCAGCACGAGCCCGACGGTGGCACGTGAGCTTATCCTCACGGTTTTTCCTGACATCTGGGTCCTGGGAGGTTATGAAGTCATTTCCGATGGCATCGTTTTCAAAGGCATTAAATCAGATGATTATGAGACCTTCGACACCAAGGGCCTTGCGGTCGAATTCAAAAAATACGCCGAAGCTCTACGGTCCCAGCTTAACGTAGCCGATAGATCGAAGTCCCTACAGATAAGACGGCTTGCGGGGAAAATAAGATCGCTGGCCAGCCTCAACGGCAACAATCTGGCCTATATGATTGATCGCCACGGCACTATTGACGACGCAATTGATCTCTATGCGTTTACCTGCTGGCTTGATCCGGAAAACATCAGCGCACTGCTCAACTATTCCGCCCTTATTCTGACAAACCCAGATACCACAGAAGAATCGAAGATGGAAATCAAGCACCGTCTTGAATCCATTCCCGATAAAAAACGCAATCTTCCCGCCGTGGTACTAACCTCCGCTTACGGATACCTCCGCTGGACCGGTGCGATTGCCAAAGCCGGAATCGACTGGGCTGTCATCGGCAACGACGCCCTCTCCATCAAAATGCTCAACCAAGCACTCGAAGCCGGTGGCTTTGATGATGCGCAAGTTAAGACCCTGCGAAAGATCATGGCCGCTGTGGCAGTTCGTCAAGGCGACTATAGGATAGCAAGTCAAATCTACAGTGAATTGCTTATACTCGAGAAAAGTAATCTCGATTCCCTCCTCGGGCTTTTTTCAATTGGTCTTCTCAGTAGAGATCTCGACCTTGCGGGAGACAGCCTGAACAAACTGCGCGTCGCAGGTGCTTCGGCGAATCTCGTCCTGCAGAAATCGGCAGAATATAATCTGGCCATGGGTAATTTCGATCAAGCGCTCCTTGAAGCCACACGATTACGCGACCAAGATTCGAAATCCGCAGAACCGTGCATCTTGATCTGCGAAATATGGATTGGCATGTATCAGAGTGTTGAGGATAAACAGCTCAAGGCCAACACCATGGAGAAAATGAACGCCGCTTACAGCGACCTAGTTTATATGTTGGATACCAATGATATGCGGTTGCTTTTGCTCCGCGGAAAAATGGATCTCGCCGCTGGCAATATGGAGTCCGCTCGGTCTGCCTTTCTTCGGGCGGCTGGCATGGCTCCCAATAGCACGCTTCTACTGAATGTTGCACTCCAGGTGGACTTCAAGATGGGAGATAAGGTTGGCGCAAGAACACGTGCAACCCAAATCCTGCGGCGCGATACTTCGAACCAGTTCGCCAACTACGTCATGGCTTTGATATCGTTCGATGACGGCAAGCTCGAAGACGCCGATTACTTCCTGTCCAGAAGCCTTGCTACCGGCACGTTCCCCGAAGGGGAGAGTCTCCGTAAAAAACTCGACACCGCAAAAGCCGAAGACAATACCCGACCTCTCGACGTGAAATAATCCGCATGAAATTCTCCTGGCCGCATCATCCCGCATCCTTACGCCCTCCCGAGCCCCAATAATGCATGACTTTTACGACTTGACCGAAGAACTCGGACGCGGTAGTTTCTCCGTTGTATTCAAGGCACATGACAGAAGACGAAATTTGATGGTAGCTGTCAAGCGCCTCATCCAAGGAGGAGTGCCCGATTCTGAGTGGACTAAAAAACTGGCCGATTTTCATCACAAGGCCAATGCAACGACAAGACTAATCCATCGCAACATCGTCAAAACCTTCGAAAGAGGAGAAGATGAGGAGGGCTCTTTTGTCGCCACGGAACTTGTTGATGGCCCCAATTTGGCTGATTATCTCAAACTCAAAGGCGGCAAGATTTCAACTGCGGAATCGGCATCGATTACCCTTGGCGTCGCACAGGCGCTTTTGTATGCGCATAAGTCTGGCGTCTCACATGGCAGAATCAAACCCTGCAATATTCTGATTAGGCTCGTCGAACAAGACGACGGGGATTCGCAACAGATCACCCCCATGGTCACGGACTTCGGTCTCGGGGCTAGAAATTACGAAGCGGAATCTTCAGAGAAGCAATATTCCACAGAAAGCCGATGCTATCTGCCTCCCGGCCCCGTCCAAGATGCTGGGATTGGCAGCTTTTCGTCGGACATCTACGCGCTGGGCAAGATTCTCTATGAGCTTGTAACGGGTGAAAACCCAGACGTGATAAACCCGGATCGGATTCCGAATATAAGCGGACTCGCAGATGTCATCTTCAACTGTACGAAATCAAATCCCTCAGACAGGTATTCTGACCTCGACGTGCTGATTGAATCCCTTAAAAAAATTGGACAGCTTAGTAGCAAATCCGTCCCGCTGGCTAAAGCCGACGAAAAGTCCTGTCCCCTTTGCGGAGCACCCAATGATGCGAAGGCCAGGTTCTGCATGGCCTGCAGTTCCGGCCTGACGAGATTTTGTCCGGAATGCGGAAACGAAGGACCTCTCGATCAGAGCTGTTGCCACGCCTGTGGCACAGACATCGATGAGTTCATCAAGTATTCCGACGACCTCGCCTCGATGACGCGATGGGCTGGAGAGCGAAAATGGCAAGATATCGTGCACCTCTATGAACCGCTTCCGCAAGATCCGAAGGTGCAAGGAGAAAAGGGCCTGGCAACTCAAACCGAGGTCCTCGCCTTAAGGGATCTCGCGGTGGCGCGTCTAGCAGAAAGAGACCGCCTTGACGAAGCGGCTCGGGCGCTACTTGCCGATGGACAGCTAGAACTGGCTCTAGCCCGTGCAACCGAGGCCCTGCGCATCGATCCGCTAGACAGGAAACCAAGAGACGGCGAATGCTCGCTGAAAATATTAGCCACTGTTTCTGAAGCCTTGCTCACCTTACTGAGATCCGCAAAGTTTTACGATGTATCGAAATCTCTTGAGGGAATGTCCGCGTATGGAATCCCAGAATGTACTGTAGACGCTATCGCCAAGCAAATCGATAAAGAAAAGAATGCCTATTATGAAAAGCTGAACACGGCAACATCGCTCATCCAGGAAAAACAAATCATTGCAGCCGATGAAATGCTCTCTGCGATGCAAAAGATATGGCCTTACAGGGCTGAGATCTTAGTTCAAGCTGACCTAGCCCAGAGGTTACACTACAATCTGGAGATGAAAATCAGGCAAGCGCAAAAAGCCGCCGACTCGAAATCGTGGAATGCAGCATTCAAAGCCGCCCGCATCGCAGTCTCAATCGAGCCGACTGACCCGAGAGCCTCCGCCCTTTTGTCCCGAGCCTCCGCAGGATATTATAAACACCGAAGAAACCGCAGGCGCGCAATTGCATACTTCTTGCTCTTTGTCTTCTCGACGTGGATGGCACTGAGGCTCCACGCCGTCGTGAGCAATAAGCGAATCTATGACCAGGCGATTCAGCTCGCTGAAAATTCGGACTACACCCATGCCATCGCCGTCCACCATGCGTGCCGAAGTATCAAATGGCTGTTGGTTTCCCCTCATCCACTACCTGATGAAATCGAGACCGGTGCCAGTCTCCAGCGCAAGTCCGAATTCAACGCTCTTATTGCCGAAGCCTCCAAGGCGAAGGACGTCAACGATTGGTTTTCGTGCTTCACTTTGGCCGAAAAGGCATTGGCGCTGGGTGTCGGGGAAAACCGGCAAGCCAAATCGGACAATTGGATGTCGTATAGAAACATGGCGTACGATTCCCTTGGCAATGAGACGATGATCAAGCAGGCCAATGAACTGAAAGCCGACGCCCAGAGGAATCTCATCAAAGCCGCACCTGACATGTGCATTGAGCTTTCGTTCGTGGATGCAGGCGCCTTCATGATGGGATCCGACGACGGCGATGAGGATGAAAGACCTGCACGCAAAGTCGGCATTACTTCATATTTCTTTATCAGCCAGCACGAGACAACCAACAAAGATTACGATTTGTTCATAAGCGAAACCGGCTATGAAGGAAAAGCGGAAGCCGATGAAAACTACCTGAGGCACAAAAGCGGCGCCGTGCAACTCGCCTCGCCAGGGGACGAGTACCCCGTCGTGTACGTAAGCTGGAAAAACGCCGTTAGGTTCTGTGAGTGGCTGACCGAACGCGAAAGCAAGGCCGGAAGACTTCCCACCGATCTCGTCTATAGGCTCCCCACCGAGGCGGAATGGGAATTCTCGGCACGTGGAGGCATATTAAGCGGTCGATCAAAATTCAGCGGGAGCGACTCCGTTAACGATGTTGCATGGCATATCGGGAACAGCAACAACGGGACTTCTCAGGTCGGGCAGAAAAAACCGAACGAACTGGGGATTTTCGACATGAGCGGAAATGTGTGGGAATGGTGCTACGATAGGTACGGAAAGTACGACTCCTCCGACAACAGGAATTCCTCTGGCCCCGAAAGTGGACCTGGTCGGGTATGCCGCGGAGGAAGCTGCTTGTACTTGGCGGCCAACAGCCGGGTCGCGAACCGTTATTATCACCAGCCCCATTCAACGGATTCCTCTCTCGGCTTTCGGGTTGTAATCGCACGGCCTGTTCCATGATGCTGGCAAGCGGTCATGCAAGGTCAACATGCGATGCATCCACCCCCTCTTTAAAGTATTCGCCTTAGGCCGAAGACGATGAGCAGATCGCCCGAACAACGGCGAAGTTCTCCGCGCCGGATTCAAGCACATTGGGCAACGTGGTTGCGTCAATGCTTCCGACTTTTTAGACGCCTGTCCCGCATGGCGCTAACTTAAGCACCGTTCCGATCTTAATCCTAATCGTAATCGTAATCGATCCCAGCAGAGTTTTCAGACGCCTGTCCCGAATGGCACTAACTTAAGGAAATCTCTTCTTCATAATCGTAATCGTAATCATAATCGTAATCGTAATCTCTTCAACAGAACGGATTAGGATTAGGATTAAGCTTAAGATTAAGGGCTGGAAACAGGGCTTAAGTTAGTGCCATTCAAGTCTGTCCCTTTTTTAAAAAATCATGAAGTTTCACCTGTCTGCTGTGCCGGCACAGGCAGATGTGTTTCATGGTTAAAATTCTCACGCGGAGGCACGGA
>CAZKJH010000157.1:0-7429 GCA_964553035.1 uncultured Lentisphaerales bacterium | reverse complement strand
GCGGGCTCTCCGAGCACGCCGCTTCAGAGAAGATTTGCCATCATTAGAATTGCTGGTGGCTGTCGTGGGGTGGCTATGCAAAGGGAAGCCTTCATGCTACACTGTCAATCGTTTTGAGCGTGATATCGTGTCATGGGGAAAACGAGACGGAATGCGCTTATATGAACCGATTATGAAACTTGGAGTCGACAAACTTTACGACGAAAACTTTGCCTCTCTACAAGGCCAACGCATAGGCTTGCTCAGCCACCGTGCGGCCGTCTCGATGAGTGGGGCCACAACAGCGGAGCTTTTGCACGAATCCGTTAATCTCGTGGCTTTGTTTGGACCCGAACACGGCTACTTAGGGGGAGCCCTTGCGGGCGAATTAACCACATCCTTCGAGCATCCGGACTGGCATATTCCTGTACATTCGCTTTATGGCGCGACGCGTCAGCCAACGCCAGAAATGCTCAAAGGCATCGATTGCGTTGTCTGTGATCTGCAAGATCTTGGCGTACGCTGCTATACGTATCTGGCCACCCTCAGAAACATGATGCGTGCTTGTGCAGAAGCAGGCATTCGCGTCGTTGTGCTCGATCGTCCGGTACCGCTACCGAATAGTGTCGATGGACCCATTCGTGAAGCCCAACTCGATTCATTTGTAGCACCGGCAGCAATGCCTTTCGTCACTGGATTGACCCCGGCAGAATCGGCGCTATGGATGCAGCGTTATTTGATTCCGAACTGCATTCTCGACACGGTTTCTATGGAGGTTGCTTCGCGCGACGACATTCGCTTTGATACGCTTCCTCGTTTCGTGCCACCGTCGCCGGGAATTCGATCTCCGGAAGCAGCGATGATTTATCCGGCAACCGTCTTTACAGAAGCCATACCTTCGATCGACTGCGGACTTGGCACCAACCACGCCTTCACCGTGTTCGGCTCGCCATGGATCAACGGTGAAGCATTCTGCGATAGTCTGGACCTTGATGCTTTCCCCGGCATTCATTTCAAACCTCAAACTTTCGTCTCGGCAAAAAAATACGATGGACAGACTCTGCAAGGCGTTCGGATCGTAGTTGATAGTCGGGACGCTTTTCGTCCTTTCACCACCGCAATGCGTCTCCTTGCGCTCATTTTTCGCACCTACGGTCTCGACCGATCATGGGGAGAGCCGAGTACGCGACCAGAATGGTTCGACAGTCTTTTTGGCGTACCAGCCTTGCGCGAAGCATTACTTGCTGGCGAACCTTTTGTTACGCCGCCTTCGACGTATGCGGCTGAACGTGATGCCATACGCTTATATTAGATGGGGGTTCTTTGCTGTGAATTTTTTAACGTAAGGTTTGAGGGAGGCGCGAAGGGCGCAAGAGTTTCAGACAAGAATATCATCATGTTTTTTCCCGTACCGCTATGTTACAATTAAGGCACTTTCAATGTTCCAGATCCGAATGGGGTGGAGCGAAGACAAGGTTTTTTAGGAACAAAATAAAACGAGGATGGAGACGATGAGTAAACCATTAGTGAAGAATCCGAATGCCATCAAGCTAGGGATGATCGGGATGACGGAAGGGAATGGGCATCCGTATTCATGGAGTGCCATTTTTAACGGCTATGACCGAGAACGAATGACTCGAGAATGTCCTTTTGCCGGCATTCCCGCCTACCTGAACAAGGAACCAAAATCGGCTCTCGGGATTTCCGGTGCCGCCGTTACACACATCTGCTGCACGGGCGATGGCGGTTTCACTGCTGATCACGTTGCTGCATGCTCGCTAATTTCCACCGTGGTGGAGAAGCCTACGGATATGATCGGGCAGGTGGATGCCGTCATCATCGCCACAGATAGGGGATCCGAACACGTCGTGCGTGCCCGCCCTTTTATTGAGGCAGGAATACCCGTTTTTGTTGACAAGCCCCTTGCGGACAACACGCCGGACTTAGCTACCTTCGTTGCATGGGTTGCGGCAGGTAAACCGTTGATGAGTTCCAGCTCGATGCGTTACACAAAGGAATTCACGCCTTACCGGCTCTCTACGCATGAGCTGGGTGAGTTACGGTTTGTCAGCATCACCACCCCAAAAACATGGGAGCGCTATGGCATTCACGCCCTTGAAGCCATGTATCCTATCCTTGGACCTGGATTCATCTCTGTTCGCAACACCGGCACGGTAGAACGTAACGTTGTGCATCTCAAGCACCGTTGCGGTGTCGATGTCGTCGTCGTGGCGATCGCTGACATGTACGGCTCCTTCGGATGCCTGCAACTCTGCGGAACCGCCGGGAATGTTCAGCTCAAATCGGGAGACAGCTTCTATTCTTTTAAGGCGCAGTTGGTTGCCTTCGTCGACTATTTGCGCACGGGCGTACATCCATTCCCGTTTTCTGAAACCATTGAGTTGATGCAGATCGTGATCGCCGGCATTCGTAGCCGAGACGAAGGGGGACGCGAAATCATGCTCGACGGGGCTTGTCAATAATCATCGACCATCAAAAGAAATAAAATAAAATGAGTACATCTAAACAACAAATGCGTCTCAGCCGCGTGCTAGCAAAACTTCGGGCTGGAGAAATCGTGAACTGCTTCAAACTGAACCTGTCCGATGCCCGAGCGGTGGAGATTGCGGCTATGGCTGGTTTCGACTGCGTGTGGCTGGACATGGAGCACGTGGGCAACGACCTAAGTGCCATTGAGAAGGGAATTTGGGCTGCCAAAAGCCAGAATGCTGACGTGATGGTGCGCGTCTCGCGGGGTGGCTACAGCGACTACATCCGACCGCTGGAACTGGACGCAACCGGAATCATGGTTCCACACATCATGAACTTGGAAGATGCCAAGGCGGTAGTCCGAATGACGCGCTTCCACCCGATCGGTCGTCGTCCGGCTGATGGCGGCAATGCGGATGGGGCTTATTGCAACATCGACTTTAAAGACTACATCAAACAAGCCAACGAGCAACGCTTCGTGGTGGTACAGATTGAAGATCCGGAACCTCTCGCAGACTTGGATGCCATTGCAGCACTCCCAGGAATTGACATGCTCTTCTTCGGACCTGGCGACTTTAGCCAGGGTATCGGCGCGCCTGCTGTTTGGGACGATCCTCGTCTCTTAGATGCCCGACGCCGTGTCGCGGCAGCGGCAGGGGCGCATGGAAAGTTTGCCGGAACGGTTGCGTCGGCTGGGAATTTGGACGAGTTAATTGCGATGGGCTACCAGTTCCTGTCCATGGGAGCCGATGTCGTCGCCCTCTCGCAATACTGCTCGCAAACCCTAGCAGAATTTACCAAGCGACCTCCGGCAGCACCTCAAGGTATTTACGCAACAAAATAAGGAAGATCACCTGTGAATGTTCTTGAAAGCTTTTCTCTCAAAGGCAAAGTTGCACTCCTGACAGGGGGAGCAGGTATGTACGGACGCCAAATTGCCGAGGCACTAGCCGAAGCAGGCGCAACGACCTACCTCGCCTCCCGGAATCTCGTTGAACTGGAGAAGGTCGCCGCTGAGCTTAGAGCCGCAGGCGGCGACGTGACGGCCTTGCAGTTTGATTTGGACGACGAAGCCTCCATCCATGAGCTCGTCGAAACGATCACGCGTCGCTCAGGGCGTCTGGACGTTCTGGTCAACAATGCCGTTACCCGCTGTGCGTGTGCGAGCTGGGATCAGCCGATGGAAACGTTTGACGCCAGCCTTCGCATTAACGCTTCGGCCTTATTCTGTCTGACGCGACTCGCCGCTGACGAGATGAAAAAGACAGGGAGCGGCTCTGTGATTAATGTCGGTTCCTACATGGGTCTGTTGGGTCCCGACCCCACGAACTACGTCGGCACGGAGATGATGAAAACGCCGTCGCCAATCTATTTCTTCGAGAAAGGGGGCATGGTGAACTTCACTCGCTTTGCTGCGAGTGTGCTGGGATCGCTTGGCATTCGCGTTAACGCGATTCACCCCGGAGGTCTGACAGGGAACCAACCCGCCGCCTTCGTCAAAAATTACTCCGCGAACACCATGCTGGGGCGCTTAGCGAATGCAACGGACTTAAAAGGCGTTATCGTCTTTCTGGCATCCGCAGCATCGGCCTATCTGACAGGAACCAATATTCCCGTGGATGGTGGTTATACGGCGAAATAAGGAACAAAATGGAAACATCCAGAATCGTCCTCGGCACCGTACAATTTGGGTTGGCCTACGGGATTGCAAACGTTCACGGAAAGCCCACGCTTGAAACGGTCTGCGAAATCATGAAGACCGCTTATGATGGCGGGATTCGGACTTTGGATACTGCGGCAGCGTATGGCGACAGCGAGGTGGTACTGGGGCAGGCGCTGGCGAAGCTCGGACTTCGCGACAAGCTATCGGTGGTCAGCAAGATTCCCACGATGAAAGTGCGGACGGATACTGAAGCGGCGACGTTTATTGAAAACACCATCACGACATCGCTCAAGCGCTTGGGCGTTGATCAGCTTTCAGCATGTCTGCTCCATAACGAAATCGACATTCGATTTCTGCCACTGCTGGAAGACATGGTTGGTAAAGGATTCATCGGTGAAGCCGGTGTGTCGCTCGACACGGCGCACTATATTCAGGAAGGTGCATCAGCTCGCTGCGTCCAATTACCTTGCAACATTCTGGATCGGCGTTTCGACACTTTTTGGCCGCTGGCGAAGGCGCACGGGACGCATGTGTTTTCAAGGAGCGTCTATCTTCAGGGATTACTGCTCATGCACGAGGACAAGATCAAACCAAGTCTCGCGGCGGTCGTGGTGCCCATTCGACGCGCCTTGACGACAATCGCCCATGAGGCGGGACTCACGCTGGCGGAACTTTGCATGCGTTTTGTGCTGTCAAACCCAGCTGTTGCAAACGTACTCGTTGGTGTTGACACGGCGGAGCAGCTCCAGCAGAATCTGCTAGCGGCGGCACCGGGACCGCTTTCAGCCGATCTCCTCAAGCAGGTGAATGCAGCCGTCCCCGTCCTCCCGGAATCGATTGTTCGACCGGCGCTTTGGAGCTTAAAAGATCAATGATGAAAGGTGCCGTCGAAGTTTGGTTTCAGCGGATGCCATTTGGAACGGTAGCCAATCGTAATCTGTGTGTTTCCCTTTGGCTTGATGGCGATGAACACGAGATTCTCGTCCACATCAAACGGCATAATTTCTGAACCAGACGTGCGACAGAAAAGACCCTCACGCCAGTTGTAGCGAATAACAATGCGGCCAGTATTCACGTCATCCGGGAAGATGTCGATCTGGTTTTCCTTTGCCTCGACGCGTCCTGATCCTTCATAGAATCGAGTCGGATTCACCACATCAATGACCTTGAAGAGGTCGATGGAGCTACTCTGCATGCGCATGGAATGGACGAGCTTGAAGTGTTCCGGTGTTCGCTTAAAAACCTTGCGCCAATATTCTTCGGCGACGGCCCAGTGCGTGATGCCGTAAGCCTTTGAAAAAGCGACGACACCTTCGATGGATTTCCTGTAGGGAACGGGTGGATAGTTGTATTGAATCAGTCCTTTCGGGTAACTATAGTAGTCATCGGCCATCATTTCCCGATTCGTCAAAATCGGTAAGAAGGTAGGCTTTCCCCATTCATAACGCCAGTCAGTTGCTCCGGCGAAAGCAAGACGTGCATCTTCGGGTACTTCGCGGCGGACAACCGAGACGAATTCAGAAACGCTTTCCTGTGCAGGCCACATTTTGAAACCTGCTGCGTTACCACAATGTGCGATAGCGATGCGGAGGCCGAGAACGAGCAGAGCAAGGACGATGCCTCGCGCGGCGAACACAAGCGGACGCCGGTGGGTAAACTTACACGAAAACAGTCGTCCAATCTGGATCGCTGCTGGCAAGATGCAAACCATCGCAAGGGAAATAGCCATGCGATCAAGCTGGGATTGTCGTTTCCAGCCGATGCTAAGCGTGATGATCGTGAGTGGCGCGATGAGCGCCAACAGGAAGTGCCGCTGATTCCGGCGAAAGCGAAAGCATACGGCAACCAAACCGAAAAAGATGATGAGCGGATGCCATTCTTGAAGACGGCGAGAAAATTGTTGTAGTGCCGCATGAGCCATTTGAATCTGCGTCTCTGATACCCCACCCCCACCGACATGCTTCAGAATTCCGCGACACGGAAAGAACGTGATCCAAAGCCACGGCGAGAGCAAGACAAGCGCCATCGCGCCTGCAGAGAACAGGACAATGAATTGCCGCCGGGTCCAGTGCCTGAAGTTCAGGAGCCATCCGAGGCCTACGCCGATACAAACGAAGACACCAGGCGACCAGATGCAGACAAGCCATGCGAGGATACCCAGGGTAAGTGTTGTTGCGATCCCACCGCGTCGGAGCACGACGATCCGCCAACCCAATGCAGCAACGGGCAGGGAAAGCATAGAAGAAACCATCGCACCGACGTTACCGGACTGCCAGAAGAACAGGAACATCGCTCGCGTGGCGGCACAAAGGAGAATTCCTCCGACGATGGCACCGAGCCATCTCACGCCCGCTGCACGCAAGGAGAAGACCCCGATCCATGGGAAGCCGATCATAAGCCAGAAGAAAAGCGCACCGCCGTAGAACGTCTCGATGTCGAACAAGTTGAGCAGTGGGAGATTCAGCAGTCCGAAATTCTGTGCGCCGCTCGTTACGCCGATAAAATGTTCGATGCCACCGTTCCACCAAGGATCGTAGCTCCCCAGCGCAAATGGAAAAATTTTGCCAAATTCGCGGATGCGGAACATGAAGGCTGGATGATCAATTCCTTGCGGGAACGTGCCGAATATTAGGTCTTGGGCTGCGAGCAGAGCTAAGACTTGTCCCGCCACGAGCATGATGACGAGCAGAATGACCAGATGCCTTTCAGTGCTTTTCTTGAAAAGGGCAAGCAAAGCCGTTGCAGCCGAGGCGAGAACGATGAAGTCGAGAACAACATTGCCAAACCATGGCTTCAATCCCGCAGTCCACTGCCCCATCTGGTTGCTCCATGCGTGTCCGTTGCCGAGATAGAGCATCCAGACCACGCATAGCGCAGGCGAAAAAAAGGCGAGATAAGGGCTGATTTTAGATCTGAAATGCTTGACATTCATTGAGGCAGGACTCTCCAAGTGAGTTACGGCTATATCGAAGACAATATCACCTTCGACAAATCTTCGCAATCCATTAACGGAGAGATCTATCCACAGCGTTACTCCAAGGTGGGGTTGACCGTCCCGGCCAGCCGGGGGGCGCGGCGAGGATGCCGCGTCTACAGGGCTCTGGGTCGCCCATGTGACATTAGATGCGAATTCGTGCGTAATCGGTTAGCGACAGGGGTATGGCAGGTTCATGCGGCGGCGGGTGATGGGTGTACAACACACGACAGCCACGGGGCGTCGACGAAGGCGGCGATAGCCGCCAATGTGCGCGCCCATCGGTCGCTCGAAAAACCGTGTGATAATCGCGCCGTGCTTTG
>CAZKJH010000156.1:0-7546 GCA_964553035.1 uncultured Lentisphaerales bacterium | reverse complement strand
TTTAAAACCCAAACCCCATTACCCACATACTTGCCCCCGGCGACTGACCGATTACGGTGCGAGCCCGTTTTTGGACGTTGACACATACTCTCCTTGGCGGTATTCCTTATGCAATTTAACTCTCCAGAGTTTTGTAAAGGGAAGTGGATGTGGAAAATTAAATCGTTGTTCCGTAGAAAATAAGTAGGTTTTATAAACATGCCAATCAGTGCTTTACCGAAGATCATTCAAGCCAAGCAAGAAGAGAAAAACTGTTTCGCCTCGCGCTGCGAACTAAGTGTATGCTCTGAGAGCTGTCCGGTAACAGTGTTAAAGCTGTCGCAGATCAGTCAGCCGGTGGAAGGCGTAGAGACGATTCCGTGGGCTGGATGTCGGTAAAGTCTTTAATACCGGGCGCAACGCCGAGTTTCAGCAGGCGTTCGCCGCTGGGGCGGACCATACGTTCGTAGCTGCCCACGGCATCATTATAGGCTTCGTTTGCTTTGGCGAGACCACTGCGAATCTTTTCAAAATGATCGGTGAACTTTGAAATGCGAGCGTAGAGTTCTTGTGCGGCCACGTTGATTTTCTGCGCATTCTCGGTCTGTTCGTGTTGAAGCCAGGAGATGCTGACCGAGCGCAACAGCGCGATGAATGATGCTGGCGTAGCGATCATGATGCGTTGCTGCGCCGCCCAGACGATGAGGTCGTGGTCGCCTTCGAGTGCTGCGCTGAAAAGGGATTCGGCGGGGATGAACAGGATTACATAGTCGAGAGCATTCTTGAATTGGGCAGGATAGTTTTTCCGGGCGAGGTCGCGAATGGTTTCCTTCAGCTTGCTCGCATGAATTTGCAACAGGCGAGTTCGCTTTTCGAGATCGGCGGTATCTAAAGCTGATATAAATTCGAGATCAGGTACCTTGGCATCGACGATGATCACGCGATTTCCAGGCAGGCGCACAACCATATCCGGTTTTCTGTCGCCCTCTTGTATTTGTTCTTCGAAATCGCAGTGTGCGCTCATGCCGGCGGCTTCTACGACGCGGCGGAGTGTTTCTTCGCCCCATTGGCCACGTGCCTGATTAGATTTAAGCACCATGCGGAAGCGTTCCGTCTCGCTGGCGAGGGACTCACTTTGCTTCGTAAGCGTTTCCAGTTGCTTACGGACTTCTCCCAGCGTGTTGGATTGGTTCGTTGCCGATTGCTGAAGTCGCTCCTGATACGTGGTGAGTTGTGTTTCGATAGGTTTTAGAAGTCCGGCGATCGCCTCTTGGCGTTGGGCGAGGTCGCCCTTGGCGGCTTCTTGGAGTTTGGCGAATGAGTCGGTAGCAAGTTGCAAGAATTCTGGCGTATTAGCTCGTAATGCATCGGCACTCAGTGCCTTGAAGGTGTCGCGGAGATCGGTGAGTGCCTTTTCTTGCGCTTGTTTAGCCTCGGTGAGTTGCCTGGCGTAGAGCGTGTCTTTTTCGGCGATGATATTGCGGGCGGCATCGCAATCGGCGTTTGCTTTCGATACTGCATTCGCTATGGTAAGGAGTTTTTCGTTGAGAGTAGAAATTTCTGTTTCGCGGGTGTTCAACCTCACGAGAATTTCCGATGTTCGGACTTCTAGAGTTGTACGCGCGTTGATGGCGGCGGCCTCACTCGCGATTAGCGAGGCTTCTCGTGTTCGCGTTTTGACAAGTTCTTCGTCTTTGAGTCGTATTTGATCGCGAAGCTCTTGTTCTATTTTTTCAGTGGAGGATTTCCCGAGGAGCGTAGCAAGTAGCCAGCCGAGGATGATGCCGATGGTGGTGCCGAGGATGATGGGAATGGGATTCATTGGGTTTTCCTGAAGAGGGGGGGCTTGTACAAGGGGCGTAGTGCGTAGTTTCCGATGGGGACACCCCATGCCCCACTAGAAATAGGGCGTATGGAGTCGTGTGTAGTTTCGTGCGAATCGAACGCGTGATTTTAAAAAACGTTGTTGCGCTATGTTACGTGGACTCAATTTATTACCATATTACTGGGTTGTAGGCCAGTTTATTCTGAAGTACGTTAGTAGGACTAGGATTTTGTCCATCTTGCGAAGCGTGCTGATCTGTGGTATGTTACGGATCTAATTCAAGAGACATTGTGACGACTTTATTCCTCGTCATCATTGATGATATTACCGTTTGTTTTGTGGGAGAATCGTTTAATGAACAAGATTTGTATTGCTGGTTTTGGTGAAATCATGTTGCGTCTATCACCGAAAGGAAATTTGCGTCTCGTGCAGGTACTTCCCGGCGAGTTGAACGCGACGTTCGGCGGTGGGGAGGCGAATGTGTGCGCCTCTGTTGCCTTGCTGGGGCTACCGTCACGGTTTTTGACGGCCATACCGAAGAATCCTCTCGCAGACGCATTGGTAGCCGAATTGCGCGGACTGGGGGTGGA
Source organism: uncultured Lentisphaerales bacterium (assembly GCA_964553035.1). Lineage (GTDB taxonomy): Bacteria > Verrucomicrobiota > Kiritimatiellia > RFP12 > UBA3636 > JBBQIY01. Next base: position 5,152 of record CAZKJH010000156.1, on the reverse strand, counting down.
TACTTCGAAAATGCTCCACCTCGACGAAGGCCGTCTTGGCGTTTATTTTACCGAAGCAGGCGCAAATCAGCGTGGTTCGTCCGTGCTCTATGATCGAGCAGGATCTTCAATTTCAATGGCGGATGCGGGCGATTACGATTTTGATGCCATGCTCGATGGCGTTACGTGGCTCCATCTCACAGGAATCACGCCCGCGATTTCAGAGAAGGCATACCGTGCGACACTCGCAGTGGCAGAAAAAGCAGTTGCCAAGGGCATCAAAATATCCTGCGATTTAAACTTCCGTAAAAAGCTCTGGAAGTGGTCGAAGGGTGTTTCTCAGAAGGAGCTTGCTCGAAAATGTATGCAGGAAATCGTTTCTTTTGTGGATGTAATTGTTGGCAATGAAGAGGATGCTTCCGATGTCTTCGGTATTTCTGCGGGTAAGACTTCTGTCGAGTCGGGCAAACTGGACGTGGCAGCTTATGCCGAGGTGGCGAAGAAACTTTCGCAGAAGTTTCCAAAAGCTACGAAGATCGCCATCACGCTCCGCGAGAGTCTCTCGGCTAGCCACAATAACTGGGGTGCTATGCTCTACGATGTCACTGCGGCAAAGTCCTATTTTGCTCCTGTTAATGCTGATGGGCAGTATCGCCCTTATGAGATCTGTGATATAGTTGATCGTATCGGTGGCGGTGATTCTTTCTCGGCTGGTCTTATCTATGCGTTCAATAGCGATGCGTATGCGGAGCTGCAGACGGCTTTGTCCTTTGCTGTGGCCGCAAGCTGTCTTAAACATTCGGTCTACGGTGACTACAATTACTGTAGTGTCGATGACGTGATTTCACTGATGAAGGGCAATGCATCAGGACGGGTAAAGCGATGAACATACTTCGTGGACTTTCTAAAATTTTTCTGGGTCTTGTGGTGCTGTGCGCCTTGCCGTTTGTTGTTGAGGTGCTCTTAAATTCTCATGAGCTTGCTCGCAATCCTTGGACGAAACTCGGTGCGATCGTCACGGATGGTGGACCTGTCAAAGCGGGTTTAAACCGAAGACTTTTTAACGAAATTCGCTTCCGTTCTACAGGGATGCGGATTTATTTTAATACGATGAATTTGACAGAAAAGCAGGCAGATTCGTTGACCTCCGATGTGGCGGGAAAGGTGCATGTCATTAAAGATGACAAAGAAGTTTTGGCCTACAACTTTCGATTGGAGCAGAATCTCAAGAAAAATGTCGGTGGACTCGATGCACTTGAAAAGCTTGGTGCTGCTGGTCTTATCGGTATCGCCGAAAAGTTTGATGTTGAATGTAAAATTGTTCCCGCTACGCTGGAAGACAAAGCCGCGGCAACCTCCCTTTATAAAAGAGAATTCAGCGTTGGTGAAGCCGTTGAGCTCGCCTTTGAATTTGAAGGGTCGATCCCTCCAGAGAGTAGGCTTACCTTCTGCTATTCAAAGTGTCCCAGTTCGTTGCTTCACGGAACGTTCTTCGAGCAGATCGCCAAACGGTTTACTCGATCTAACTTACAATAAATTGAAAAGGAGAATTTGATATGCGCGTAATGATACCTCTGGCAAATGGTGTTGAGGAGACGGAGGCTATAACCATTATCGACGTGCTCAGGCGCGGCGGAGTCGAGGTGATTTCTCTTTCAATGGATGAATTCGGCATTGATGTCGAAGGTGCTCACAAAATCGGACTCGTTGCTGATGCAAGTTGGGAGGATGGCGAGGTCGAGTCTGCGGACATGATCGTCTTGCCTGGGGGGATGGTGGGCATGCGAACCCTAAAAGCCGATCTCCGAGTTTTGGAGGCACTTCAATACTTTAACAAGAATAGCAAGTTCATTGGTGCGATTTGTGCGGCTCCTGTCGTACTACAAGAAGCCGGCATCCTGAAAGGGCGAAAAGTCGTTTGCTATCCAGGAATGGAAGTGAATTTTTCTGATGCTGTCTTTATGCCGGGTTGCAACGTGGTACGTGATGGCAATATCATTACCGGTACAGGACCTGCTACAGCCATGGAGTTCGCACTTGCGATTCTTGAAATGCTTGTTGGTTCTGAGTGCCGGAACGAGACGGCAAAAGGGCTGCTCTTCCCATAGTGGAGCAGATCGATCATTGGCAACCTACGAATACAGCGGATACAAGACCGATGGCACCTCCTGCCGTGGCAGAGTGGAATCGGGAAGTACCAAACAAGCGTCTCGCCAGCTTTTAGAGACTGGCGTGTTCGTCGAGCATATCCGTCCGTTGCACGTTACTCTAGCGTTGCGGACCTCTCGACGTTCTGCTCTGTATCGTGAACTCGGTGCGCTCCTCGGAGCTGGTTTGCCTCTAGACCGGGCACTTTCGCTGATGATGGAGTCCGATGATGTAGTTGTTGCAACGGTGCTTTCTTCCGTCGACTCAAACATTCGTGAAGGTGCGGGCCTTGCGGATTCTCTCTGTAAAGTTTGTCATGGAGTTAGTGGCTACGAGCGTGCAGCATTGACATCGGCTGAGCGTTCGGCCACATTGCCTTCCATGCTGTTCCGTCTCGCGGAGCTTCTTGACGCACAGGAAGGCGTTCGGGATCAAATGCGCTCCGCACTCGTGTATCCAGCATTCATTCTCTGTCTCGGCTTGCTGGTTGGCGGAATTATGATGGGCATTGTAGTTCCGAAAACGATGGCGATGTTGGCATCATCGGGGATGGAACTGCCACGGGTTAGTACGATCTTAATCACCTTCTCAAAGCTCTTCGTAGGAGTCTTCGCTGGTCTTACGTTCTTAGGAGTATGCCTGAGTGTTGGTGCCCTCCAATTATCGAGGAGGGACAAAGCTTTAGCTGTTCGGGTCGATGAATTTTTGCTTCGTCTTCCTTTTATGAAGCCGGCTCGGGGACTTGCTGGCATGCGCTTCGCCTCGATTCTTTCCGTCTTGTCAGAGTCTGGCATGCCCCTCGTGTCGGCCCTGCCAATTGCGGGTGCTGGAACAAGCCATCCTTGGCTTACACAGTGCGTTGCAGAACAAACCGAGAAAGTGCGTAACGGCATGAGTCTTTCGCAGGCAGTTGGCGAACTGCCTATGTTCGGCCACGAATTGGCTGAATGGGTTCGTGTCGGTGAAGCTGGCGGTTGCATTTCGACGATGCTTGATGTTGCTTCCGAAAGACTCCAGCGAGAGTGGGATCGTGCGCTCACACGCCGTCTTGCGCTTCTGGAACCAGCCATTTTGACCCTAGTGGGTATTTTTGTGTTGGTGATGGCATTGGCCTTGATTCTCCCTGTTGTCGGCATGACAAAAAGTTTAGGCTTAGGATAGGGGGATGAAAATTACGAATTACAAATTCAGACTTATAAATTGTGCGTGATCAAGGCTGTTATGTTTTTCTGATTGGGAATTCATGGAAGGCCCCGCGTAGGCTGTCGCGTAGGCTTGCCATGTTCATGCCTTTGTTGTACACTTTGCGACGAATTCAATTGAACGTGTGGACACTAGGTGCTTTGAAATGCCAGATCTGATTACAATAGCCGTTATCGTGCTCACAGGCCTTTGCTTTGGAGGCTTGTCTGTTGTTGCGTTAGGCGCCTTTGCCTCAGGAGCAAACGTATACGGCGGAACCTATTCATCCGAAACCGCTCGGCAGTTTGAAGATATTTTTCTTTTCATCCCACCGCGGCGAATCGCAGAAATCGGTTGGATCTGCTCGACGCTTGTTGCCTTACTGATGTTTCTGCTTCTCGGCGGTGTGGGAGGATCGGCATCGGCGATTCTGGTGCGGATGGCCATTGCGTTACTTGTGGGCTCGCTGATGTTGATGGTGCCGGCTAAGATGCTGATTGTTCTGCGAACACGTCGTCGTCGCCGTTTCAATGTCCAACTTGTTGACGCGCTTACCAATATGGGAAATGCGCTAAAGTCAGGCTTCAGTATTATCCAGGCGGTTGAGCATGTTGTCGCAAATGGCGAAAGTCCGATCTCTGAAGAGTTCGGCACGCTGTTGCATCAGACTCGCGTAGGTGTCAGCTTCCAGGAGGCGATGCGCAACATGGAGCAGCGTGTGGGAAGCGACGATCTGACGCTGGTTGTGCTTTCCATTGAAACGGCTCGCCGAACCGGTGGCAATTTGACGGAAATATTCTCTAACATTAGCCATACGATTCAGGAGCGGCTCCGGATTGAGAATCGGATTAGGACGCTAACGGCACAGGGCCGGCTTCAGGGTATTGTGCTGAGTCTTATGCCTCTCTGTCTTGGCATTGTGCTGAATATCGTTCAGCCTGGAATGATCCAGCCTTTTTTGCACTCTACGGTGGGGATTGTGGTGATCATGCTCATCGCGGTAATGCTGATGTGCGGTGCATTGATGATTCGCAAGATCATCAACATCGATGTCTAAGCCGAATAAATCTGGAAGCATCTCTTTCCATTACAATATCTGTAACGGTTCATCCGTTCTATGAAAGAACCCCAAAAACTAAACCCTAAAAAAAGAAATTTTATGAAATTAGTAAAACTAGTGATGACAACCCTTATGGTGGCGAGCATGGCGATCAGTTTCGCCGAAGAAGCGGAGAAAGCAACTACACAAGAATGCGCGAAGGATAAACAAGAAGCCGTTGCAAAGGAACCGAAACGGGTAGCACCCAAGGATAGTGGAGCACGTCAGCAACGCCCACGCGACGAAGATCGCAGACAGAATTTGCGTCAATTTAACAGACCGGATGATGTCGGTCCGCAGAGCATGATGCTTCGCATGTTTGAGGATCCTGAGATTTGTGAACAGCTTGAGCTGGATCCAGCCGTGCGCAAGGAAATTGCTGCCGCTTTCCAGATCATCGACGAGAAGGTTGATGCCAAGCGTGATGCGCTTGGGGCGTTTCAGGCAAATCAGGCAAAGCTTCTCGTCGCTAACGCATCTGAGGCGGATATCATGGAAGCAGTGGATAAGGTCTGGAGTACTCGCGCCGAAATAGCCAAGATGCAGATTTCGAAATTGCTGATCTTACGCAGCAAGCTGACTGAAGAGCAAATCAAAAAAATCGACCAAGTCCGCTCAGAACGTTTCCGTACACGACGGATGGAACAGGTGCCAGAGGTGCGTGAGAGATCGGACAAGGCTCCCAAGGAGGGCATAGGTGTTAAGTTAAGGGGTGGAAGTTAGCGGTTGGTCGAGGCGTTGGAG
>CAZKJH010000155.1:0-7712 GCA_964553035.1 uncultured Lentisphaerales bacterium | reverse complement strand
TCGCGACAAAGCTTGCGACAAAGTTTGAAGGCAAATTCCATCTCCTCTCCTGCACGACAAAGCTCGCGACAAAGCTCGCGACAAAGTTTGAAGGCAAATTCCATCTCCTCTCCTGCACGACAAAGTTCGCGACAAAGCTTGCGACAAAGTTTGAAGGCAAATTCCATCTCGAAAAAATCCCACACACTTCCCGGAAGGGTCTTTTTTTTGGGTGAATGGGTGAATGGGGCAAGGGGAGGGCGTAGGGCGCAGGACTTGAAACTTTGTCGCAAGCGTTGTCGCTAACTTTCTCGTAATAGCGAGCCCTGCGTCAACGTATCAACGCGGTAAATTGCCGCTTCTCCTGTAGCCGCGATCGGTGATCGCGGACACCTCCGGGTTCACCGAATCCGGCTACAGAGACTGCCGCAAGCTCGGTGCGAGTTTTCGACGAAATCGACGCATCGACACAACGACGAAATCGGGATTGCGAAGTACTCGCGCCTCGCAACTCCCCACTCGCAACTCGCTACTTCTCCCGCTAGCTTTGTCGGCATGGCGAGCCCTGCGTCAACGTATCAACGCGTCAAGGTGTCAAGTCGTCATATCTAATTAAGCCTAAAAGCGTAGGTTGACAACTTCGCGCATTGCAATCGCCTCAGCGGCAACACGTTGCAAGAAGAGTGTTCAACTGCGCGACAGTTGAACACAACAGCGGTATCCTGTTACCACTGAGGCGATTGCTCGAATTGAGGTAAGTCAACCTACGCTTTTAGGTTAAGATAAATCTGGGTTATTAAATATTGGTTTCTGCATAAAAATTAGCGTAAAATTAAGCGCGAAAATTTTGAGAATTGTTGTTGACATCACACCTGCTTTTGTGATAAATTTTCGCCTGCTTTCCCGTTATGGGAACTTGCTTATTCCGGTGTAGCGCAGTGGTAGCGCAGAGGACTGTTAATCCTTTGGTCGCTGGTTCAAATCCAGCCACCGGAGCCACTCATTTTATAACCCCGTCTGGAAAAATTCTGGCGGGGTTGTCTCTTGAATAGCCCCAAGAAAGAAGGACATGATGCAAAAATGGGAAGACCCGCAGAATTTCGCAGTCAACCGCCTTGAACCGCGTGCATGGTTCACGCCTTTTGAAGATTCCGCCTCCGCAAAATGGGGCCGACCTGGTGATTCTACGCTGGTGCGCATGCTGGGTGGTGAGTGGCAGTTTAATTTTGCTGAGAGGCCCGATTTAGCTCCGCAGGACTACTATGATGTTGATTTCGCAGACGATGATTGGGATTCCATTCCGGTGCCATCGATGTGGCAGTGTCTTGGATACGGCAAGCCGTGGTATACAAACGTCCAGTATCCCTTTCATGTTAACCCTCCCTACGTTCCGGATGAGAATCCGACTGGAACTTACCGCAAGGATTTTGATGTCCCTGAGGCTTGGGACGGGAAGGCGATTCGCTTGCGGTTTGATGGCGTGGACTCCTGTTATGAATGCTATCTAAACGGTCAGTACGTAGGCATGGCGATGGGTTCCCGCCTTCCGTCTGAATTTGATATCACCAAGCGCGTTGTTTTTGGAGGTCGAAATGTGCTTGCCGTGCGTGTCTGGCAGTGGTCCGCAGGCACGTATGCTGAAGACCAAGACATGTGGTGGCTGTCCGGAATTTTCCGTGACGTGTCCATTATCGCCACGCCGAAGGTGCGTGCTGAGGATGTTGCCACAACAACGGTTTTCGATAAAAAGTTTAAGAATGCCGTTCTGTCGGTCGAAGTAAAACTTGTCAATGACAGCAAGGTGTTGGCGAAGGGTGTTAAGGTTCAGGCAGAGTTGTTCGATGCGAATGGTGATACCGTCGCGATGCTTTCCGGCAGTGCTTCGGTGAAGGCTGGCGGTAGTTCGATGGTATCGCTGAAGACCGATATTTCGAACCCGCGCCAATGGTCTGCTGAAGACCCCTATTTGTACAAGCTTATTGTGGACGTTACGGGCACAGGCGGCGATTCGATGGCGGTGCCGATGCACATCGGTTTCAAGCAGGTTGATATCGTTGACGGCGTTTTGCTGGTTAACGGCAGTCGCGTCATCTTTAAGGGAACGAACCGCCATGAATCGCATCCGGAGTTCGGTCGTGCGGTTCCGCTCGAGAGCATGGTCGAGGACATCATGCTGATGAAGCAGCACAATTTTAACGCCGTCCGGACGAGCCATTACCCTAATGATACACGGTGGTACGATCTCTGCGACCGCTATGGTATTTATCTTATTGATGAATGTGATCTGGAAACACATGGCTTCGGAATGCACGACATGGCGTGGACAGGGAGTCCGACTAAGGATCCAAACTGGGAAGCGCAACTTGTTGACCGTATGCGTCGGATGGTTATCCGTGATCGTAATCACCCCTCTGTGATTATCTGGTCGCTCGGGAATGAGGCGGGGCTTGGCGTGAATCACATCAAGATGCGTGATGCCGCTAAAGCACTCGATCCTGGACGTCCGATTCACTATGAGGGCGATTATTCGTGCATTGTGGCGGATATGTACAGCCGCATGTACGCATCCCAACAGGAGGTTGTTGCGATCGGGGAGGCAACGCTCGAGAAGAAGGCCTTCGATTATCTACACGTGAAGGAGGTCCCATTACTCCCAGAGGTGTACGGCAAGATGCCGTTCGTGCTGTGTGAGTACGTCCACGCCATGGGAAATGGCCCTGGCGGTGTGAAGGAGTACTGGGAAGCCATCCGTGGGAATCCGCGCTGCTGCGGTGCGTTCGTTTGGGAGTGGTGTGACCACGGCATTCCGAAGATGACAGAGGATGGCCGTTCCTATTATGCCTATGGTGGCGATTTCGGTGATAAGCCGAACGACTCGAACTTCGTCTGCGATGGGCTTGTGATGCCGGACCGTACACCCTCACCCGCCATGGTCGAGTTGAAGAAGGTTCATGAGCCGGTTCTGGTTGAAGCGATCGACATCAAAAAGAACAAATACCGCATCACGAACCGTTTCGAGTTTTCATCGCTGTCCGGACTAGAATGCGAATGGAAGCTTTCCGCCGATTGCGAGACGATTGAATCCGGCATGATCCTCCTGCCCAACGTAGCCGCCGGTTCCTTTGTTGAGATCACGGTTCCCCTGAAGTTGCCGGCTTGCCAAGTGCGTGATTACGTGCTCGAGTTTGTCTTCACACTGGCGGGTAATACGCTGTGGGCTGAGCGCGGTCACGAAGTAGCCTGGACGCAGTTCGCGTTGCGCGATGCGGTGCCCGCGCCAATCCCTGTGATCAAGCGTCCATACCTAGAAATTTTTGAAGAGAACGGACGTGTTGAGTTGGTAGGCGAAGAGTTTGCGATTGCATTTGATCGCGCTACCGGTTTGATGGTGAATTGGGAAATCAGCTCAATGCCCATGGTTGAGACAGGGCCGAAGGGAAACTTCTGGCGTGCACCGACCGATAATGATGGCGGGCGGCGCGGTGGCGGCGTTGCCAAGGAATGGCGTAGCAATGGACTCGAGGACTTGAGCCACAAGCTGGTGTCGTTCGAGATTGCCAAACCCGCCAAAAACAAAAAGGGTGCGCAACGCATCGTGGTCAAGACGAATGTTGGCGGGCCTGTTGTGAAAAGCCGCGTTGAATGCACCTACGATTGGACGATCTTCCCGAATGGCGATGTGGAGCTTGTTTATGTGGCCACGCCGGTCGGGCCGTGGCGCTGTGAGACCCTGCCACGCGTTGGCTTGCAGATGGCGTTGCCGGGCACGCAGGATCATGTGCAATGGTACGGTCTCGGCCCAGGTGAAAGCTATAGCGACACGAAGGATGGCGTTCGGCTCGGACGTTGGATGGCCTCTGTTGATTCGCTGTTCTTTAACTACATCTATCCGCAGGAGAACGGCAACCGTACGGATACCCGCTGGGCGGCGTTTTCTGATCAGCGCGGACAAGGGTTCCTAGTTACGGCGGACAAGCGCTTCAACTTCAGCGCGAGCTGGTACACGCAGAAGAACCTGACCGAAGCGAACCATACAATAGACCTCGTACGAGAGGATTTCGTGACGCTTAATCTTGACATCGCTCAGGATGGAATCGGAACGCAGTCTTGCGGCCCTGGATCTCAGGAGCAGTACAAATTGAAGATCAAGCCGTACGACATCAAGTTCCGCTTCCGACCGATCCGCCTTGATGCGCAAAGCCCGATGATGGAAGCGAGGCGGTGATATGGAATTTATACCAGCAGGCGAAATTATCGGCGAATCCCATCGGGTGCGGACGCTTGAGCTTCAGGATAGCTCGCGTTCTTCAAGACACTGCTCGATGATAAATGGATAGCAAATTTCAAAGCGCACGATGCAGCGGTGAAAAGAGGATTAGCAAAGTCGAAAGAGAAGAAACCCGATAGAAACCGGATCTGATACTGTGCAGTACAGCGTGCCGTCGCCCACGTTTTTCGTGGTAAAGAAATTTTCATTTAAAAAAAATATCAACTCTCGAATAGCGAGGGCTGGTGGAGTGCCGCAACGGGGGCATAGCTTTGTCGGTGAACGGGGCTGGCACCGTGTGCCTTGAGAGCGGCGAGATGAGCCCGCGTGGGGTAGCCCTTGTGCTTAGCGAAGCTGTATTCGGGGTATTGGGCATCGAGATCATCCATGATGGCGTCTCGAGTGACCTTGGCTACAATGCTGGCGGCAGCGATGAGGAAACTTTTGGCATCGCCTTTGACGATGGCTGTAGACCGGCACGGAAGGCCGCTCACGGGAAGGCCGTCGACAAGCGCATGTTGCGGAATTCCACCGGGAAGAGCAGAGACAGCGCGAGCCATAGCCAGATGGGTTGCGCGGAGGATATTGATCTGATCAATTTCGGCGTGATCCGCGATGCCGACAGCGACTTCAACGCCCGGGGTGCTCGTGAGGATTTCGTAGAAGCGTTTTCGGTCGACTTCGGTCAACTTCTTGCTGTCCGTTAGCTTTGCGAGCTTATCGGCATACAGGACTTCGGCCAATTCTTGCGAGATATGAACGGCTCCGGCGACAACGGGTCCTGCAAGCGGCCCACGGCCTGCTTCGTCGATGCCAGCAAGGCGTGATCTGGGATTTTGCATCCAGAACTGGTTTTCGAAAGTGAGCATTGAGAGAGAGGGAGTAGGGCGTAGGGAGTAGGGCGTAGGGAGAAGAGAGTAGGGAGTAGGGCGTAGGGAGTAGGGCGAGATTGTCAATCAGGTCAATTCGGTCAGTGGGGTCACAAGAAATTGGTCGTATGTAGGTTTCGCCACAAAGAACACAAAAAGAGAAAAACGTGTAATTCGTAATTCATAATTGGCTAGCGACTAGCTATTAGCGACTTGTTTCAAGATAACACGAAAACCAGACGCCAAGGGGTTCCGTTGGCATCTGGTGTTTGATTCGTTGAATCGGCTGAGGCTGAAGCGGGATTAGCTTCGCTTTTCGCGGAGGCGGGCTTTCTTGCCGCGAAGGTCGCGAAGATAGTAAAGCTTGGAACGGCGAACATGTGCCGAGCGCTCAACTTCGATTTTAACGAGGTACGGGGAGTGCACTGGGAAAACCTTTTCGACGCCGACGCCGAAGGAAAGGCGGCGAACAGTGAAGGTCTCGTTAGCGCCATCGCCATCGCGGGCGATAACCGTTCCTGCGAAAATCTGAATGCGCTCTTTGTCGCCTTCCTTGATTTTGATGGAAACTTTGACACCATCGCCGACGGCGAAGGGGGTTACGTCGCTTTTAAGGCTTTCGGCTGTGATCTGATCTAATACGTTGCTCATTTCAGTTTCTCTCCTGTGCGGGATCCTTCAGGGGTTCCGCAGACGGCTTGTCCGTGAGGCAAGCCAAGTTCTCTTGGTTGATGTTCCGCCTATCATGTCGGCGGTCCTTTTTTCTGTTCTTTTCCTTCGTCTCATCCCGTGGCAGGCCCATCAGGCTTGCCAGATCCGGTCTTCGTTCCAGCGTGATTCTCTCGGCTTCTTTGAGTCTCCACGTAGCGATTGCTGCGTGGTTACCGCTTTGAAGGATCTCTGGGACTCGCAATTCCCTGTACTCGACGGGTCTTGTGAATTGTGGGAAGTCGAGAAGCCCTGTTTCGAAAGATTCATCGACGGTTGCGCCTTCTCCACCCAAAACTCCCGGAATCAACCTCACGACGGCATCCACCACGACGGCTGCTGGAAGAACTCCGTTTGTGAGCACGTAATCTCCGATTGAAAGCTCCTCTGGCTGCAAGAGCTGCCTGACTCGGTCGTCGATACCTTCGTAGTGGCCGCAGATGAAAACGAGATGCTTTTCTTTGGCTAAGCGGTGCGCATCTTTCTGCGTGAAGGGCTTTCCCGATGGCGTCATCATGACGACTTTCGTCTCGGTTGTGGAAACGGATTCGACGGCTTTGAGAAGCGGATCTGCGAGCATCACCATCCCCGGTCCGCCGCCGTAGGGTCTGTCGTCGGTGGTTCGTCTTGCATTATCGGTGAAATTTCTTGGATTCACCAATCCGAATTTCACGGCTCCGAGATTCGCCGCTCTTTTGAGCATACTGGCATCCAGAAAACCGTTAAGCATTTCTGGGAAAACAGTGACGATATCGATCTGCAGACAGTCCTGACTACTCACCTTTGCGGCTTCCTTTCTGGGGAAGCGTGATTACTCCGCGTCTTTTGCCGCAAGCTTTTCGCGGCGTATGAGACTACAGACGGTATCGCTCAACTGAGCCCCAGTACCTTTCCAGTACTGAATACGCTCGACGTTGATGCCGAAATTTTTGCCGGGTTTCTTCGGATCGTACCATCCGAGTAATTCAATGAAGCGACCATCCCGAGGGAAGCGCGTATCGGTTGCTACGACGCGGAAACAGTTATCTCTGTTTGCGCCTGTGCGTGTTAATCTGACTTTGACGGACATGTATTCCTCTTTAGTATATAAACGAAACGAATCAAAAAGAGCAGTCATTGTGACATATAGCGTCGGGGAAATCTAGTAAAAAAGTGCGAATTCAACACGAAAGGCAGAAAATATCTTTGGGCCGCCTTGTAGAATGGCTGGAAAGGGCTGTTTTTTGGTTTATTCCCTTGTATTTTCAGAGTTGCATGGTCTTCTAGACAAGATTAACGGCTTTCCGATAGTCCTCAATGCTTTGAGAAGCAGCCTCGAAGTTGTTTGTCATGCCGGTCGAGTCCCCGTCCTTTAGGCCGCGATCAATTTGTGCAAGGAGCGCAGTTCGGTCATGCCGCTGAACGAAAACTCCGGCAGAATGACATAGTGCGCCCCCTGTTCAAACGCCTCCTCGGCTAATGCTATTGCATGGCCGAGATTCCACGGGAGATTATTGATTCGTGTGTTATATTGGCAGAGGGCGATCTTCAACGTTTCCTTTGGCTGCCGCGACCGGAGCAGAAGTCGCTTCACCATCCCCGAGGCATCCCAGTATGAAGCCGCGTACCCTAGCAGAAAGACACCTGTTAGTATCATTACTCCGCACAAAGCGAAAATCCCTCTCGTGCAACCGCCGTGACGACGTCCTGTTGGCAGTGCCTCCATAGCAACGTTTTCATGGGTGTTTAGGGGTGTTTCCATTGGATTAAGTATACCGCATTCTCCTCGTAAAAAACAAGCGCTTCCTAAGCGTTAAAAGTAATCGGTTAGCGACAGGGGTATGGCAGGTTCGTGGCGGCGGCGGGTGATGGGTGTACCACACACGACAGCCACGGGGCGTTGACGAAGG
>CAZKJH010000154.1:0-7751 GCA_964553035.1 uncultured Lentisphaerales bacterium | reverse complement strand
GATCAGGCCGCTGTACGCTCACCCAGACGTATTGCGCAAGGCTCACCCAGAGGCGATCCGTCCGTACCGCGAAGCCGAGGCGACGTCGCCTCGCTTGACGACTCAGCAGCGCTGAACGCGTCGTCGTGAAGCACGGGTGGCGCGATGGCGAAGTTGACTCATCGTATCGAACTGACGATTGATGATCGCGACTTGATACTGCAGTACGGCTACGCCAGTTGTCGTTTGGAAGCATCGCTGCGTCGCTGGCCCAAGGCCAGATGCTTCGCCGTGTGGGCATGGATCGGGTGGAGCTTCGTTGGTTGATCAGCGACATAGTGTCCCGGGATGAACAATCGTCGGCAATTCGTTCAGCCCTGAATTCAGGTTTCTGGCGAACGGGTCTGCGAGATGTATTTGTCCTGGTTTCTGCATCGCCAGTTCATTACTTTGAACTAGTGAGTTCCAGGATTTTTAAAAGCTTCTGTCGGGTAATTCTGAAATCAACTGAATCTTCCCATGCTTCATAGGGGAGGTCGCCACGATCAATGCTCAAGACTGGCGCATCCGCCTGTAGCCCGACTCGAACCAGATCACCAACATGCAAAGCTTCGGACAAGTCGTGGGTCACAAAGACTGATGTGACTGATTTAGCAATCTCACGATAGAATATCTGGAACTGCTTTCGCCTCAAATAGTCAAGGCTAGAAAATGGTTCGTCGAGCAATATACAAGTGGGATGGTTGGCGAGTGCGGTTGCGAGAGAGAGTCGCTGCCGCTGCCCAACTGAAATTTGCGTGCTCTTGCGTTCTGCGACCTGCTGCAGGCCAAACTTACAAAGAAACGACCATACATATCGATTTCTTGCATCCGAGTCCATCGCCCTAACTTGGTCGCCAATAGCTAAATTATCCCAAACGGTGAGATGGCCAAACACTGGAGACTCTTGAAGCACCAAGCCGACTCTGTTATTGGGAAAGCTTAGTCCAACGGTACCAAAAGTGACTTGACCGATTGATTGAAAACTCTTGTCTTTTAATCCCCCAATAGCACGGAGCAGTGTTGTTTTGCCACTTCCGCTCGGCGCCAGAATGACGAGGGTGTTGCCAGTGGGCACGCTAAAAGTTAATCGCTCAAGTACAAACTGGCCGTTGTATCCAGCGCTTAAATTCGAAACATGTAATTCAGAAGGTAGCGGTATATCTAGTTCCGGCGTGTCAACGTGTAGCTTACTGACCAACTCAATTTTTTTTAATACCTTTCGTCTTGCGACCCAGTTGTAAAATCGCACTGAGACATGCCAACATGTCGAGAATGCAACGTCAGCAATCACGCCGACAATCGCAAAGGTTAAAATCGTCGCAAGAAGGAGATCATCACGAGCCTCCTCCAAGCAGCGAAAAAGGCGGTAACCGAGTCCCTCCGACCACCACAAACCTGACGATCTATCATAAACTCCACCGAGCTCTGCCACCGCAATCACAATAATCCCTAAGCTCAGGCTTGCTCGAAGGCCAGTATAAATCCCTTGCGCACACATAGGTACAATAATTGAGAATAACCTTCGCATTGGCTTAATTCCAAGCGATGTACATCGCCAAAGAACTTCCTCGGGAATGGATCGCGCGGATTGGTGAACCACAAGCCAGCATGTACCTGCAACGGACCACGTAACAAGCAATATTTTTCCCGCCTCTGAGAGTCCAAACAAGCGGATAGACAATGGTAGAAGGCCAATGAATGGCAGAGCGCGACATAAAACCAAAGGCCACTCTAAAAAGAACCTCACTGCAGTGATTCGCCCAGTCCCCAGTCCAAGTGTCACACCGATTAACGCGCCCAATATCCAACCGGTTATCCACCTAGCCCCAGAAACGGCCAAGTCATGTGCGAGTGGCCCCGTTTTCCAGCCACTAAGAAATGCACGAGCTATGTCGGGAACATGCGGAAGTCCAGATACCGTGACAAAAATTTCAACGACCGCAAAGAAAACGATGAGGCCTATCGCTCCTCGGGACAATTCAGCAGCATGACGATTTCGCATATTTGTGAACTACAGTTAGACAGCTTCGTTAATTACGGACAACCTCGGGAGCAACTTCTCGTAACAATGAAGCGTCAAAGTATGGCGAGAGATCTTTCGGTATTACTGCGTCCGGAAAAGCTTGGCTTACCCACTCTAGGTCGGTTCGTAGGATGCTGGACAGTTCTGGGATATTAAGCGACAGCCGATATTCTGCAGTATTAAACTCCGTAGTCAAATCGCCTTGCTCAAGTCCAAGCCACTCTTCGGTCTTGCGTTGTGCATCAATTCTGTCCTCTTCAACTGAATCGGATGCGTTCTTCAATGCTCTTAACAACTTCACCAGACTAGCACGGTTTTTGGCCAGATGATCGGTGGAAGTAACTACGAACACTCTTGTACGGTAAACAGACGGGTCTATTAGTGATAATAGCTCTCCACGATCAGGATACTTTTTTTCCTTCATTCCCTCGAGATACTCTCGCTTCGCTTGAACGATGAATGGGTCCCATATAATTGCAGCATCGAGATCTCCTCGCAACAGCATCGACTTTAAGTCGGGCGGTTTCGCCCCGACTAGAACAATATCTCTCTTCGAAATACTGCCTCGACTTAGAAGAGTTTCTAAGTAGACGTCGGCCAGTGTATTACGGGCTAATCCAATTCGCTTTGCCTTTAAAGTTTGCGGGTCGACTGTAATATTTGTCTTGGCAAAAGTGAGAACTTGCGCATGCCGATGGGATGAGTACACGCATGCAATTATGACTGGTTTACCGCCGGCGCCGATCCAATTCGCTATCGGAGTCGTTGAAGCATTACCTGCGACTATGTTGTTTCCAGAGATAGCTCTTAAGCCATTCAAAACATCTGGCCCCGCTGGGAAGTTCACTGCACGGTATGCCAATCCCTCTCTCTCGATGTAGCCATTTCTTTCGGCAAGTTGTAACAAGACAGCACTGCTGAACCGAAGCTGGCCAAACATCAATTGTGGCTTCGTTTCGGCTAGATTCCGGAGCCATATGGCCCGACCAACTGCGGTAGCGATTAGCAAGAGAATTAGGCGAGCAAATACTCGCCGAGTGATGATAGATTTCATTTCTTAGCCTCCTGAATGCTTTTAACGATCGTAAGTCCATTGTGGTGAGAAGCTCACCTCAAATGAATGTTGCCTCATATCCGCGAAACAGCGTTCCCTCGGAATTCCTAGATAGGACGCGATCTCGCAAATGATGGGTGCATCGCAAGTCAAAGCGTCGCGAATTTCTTGCCACTTGAGCTCAAGTCGATCGGCAAGATCCGAAACGAGCTCTGACTTACGCCAAAGTCTGTACTTCGAGCGATTGAAAAGCAAATCGATAACGGGATCAAGTAACGTAACAGATTCGAGATCTTCTGGGATGTGGTGCAGGTAGCCAAATTCAAAGTCAATATGAAGAGTGGAATCATCACATCTGTTGTAATCGTGAATTCTTTGGATCAAATATGAAAAAGCTGGATCCCACGACACGACCAAGAAACTGCTGGTCTCTCGCCCCCTTGGTTCTTCAGAGAGGTCTTTGGCCATATCAATACACTGCTGCCATTGCAATTCGGCACGTTGGTGCTTGAACGGAACCTGCAAAAGCTTCTTTTGGATCCCTAGGGCTGGCAAACTATTCTCAGCAGCTGTTCCTCGCATATAAAGAGCAGGAACCTGCTGAGTTCCCGACTTAATACTTTTCCATTTTTCCTCGAAGCCAGGTGTTTTACTAATCGCCAAAAGCTTCGAAGCGCACGTTGTATCGCAATTCTTGGCGGCAGTTTTACTCACCTCGCACAGCAACAAAGAAACGCCGCTATGGGCTCGCGCCACTGTTCCGCAACGAAAAAAGCCTCGCCAGCGGTCCTTATGTGCATCGCGAGCAACCAAAATAGCGTCAAATTTGTCTTGTCCAACAAGTTGCTGGAGAATCGGTGCACCATAGTAAATCTCATGCGATGCGTTAGGAGCGATTGCTTTACGATTACTATCAAAAAAGTACGGGGAATCCTGGCGGTTTGTTTGGGAATAACTTGCAACTTCAATTCTGGGTGGCAACCCACTGTGCATCAACGCAATGAGTGACGCCGCAAATGGGGAGTGTGGAATCCCTATCTTTAATGATTGTGTAGTAGTAATTTCGCTAGAAATCGATCGTGAACGTAAGTCCCTCTTGTCATGTGAAGATGGGACACTGTTGCGGATATCTACTATTCCGGTAGAAAGCTCCGATGAGCCTTCGCCAGCTTCAAGAGAGTTCGAGGTCTTCGCTTGTAGCTCGGCCAATTCAGCCTTGTTGGCAGCTTCTCCTTTGGCTGTCTGCGAGTCAATTTTGGCCCAGGTATCCTCTGGGACATGCTGTATTGCTCGTTCAATGACAGAAATGTACTTGTCACTTAAACCGACAAGCAGAGCCAATTCCGGTTGGGTTAATCCCCATTTATGCCGGAGCGCCTTGAGCTTGTCACCTCGTTCTTTATTGTTCATCTATGCGATCTATAGGCAATGCCAAGTGCTGGGATTGGTCACAAAAGTCAAATTATACGGTTCTTAGAGGTTTTTCGATAGCGGAAACCGATCCCGAATCTATAGGACATTATAGCATGCTGAAGATTGGAGCGATTCCGAGAATCTAGGGAGATCTGGTCATTTGGGGGCTTTCGCTGGGCAGCCACCCCCCCTTCAGTGAGGGTTGCTGCTTATTCTGCGACGAAATCGGAGCAAGAGGACGACGATTTGTGCGGTATCCGTTGATTTTCAGACTTTGGTACGAGTCCCCCCGATCGGCCGGATTGGGGTCGAAACGCGTCCGTACCCTAACAAAAGCGGCGTGGCGTTGGTCGAATCCTTTGTTCGTGGTTGAGCATGTTGGGCCAAACCAGACCATTCCATGAACAGAAGAAGAGAAGCTCACTCGTAACGGATTGGCTTTGATGCAACGGGCTAGTCGGGTAATTCCCAATTTCCCAGATTCACGAATAAAAACGCTTGACTCACCTTTGCCTACCGCATAGAATCCATAGAGTCGGCATAGAGTGCGTCAGCTTTGCCGGGGGTGGTTTTGCTTTTTTGCATTGCTCACGGTGTCACCATGCGAACTTTAACTGACTTTGAAATCGCTGCCCTCGCCGAGCCGCTTAACTTTGCAGACGGCCACGCGACTCATGAGGCTATGTCTTTCGACGAAATCGTCGAAGACAACGTCCTGGCATTAAGAGACTGCTATCGCGTTTCAATCCCGGAAGCCGAAGAAAGGTTCCGTAGCACGTTCGCCACGGTCGTTGCTTCGCCGACCTTGGGTTCATGGGCCAAGTTTAAGATTTGCCCGTCGGCTTCTGTGTCGATCGAAATCGTCGCCCTTGTTTTGCAGGCGTTGGGGGTGGTCACCAATCTTACCCAACCGACGTTCGACAACCTAGCCCTCATCCTAAAGCGGCACAAAGTCCATCTCGGCAACCCCGTTGACGAGGTTGAACTGGAGGTTGCCTCAGCTTGCGGACGTGTTGACGACTACTTGGCTTCGCTCGGCGGCAGCGCCGTCTTCCTGGTGAACCCGAATAACCCGACCGGCCGTTCGCTCGGGCCGGAGACGCTCCGCCGAATCGCGGCGCATTGTGCGGCGGCCGGGAAGGTGTTAGTGCTCGACAACTCCTTCCGGCTTTTCAACCGCGCCCCCTTCGACGACTACTGCATTCTCGCCGACGCGGGTGTGTCGTTTCTCGCATTTGAAGACACTGGTAAAGCCGTCCCGGCAAACGAACTCAAGGCCAGCCTACTGATTTGCTCGGCCGACCTCGAGCCATACGTTAAGGAAATCTACAACGAGGTTTGGCTCTGTACCTCGCCGAAGACCCTGTTAGTTCTCGAACGGCACCTGTGCCGCTACCTCACGGTTGGCCTCCCGACCGTCCTGTGGGATGTGGTCGATGATCGTCGCAAAATGATTCGCAAAGCAATCGCCGGCAGCGGTTTGGATGTGGCAGAGGGGTGCGCCGGATCCCAACTGCCGGAGTTGACCCATAATTTTGCATCGCAGGGTCTGCTCGTGCTCCCTGGGCGACAATTCTATTGGAATTCTCAAGACGCCGACCGAAGTCAAAAGTTCATTCGGCTGGCAATGCTCAAGCCCAAGAACCGTTTTGACTTGTCCGTCGAGCGACTCGCCCATTTGGCTCGCTTCGCACCGCTCCACGATGGGAGGAAGCTATGCGACGTGTGCTGATTACAGGCCCCGGGTTTACGCAAACACATATCGCCAGACTGGAAGCTGTTGGCTACGAGCTCTTGCACCGCGCAGTTATTGAATCCGATGAGCTGCGGGAGCTGCTGCCCACCATCACCGCCTACATACTCGGCGGCGATGAGCGGTTGGAAGCCGATGACTTGCGAAGGGCCGAACGGCTGGAGTTGATTTCGTTCGTCGGCACCGGTTTTGAGGCATTCGTCGATCAGCATGAGGCGGTGGCCTGCGGCATCACAATCAGGAACACGCCTGACACCGCGACGGCTGCCGTCGTCGAGCACACAATGGGCATGATCCTCGGCGTCGTGCGACAGTTGTTCGACCAGAACGAACGGGCGAAACGTGGTGGCGCGATGCTCAACGAGACCATTGAACTCTCACGCGTGCCTGTCGGAATCGTCGGTATGGGCCGGATCGGCGAGCGGGTGGCACGCGTCCTCCGGCAGGGGTTCGGTTGCCCCGTGGTGTACGCGAACCGGACCCGGAAGCGGGCCGTGGAGAACGAATTGGGTCTCACGTACGTGCCGCTGAATGAACTCGTCCGCCGTTCTCAGTTGCTCGTCCTATTGGTCGCGTACTCGTCAGAGATGGCTCATCTCGTGAACAGCGATATGTTGACGGCCGCCCGCGACGGTCTCATGCTGGTAAACACAGCCAGTGCCCACTTGGTTGACCCTGTGGCCCTCCGTACTGCCCTGGCGTCCGGAAAAGTCAAGTCCGCAGCGTTCGACGGGTACTGGATCGAGCCACTCCCCACGCCGGCCGACGACCCGTTTGGGCTGCTCAACTTGCCCGATGCCAAGTTCGTTGTCACCCCACACACCGCCGCGAAGACGGCGGGAACCTGGAGCCGCATGACCGACGCGGCCGTAGAGAACGTCCTGGCTCACGCAGGAGGAAAACGGTCATGACACTTGCACCGAAACCGACTTGGGTAGACTCGCTGGTCAACTGGTTGAAAAAGGAAAATGTTTGGTGGGTCGGCCCGTCCGACGCGACCTACGATGAATCGAGGTTACTTTACAACCGGATGCACGACCTGCGCCCCGCTCTCATCGTCCGCACGCTGCGAACCGACGTGCTTGCGAACGTAGTCCGGATCGCCGCTGAGCATCGGATTACTCTCGCCGTTCGCGGCGGTGGGCACCATGTGGCAGGATTCGCGAGTTGCGATGACGGCATAGTCCTCGACTTCTCACCTTTTCGAGGAATTTCCATCTCGCCAACGACTCAGACCGTGGAGGTGGAGCCAGGCACACGGCTGAGCGACATGGACAACAAACTTTGTGCACAGGGATGGGTGGTACCGACTGGCACCGTAAGTGACACGGGGATGGCCGGCCTCACGCTCGGCGGCGGCATCGGTTGGCTAGTAGGCTACTACGGACTCACTTGCGATCATTTGATCGGGGCCGATGTGCTGCTGGCGGATGGTCAAATGGTACAGGCTGAAGACCCGATGCATGCGGACTTGCTGTGGGCACTTC
>CAZKJH010000153.1:0-7784 GCA_964553035.1 uncultured Lentisphaerales bacterium | reverse complement strand
AAAATGTTTTCCGCATCTAATCAGTTCGAAACAGCGTCAAATGAAATCGCCGTGCCGGCTCGATATACATGTTTTTTTGGTGCTTGCAATTTTTGAGAGAAGAGGCTAAAATGTCTAGTTTATGAATTGGTTTTTGTAAACCACTCTGTAATTTGCATAATGGCAAGTAGATTATTAAGCGACAGTAGATTATTGAGCTACTTAAAAGATAGCGTGAAAGGTTAAAGAATTTATGAGCACTGTCCCCGAGTTGTTCGATGTGAATGGTAGCTTCGGCAGACCGTCCACGGGCGTTTCTGAGTATCCCCAGATCAGTGATCGGCTCGCCGCCATGGACCGACTGGGCGTGAGTCGCTCTTTGGTCTGGAACACCGAGTCCATCCAGAACCATGCACTCTCCAGCAACCGCAAGATGCTGGAGGAGATTCGCCGGACGCCTGGTGCTGAAGGGCGAATTTTCCCTGCGCTGACCGTGACGAGCCTGATGATCTACGAACGAAACGGGTTGGATGCCCTGATCGCCCAGTTCGGGTCGATTCCTTGCCGGGCACTTCGCTTTGCCGACAGTTTAGTTCGGCTCAGTCTTATGCAAGTGGCTCCGGTGGTAACCCGCTTGCGGGCGCGCAAGCCTTTTATAATCCTCCGGCACGATCAAACCACCGTCGCCGACATCCTCGAATTCACGGACGCCTTTCCTAATATCCCGTTAATTCTGACTGAGGCCATGTGGCCGCACCATGTTATCCTCTTCGATCTCATGAGGCGCCGCAAGAACATCCTCTGCGACATTTCGTGTATGCACACCTTTGGCACCCTCGAGCTAATGGCACGGGAGTTCGGCGCCGACCGTCTGGTTTTCGGGCTCGGAAACAAGTCGCACAACGGTGCCGCAATTGCTGCTCTGGCGCGGGCCGAACTAAGCATCGCGCAGCGCCGCCAGATCGCCCACGGTAATCTGGATCGTCTGACGGGGCTTGGGAAAACGCCGTCCGTTGCCCAGCATTGGACGGCCAACACGCTATGGCCGCGTTTTCTGGAGGGGGAACCGCTGGCGGAAGTCGACATTGTGGATGCCCATGGCCACCTTGGCCCGTCGGCCGGCTACGTCTTGGAAACCCACGAGGAGCATGCGCAGCTTCAGGTCGCACTCCGGGCGATGGATCGAATCGGCATCCGGACGTTCATCGTTTCGGGTCTGCAGGCGCTCCTAGGCGCACCCGTCGAAGGCAATGTGCTGCTAGAGGATGTGGTGCGCTCGCACACGGATCGTCTCTCAGGATATTTCGTCTTCAATCCGTTCTATGCTGCGGAGCTGGTGACACACTTCCACGCCTCCTTTACGGGCTCGTTTTTCGTCGGGTTCAAAACCCTCTGCGACTACTGGAAGGTCAAAATCACGGACGAGCGCTTCAACCCCATGTGGCAGTACGCCAGCAGCCATCGGCTGCCGGTGCTTTCGCATACCTGGGACGGATCCTACGATACACCGGCACTGTTCCGCGATTTGGCGCGGCGTTACCCCCGCATTCCGTTTTTACTCGCCCACAGCGGCGGCGGTGCTAATGGACGCAGCGAAGCGGAGGCTCTGGCACGGGAGTGTCCGAACGTTTATCTGGAGTGGTGCGGCAGTTTCTGTAATCCCTGCTCGTGGGAAGAGACGCTACGCACCGTCGATCCGCGACAAGTCGTGTTTGGCTCCGACGCCATGGCACACAGCTTCGATTGGGAGCTTGGCCGTCTGCTGTCACTTGATGTACCGGACGATGTCCTCTTGGCGATTCTCGGCGGTAATATGCGCCGCATTCTGGCTCAGCGCGTCCCGACTGCCACCGCGCCTCGCCAAAAACGTGTTTTATCAAAGTCCAAACCTGGAGAAAAACTATGAGCACCCCTGCTAAACCTTATGTCAAATACTCGACTGATGAATTGATGGAAGTCATCGACGTTTTCAACGTCAGTGCTACTGCCAAAGCCGAGATCCAAGCCATTCTCGACCGTGAGGAACCCACGCCGAACGCTGGAAATTTCTTTCGCTACTACAATCCGCGCAGCAAATCGCAACTCTTTGAGGAGCAGGTGCAGGCCAAGGTCGGTGTCAAGCATGCGCTGGCTGTGAACTCGGGAACAAGCGCACTAATTGCCAGCCTAGTGGCAGCAGGGGTCGGCCCCGGCGACGAGGTGATCGTCCCCGCCTATACCTTTTTCGCCTCAGCCTCGGCCATCGTCGTCGCCAAGGCCATCCCGGTCATCGTGGAGATCGACGAAACGCTGACGCTCGACCCCATCGCCGTCGAGAAGGCCATCACGCCGCGTACTAAGGCGATTTTGCCGGTACACATGCTGGGACTGCCGTCAAAAATGGATGAACTGATGGCCATTGCCCACAAGCACAAGCTGATTGTCATCGAAGATGCCGCGCAGGCTTTTGGCGGCAAGTACCATGGCCGCTATCTCGGCACCATTGGCGACACGGGCTGCATCAGCCTTGACGCTTACAAAGTCATCGGCACGGGCGAAGGTGGTCTGGTGCTGACGGACAACGACTGGCTCTACACCCGTGCCCAGAGCTATCATGACGCGGCCGCTTGCTGGCGTCCAGATCGCTTCGCGCGAGAGCGCCAGCCGGGCGAACTGTTCTGTGGCGAAAATTACCGCATGCCAGAGTTGTGCGCCGCCGTCGGCATCGCTCAGTTGCGCAAGCTGGACTGGATCAACGAGCGGACACGGGCCGTCTGGACGCAAATCCGTGCCGAAACGAAACTGCCCTCCTGTGCGCACTGGGTCGAAGCCAATGACCCCGAGGGCGTCTGCGGCTACTCGCTGGGAATACTATTCGAAACCACCGAGCAGGCCGTCAAGGCCATCACCAGCAAGATCGGTCTCGGTGGCCTTGCGGCCGGCGATACTAAGGGTGTCCGCGACTGGCACGTCTACTGGAACTGGGAGCAGATTTTGGAGCAGAAGACGTCGACGGTCGAAGGCTGCCCGTTCAAGTGCCCCTTCGTCAACAAGTTGCCAGCCTATTCCGTGGATATGTGTCCCCGTACGAAGCAGATCATGCGCCGCTTGGCCACGATCGGTCTCAGTCCTGACATGACCGCCGGGGCGGCATCGAAACTCGCCACGAAACTGACGGCCGATCTGGCGAAGCTGTTCTAATGCGAGCGGAGGCCGCAACCCTCACCCCGGCCCTCTCCCAGTGGGAGAGGGAGGAGCAAACAACTTGTTTTATTGGCCTTGTCGGCCGTTAAGACATTCATGACAGGAGTAACTATGCTGAAGATTGACGCATTAATCGATTTGTTTTTCAAAGAGCTGCCGTGGGATCAGCGCGTGGCGCGGATTGCCGAGTGCGGCTACCGCTACATCGAAACGTGGCAGGGCGGCGATGCCGCCGTGCTCAAGCAGATGGGCGATGCGGGGAAGAGTTGCGGCGTGGAACTGGTGAGCATCGTGCTGAATAGCCCCAGCGACCCCAAGACGGCACCCGTCGCGACAGAAAACCAGCAGCGTTTTGTCGATCAGATCGAGCGCTTCGCAGATCATGCGCTGGCGGCCGGATGCCGCCAAGGCATCGTCACGACCGGCCCATCCGTTTCCGGACGGAGCTATTCGGAACAGAAGCGCGCCTTGGTGGATACGGTGCGAGCCGCCGGCGAGCGCGTGGCCAGCAAGGGCTTCCGCCTCAACATCGAACCCCTCAACACCGAAGTGGATCACCCCGGCTACTTCCTCTCTTCACGGGAGGATTCGGTCTCGATCATCAAGGAGGTGGGGCTGGACAATGTCCGCCTGCTTTACGACATCTACCACATGGATATCATGTTCGGCAACCAGACGGCCTTTATCGAGTCCAACATCGAGTGCATCGGACACTTCCATGCCGCCGGCATTCCCGGTCGCCACGAGCCAGACGACGGAGAGACCAATTATCCCTTCCTCGTTCAGCGGATTGCGCACACCGCCTACAACGGATACTTTGGCTTGGAATATATGCCCTTGCTGGAAAGCCGGGAAAGCCTGACCCGCACACTCAGTCACCTGACGGTCTGAGAAGCTTTGTCGTGTTCGCGGTCGTGTTCGCGGTCTTCATAATGCCCTTGCATCCCGTTACTCTGCTATGCTATAATTAAATCCTCTTCCGTAAAAGTGCGGAAATTTATTTTTTCTATCCAAGGCTTTTTTATCTATGTTCCGAGTAGCTTTTATTTCACTTGTTGCTTTATTTGCCTCTTTCTCATCCGGAGCTGATATCACCGTAGTGGGAACTTCGGGGCTTGCAGGCAAACAAACCATCAGTTTAACTGCGTTACGTCAAGACAATTCACCGCTTTCTCGTGAGTTTTTGTCCGTCTTAAAAAGCGACCTGACGCGTTCGGGCTACTTCATACCCGTAGAAGCACAAAGTGCATCAGTCGTCCTTGATGGCACAGTCCAGTCCGGTGGAGCTGGCGTGGCAGCACAAGTCACCTGCAAATCGATAGCGGGAATGCGTCAGGTCAATTGGTCGATAAGTACCTCGCACGCTCAAGTTCGCGATGCTGCACATGCGCTTAGTGATTTTCTCGTGACCAAAATTGCCGAGAAAACAGCAATGGCCTCATCGAAGATCATTCTCGTTGGGCGCCGCGGCAGTGCTTCCGAGGTTTATGTATGCGATGCAGACGGTGCTAGGCTCCAGCAGGTTACCAGCGATAATAAGCTATGCATGTCCCCTACTTGGCTTCCTGGGAAAAACGCTTTTCTCTATACCTCATGGACTTCAGGAACACCTGCTGTTTATAAGGTGGATCTCAACACAAAACGGCGAGAAGTTCTTGCTAACTATACCGGCATGAATCAAGGAGCTGTAGCCTCCCCCGATGGGAGCATTATGGCACTGATTCTTTCACAGTCGGGCGGAGTGGATCTTTATGTGCAGAACATGGCCACGCGAAAACTAACGCGCATTACGACCAGCAAATCCATCAACGAATCAAGCCCCTCGTGGTCTCCCGATGGAAATAGTCTCGTTTATGTGAGCGATGAAGGTCGGGTTCCTCGCATTTACACGATGGACGTTCACGCAAAACAAGGCCGCCGCGCCATTTATTCTCCAGAAATCCGGGAAGGTTATGCACCCGAGTGGGGGCCTGACAATCAGATCGCCTTCTGCGGTCGTTCCGATGGACGCTACAAGATTTACACGATTGATGCCAAAACTGACCCTCGCACAACAAGTCCCAAGCTCATCAGTCCAAACGATGGTGCCGATTACGAAGATCCATCTTGGGCACCTGACGGTCGCCACCTCGTCTGCACACGCACCGTCAACTTCAAGCGCTCGCTCGTCGTGATCGACACGCTTGGCGATGCCATGCAACCGCTTTTCACCGTACCGGGTGACTGGTATCTACCTTATTGGTCGAGAACCAACAACCCGATCCGCTGATGCAATCAAACCCGGAAATCCCGGAAAACGCAAGCAAAACAAAAAAAACAAAAAAGAAAAATGCGCTCAGATAAATCACTCCTCAAACTGGCATTCGCGTTAGTGTTCGTTGCAGCAACGATGACAGGATGCCGATCAACAAAAAAAACTGGACACACTGAAGGGGATCTTTACCCAGACGGTAGCATCGGTGACGGAACCGCAATCGATTCCACATGGGCAGAAGGCGACCTTCCCATGGACGGAACACGTTTCGAAACACTCACTCGCGTCACCGACGCTGGTGAATTCCTCCCCGTGTACTTTGACTACGATGCCTACTCCATCCCGGGTGGCGAATCGTCCAAGATCTCCGCTGTTGCCGAGTTCCTCCGCATCAACCCAGCAGTCGTTCTCGTTGTCGAAGGACATTGCGATGAGCGTGGCACCAACGAATACAACATGTCGCTGGGCGAATACCGCGGACAATCCGTTCGCGAACAGCTCATCACCATGGGTGTTTCCGCCGCTCGCATCCAGACCTCCAGCTTCGGCGAAGAGCATCCGGCTAATCCAGGACACGATGAAAGTGCTTGGTCCAGAAACCGCCGCGCTGAATTCTCGTTCTATCGTCGCTAAGTTCAGCGACGCTCGCTTCACTTCATAAAAGATGGCGGCGCTTCGGTTCGAAACCGGAGTGTCGTTCTTTTTCTTTTTAAAAACATGTGTGTTCTGATTCCAGAGATTCCTGACGGCGCAATTCTCGTCGCCGTCTCGGGAGGTGCTGACTCCATCGCGATGCTGAACATGCTCTGCCGCTCCTGCGACCCCAGGCACCACCCGCTGATCGTTGCGCACTTCCACCACGGCATCCGCGGAGCCGAAGCCGACGCAGATGCCGAGGCCGTCCACAAAATGGCAGAGAAACTCGAACTGCGCTTCATTCTTGGCAGGGCAAATATTCCTGAGGTGGCGAAAAAGACTGGCGAATCTGAAGAAATGGCAGCGCGCAGACTCCGCCACGCTTTTTTTCAAAAAACTGCGCTTACAGAACATTGCGTTGCCATCGCAACAGGGCACACGGCTGACGACCAGATTGAAACGCTTTTCTTGCGCTTGTCTCGGGGGACTAGCCTCCGCGGTGCAGGCGGAATTCGCCAACTCGCAGGAGCCCCTGGAACCGTTCCGCTGATCCGTCCCCTCCTTCACCTTCGCCATGCCGAGATCTGCGCATGGCTTGTGGCAGAGTCGATACCATGGAACGAAGATGGAACAAATGAAAATATCGAAATGCAGCGAAACCGAATTCGCCAATGCGTCGTAACTGCATTCGAAAACGCTATGGGACCTCAAGCCGTCACGTCCGCACTACGGTCAATGTCCTTGTTCCGCGATGACAACAATTTTCTCGACGCCCTCGCTGCGGAGAAATTCAGCGCTTGTCGAAATGCGGATGAAACGCTGAACGTCGGTATGTTGATGGCACAGCCACGTCCGATTTTTAGACGCATGATTGTTGCCTGGCTCTTTGATGCCGGCCTCGATACAGAATGCGTGACGCTCACTGCCGTCAGCCGGATTGAATCGCTTTGTTCGGGTCCTGAGCGCGGAAGACGTAAGGCGACAATCGGTGCCGGATGGGAAGCAACACGATGTAACGGTCTTCTTGAAATATTACGCCCCTCCTCAGACCCCGACACGGATGAAACCGCCTACTCTGAATCGCTTTCAATCTGCTTACCGACAGCAGACACCGTTCTCGGCCCTCTGCGCCTTGCTGCACACACCCACAATACCTATTTGCATGTTTCTCATGGCAACTCGGTACAACGCCCTCAACGATCTTCTCCGCTCGAATTACCCTTGACCTGCAGTATTTCATCCGTCTTCCAATCCCGAAAACTTATTCTCCGAAACCCTTGCGCTGGCGACAGAATTTCACCGGCTGGCAGTGGTATCACACAAAAGATTTCCGATATTCTCACCAATTTAAAAATCCCGCGGGACAGGCGTTGCAAGGTGCTGTTGCTTGCAGAGCCTGATGGCCGAATTCTTTGGCTCCCCGGCTTCGCCGTCGATGAATCCGCAGCCGTCAGACCGGGAGAAAAATCAATCCATCTAATTCTATCTGCTAACCCCACAAGAGAATGAGTAAATTCTTATCAGGAATTTATGAGATTTTTTGTGTTTTTTGTGGAAAAGTCTTTTCTTCTCATCTCTTCAACCTCGTCCTCAACCCACTCCACTAAATTCAAATCACATTCGTTTTTTGGTCTAATTGACCGATCTCACTAGCCACTAGTACTCTGTACAGCGCGAATTGGTAAGACAAGATTACAAGATTTACAAGATTAAGTTCTTGGTTTCAATATTG